>CAJOMS010000164.1:2668-4174 GCA_905235795.1 uncultured Clostridia bacterium | reverse complement strand
TTAAGCTTTTACGGCTTTTTTTCGTGATGTTAAGGCAATAATAACGGTATATAAGACGAACAGCGTTGCAAATATGCAGAGCGTAATAAGGCAGTTTTGCGGACTTTTAGCGCTCATATTGAGTAAAAGCAGCATAGGCGCAACGGCTATCATTGCCGGGAATTGCGACAAGACGTATATGCTTCCGACGGGCGTTTCGAAGTTGGGATCTATCTCCCTTAAAAGAATCATGCCGTTACTTGCGGTGCCGGTCAGCGTGCCGAAGTTGAGTAAAAATGCCTCGTGCCGATATTTTCCGAAACACCTTTTGCAGATTATGCTGACGTAGAAGAAAGTTACTACCGCGCCGACAACGCAGAGAAGCGCTATTACCCAAGCGTATTTTGCGACTACTTCAATATCGATTGCCGCAACGCCTGCAATAATCATCATATCGAACGCAAAGCCCGAAATACGGTCCATCTGATAGTTGTTCACGTACTTTTTGCGGACAACTTTTTTCTTGTTAAGCAATTTGAGGACTGCTTTTATTGCGGTTGCGGTAATGACGCCCCATATAAAGTTGAATCCCCAGGCGACGTCGTTAAACAGTGAAACGTTAGTCCAATCGGATATTTTTTTGAAGAATACCATTATACAGAACGCCAGCGCATAGGCAAGCGCAACAAAGGCGACTTGTATCGAAGTCTTATCGACGGATTCGCTGTCCTCAATTTCATTGCTACCTTCGAAATCGCTGACTTGCCTTTCGTTACTTTTTATGCGAGGCTGTATTTCGCCTTTTTTCTTGAATACGTTTATGTAAATGACGCCAACGACCGACGCCGCTATAAAGCCGATTGACGCTATCGTAAGCCCGAAACTTCCGTTCCCGTCAAAACCGTAGCTTCCGAAGTTTATATCCCACGTAAGCGCATTGCCGGGACCTTGTCCGTACCCGAGCGGCAGAAGTACGCCCGAATCGTAAAATATTTCGGCGCCCAACCAATAGAAAACGAGCGTAATAATAAGACCGACAACCCCTTGTAACATATACGTTCCGCCGGTTAAAAGCCCGTTTTGCAAGGCGTACAGACCTTGCTTTTCCCTTGCTTTTTCTACCGATTTCAGCGTCATTGCGATAAAGCCTATTCCCAAAGCGTGATAGGTTATTATCTGCATAATGCGCGGATCGATAAGTTCAAAGGATAACACTTTATCGCAAAACAAGTTTGCGAGAAAGAGAAGAAGTCCGCCGATCAGAGCGCTCGGAATAAAAGCCTTGCGCATAAACGGTATCGCCTTGCCGATTGCATTACCTGCAAGCAAGGCAATGAGTAGCAAAATAATGTTTACTACAAGTTTCCATACGCTGTCGTATTGAGTTAAATCAAATTTCCATGCATCCATTAGTTTCTTGTTCCAGATTAAAATATTTATCCGAACCGCTGCTATGCATTTCCGTATCGAGTTTATTGAAAAGGAAAGCGTATTTCAGCGGATTGAACCTTTTATCGCCGACTATCA
>CAJOMS010000164.1:0-2663 GCA_905235795.1 uncultured Clostridia bacterium | reverse complement strand
AAAGTCGTTTTTGTCAATAGTGAACGAGAGTTTTCGTCCGGATATGACGGACGCACCCGATATTTTTTTAACGTCAAGGGTTTTGTCTTTGCAAATAAGTTGACTGTCGGTAACGGATAGCGTCCCTTTTGCGAGTTTTACTTTGTTTTTATACGGGTTGGCAGAATAGAGTTTTACGCCGTCATCTGTAAATATGGTTTCGCCGCTACGAATCGGTATATCGCGCATAGCCTTTTTCTGAAAATTCCACCACTCTATCATTTCGGTAAAGGTAAATTTTTCGTGTATCGGTTTAAAGTGTAGGTCTTCGGTAAACTCCGCAAGGCTGCCGCAATTTTTACAGAAAACTTCGTGGCGACTTGAATATATCGTCTGCATTTTGCCGCAAACGGGGCAGACGAATAACATACGTTCAAGGTATTCGGCACGGGTAGAACTTTTGAAATTTTCCCCCGAACGGCTGTCGTAAACCCGAACGCCGTCTTTAATTTTGTTAAACAGTACGTCGTCGTCCATTTCGGCGTACTCAGGCGGTGTTATGACTTCTTTTATCTTGCCGTAGAACCTACCGCTTCTGAGACTCCGCTTAAAGCGCGGGGAAATGCCTGTGCCGCCGTGCAGATTGAAAAGAATGAGCGTTGCGCCCGAACGCTTGATAAATTTTGCCAGCGTCGGCGCTATATAATATTGAAACTCGGCATACGTTCTGTTGCCTTCGGGAAAAAGAAGCAAGGAGCCGCCGCCAT
This sequence comes from uncultured Clostridia bacterium, assembly GCA_905235795.1. Lineage (GTDB taxonomy): Bacteria > Bacillota > Clostridia > Christensenellales > Borkfalkiaceae > RGIG3732. The sequence continues at coordinate 1,917 of CAJOMS010000164.1, read as the reverse complement.
TAAGCGTTGCGGTCATCTTCATTACCGTCTTTATATCGACGGAGCCTTTCTTTTTGGGAATAACTCCGAACCAATCAAATAATCTGCCTTTGAATTTGCCCGAAAAAATGTTATCAGTTGCAACGGGAAATATAGGCTTGTTTACGAGCGACATCACGCAAAACGGATCCAAGTCGGTCTGATGATTAGCCAAAATCACGACTTTCTCGTCCTTTTTGATACGATACTTTTCCTTGCACCGATACCCCATAAACAGTCTGGTATAAATAAACCCTATGAATTTTTCCGCACCAAAAGCTAAATAATGGTGAAATTTAACAACTTTTTTCATCTTTTCATCAGTTATTATATATACAGTATACTGGATTTTGATGAATTTGTCAATTGTTTATTTTTATTCGGAATATTTCAAAATTTTGATAAAATATGGCAATAGCCGTTCGGATTTTTTTCGAGGTATTTTTGGTGGTATTCTTCAGCGCTGTAAAAATTAGCGAGCGGCAAGACTTCCACCGCGCATTTTCTGTGCTCTCTGTTTTCGACTTTTTCAATTTCCGCATTTATTACGGGGATATCGTCGTTATCGACGTAGTATATACCTGAGCGGTACTGTATTCCTTCGTCGCCGCCTTGCTTGTTTACCGAAAACGGATCGATAACTTCCAAAAATCTTTTAATTATTGAACGTAGCGGCAAAACGGTTTCGTCATAAACGACTTTACACGTTTCGGCGTGACCTGTTCCGAAATATCTTACTTGTTCGTAAGACGGGTTTTCCGTATTGCCGTTGGCGTATCCTACCACAGTTTCTTTAACGCCATTTGCGCTGTCGATAAAGTGCTGAACGCCCCAAAAGCAGCCGCCTGCCAGATAAATAGTTTTCATATTAAACTCCTTACTCTTATATTATCATAAAAAATTTTATTTTACCACAAAATTTGCGTAGTATTTAAGAAATTATTTTAGAGTAAAAATTACGTTTTTATTTCCGGTCTAGCAAAAAAATCGAGAAAAATTTCTCGATTTTTTTGTTTGGAGTTAAGTTCAATTTACCGCCCGCCCCAATGTCAAAAGGCAGGCGGCACGTGTTATACATTTTTTTGTTTTGCTTTGGGCTAAATTACCGTTTTTTGTCAGGTGTTTTAATTATTGATGATTTGCCCACCATTATTTGCTATATCTTCAGCCGAACTTCCGAGTTCGATATGTAATGAACTTTCAGATCCATTTAGCGTTATTTCTCCTGTTGCGTTTACAGGATGACAATCGCCATAATCGTAGTCTTCATCACAGCCCAAATACAATGCGCAGTTTTGGGTAGTGATGCCTTTTGTTACATCATTCAAAACAATATTTGCAGTGACGGTTCCATCATATAAAGATAATGTTGTGCCGTTCAAATATAAATTCCCGGAAAGAGTATATCCATCTAAGTAAAGATCAGAAACATATGTCTCTCCCACCTCAGCCAAAGCAAATACCGTATCGACTTCAAGGTCGCAAAGCAGATGTAATTCTAAGCTGCCTGTACCAGCGACTTTAGATGCTTTTGACGCCGCAAAAGCGTCTTCTAATGAAGCGAAATACAAAGTAGTCCAAGCATTATCATCATAAAAATCGCTTGAAATAACTGCTTGCTTAACCGTCCAAGTGCTGTCAGCGTTTTCAACAGCCACATAGCCGTCTGCAACGTAAGCGGAAGGATTAGTGCTGTATGTTCCACCTAAAAACTCACTTATACCTCTCATACCATGGAATAAAGTGGTATAGTTGAGTACTGCAATCAACAGTGAGAGTGAGGAGGTAATAATTGCCACAAAACTGCTATAATTGCTTACTTTATAGAAACTTCCGGGTGCTCGACTGACGTAGATGACATCGTTGGGATAGACGTAATAGTACTTACTCTTGATGATA
>CAJOMS010000163.1 GCA_905235795.1 uncultured Clostridia bacterium | reverse complement strand
TTGAGAGAATTATCTTTCAAAACGGCGAACTTTCCTTTTTAAAAGGGCGGCGGCGGTGTCAGTCAACGCGCGTTTAGTGTATCTTACCTGCCAATTACCTATAGTTCCGGGGGTATTGATACGGTATTCGCTATAGAGAGCCAAAACGTCGTGCAAGGGGATAATAGCCACGTTCGCACGGGAGGCGTAAACTACGTCTATAAATAAGTCTACCATAGCATATTTACCCTTTATTTCCTTGTGAATATCGAGGTAATTCAAACAATCGTTAAGCTGATCGAGAATTGTTGCACGGAAGGACGGAGACGCACTCTCCAAAAAACCGAGTACGGTGTCATTATCGTGCGTGCCGGTATAAAAAACGCTGTTTTCATCGACGTTCCACGGCAGATACGGGTTGGTATTATCTCCGCCGAAGGCAAACTGCAACACCTTCATGTTGGGTAAGCCCGTTTTCGCCAGTAGCGCGCGCACGCCGTCGTCTATAGTGCCTAAATCTTCGGCAATTATTGCAGACGTATCTACGGTTGATAAAATATCTTCCCCGGGAGCGGGCATCCACTCTCCGTCGCGCGCGTTGGGGGCGGTTGCGTCTATCGCCCAAAAACGATCAAGCCCGCGGAAATGGTCTATGCGAACGTAATCAAAATTAGTAAGTGCGTGTTTAAGCCGACTTTGCCACCAAACGTACCCTTCCTGCGAGTGTGCGCGATAATCGTAAACGGGATTGCCCCAAAGTTGCCCGTCTTGACAAAAATAATCGGGCGGAACGCCCGCCACCTTTTGCGGGTGCAACTCGGCGTCCAACATAAAAAGCGAGGGATTTGTCCACACGTCGACGCTGTCTGCGGAAACGTACAGAGGCAAGTCGCCTATGATTTTGATTCCTTTTGAATTTGCGTAAGTTTTAAGTTTCTTCCATTGCCGATAAAATTCAAATTGAAGAAACTGCCAAAACAAAATTTCGTTTTTATTCTCTTTTATATACTGTTTTAATGCCGGAGCGTCGCGAAATTTAAATTCTTCCGGCCATTCGTAAAACGGGGCGTTGTATTTTTGTTTAAGCGCCATAAAGCACGCGTAATCGGTATATTTGCCGCTCTTGCACCACTTTACGAATTCGGCGTTTTCAACGTCAAACCTCGAAAAAGCCTTTCTCAGCAGAGGGTAGCGCGTTTCGTAAAGCCTGCCGTAATCTATGCGCGGGGATTTTTCGATTTCTTCCTGCAGCTCTCTCTTGGTTAAAAGGCCATCTTTATGCAGCTCCTCTACGTCGATAAAATACGGGTTGCCGGAAGCGTCTGAAACGCTTTGATAGGGAGAATCTCCGTACCCCGTTTGAACAAGGGGCAATACCTGCCAGTATTTTTGACCGGATATCCGTAAAAAATCAACGAAACGATAGGCGCCTTCGCCCAACGAACCTATACCGTATTTACATGGCAATGCCGATATCGGCATTAATATTCCTGCCCCTCTTTCCATATTTCACCGTCTTTAGTATGTTTTAAAATTTAAATATAACACAACTTATTTATATATTAAGTATGTCCGTTTGTTCGCTTTTGTTATTTGTTTTTATGTTCGAGCGATTTTTTTATGAATTGCAAAAATATCGGATGCGGACGATTAGGTCTCGACAAAAATTCCGGGTGGAATTGTACGCCTATGTAAAAATCGTTTGCGGGATATTCTATAACTTCAACGAGTTTATCGTCGGGCGAAGTTCCGCTGAAAACCATACCCGCATCTTCAAACGCGGAGCGATATTCGTTGTTAAATTCAAAACGGTGGCGATGCCTTTCTTTTATCAAATCCGCCCCGTACATTGCGTGGAGCATGCTGCCTGCTTTTACGGCGCAGGGATAGGCGCCCAAACGCATCGTTCCGCCCATTTGTACGCCGTATTGATCGAGCATCAGGTCTATAACGCAATGCTGCCCCTGTGGGTCGAATTCGCGCGAGTTTGCATCGGCATAGCCCAACGCGTTGCGCGCAAACTCTATT
>CAJOMS010000162.1:3760-5559 GCA_905235795.1 uncultured Clostridia bacterium | reverse complement strand
AACTCGCGCCGCCCTTTTATTTAACAGTTTGTTTAATAAAATTTTTTATTTTTTCGTGCTTTTTTACAGCTTATTTGCGTACTCGTAAAGGAAGCGAATAACGCCCGCGCTCCAACCGTGGCAAAAGCTGTGGCGGAACCCTTTATAGCAATATTTGCCGAAATCCCCGTGTATATCGCGTTGTCCGGGCTTGGGGTATTCGTCCAAACGACAGGAGTTTTCTACCCATTCCATATCGAAATCTTCAAAAAACGTGGTAGCGCCCTTATCGAGCATGGCTCCGTAATACTCGCGCATTATCTCTATGGCTTGCTCTGCGGACGCGTTCTCCGCAACCGCCTTTAAAATATAATAGCTCATAAACGTGGAAACGCCCGCCGCCCCGCCTTTAAGAATAAGCGCAACGTCTTCTTCGGGCAATTCGCCCAGCGCAAAATATTTAAGCGCAGCCACCTGTTTTGCGTGAGTTACGGTTATAGGCCGTTTTAAAAGCTTGTTTTTTAAGGAAAGCGCTACCCCGTCGCTTATGCCTGTTACGCGGCAAAGTTCGGGCATCTTATTCGCCATATATATTAAAATAGCTCTGCATCCGGCAAGCTCGTCGGGCTGTTCATGCGTGGGCCAATCCACGAAATACGCGGGGAAATCAAGCTCTCCGTCATCCTTCACGCAGCCGTCTATCTGCGTCAACAAGCCGGAAATATAGTCCTTATATTTCAAAACGTAATCTTCCGCGCCCGCTAATTTGCAGTAATCAGCCATTATTATAAGCCACCATACCGAATACATGGGCATACCGTTCATCCATTTGCCAAGCGGCGTTTGAGAAGTGGCAAAATCAAGCGAATCTTCAATAATTTTACATCTTCCGTAAATCGCGGTAAGCGCAAGGGTTTCGGGGTGCATATCCCCTATCCACACGAGGCGGTCGCGCTTGATCCCGTCCCATATATATTGCTGGCAACACATATCTATCGTGCGTTTTGCCGTGGCAAATATCTCGTTTATGCGTTCGTCGCCCGAATCGAAGGGCTTAGCCGCGGGAAATTCTCTGTGCGTAAACGCGCAATACACGTTTTTAAGATACACGTCTGCATCGTCCAAAAAATCTATGCGCAAAAAGCGGAAACCCGTTTGAGCAAACGTCATATCCGAATACGAAACGAGCTGAGTTACGATATCTCTTAAAGAATGGTCGTTGCAAGCCCCGCGCTCGCCGAGTTCCGCGCGCGTTTCGGTAACGGATTCTCCAAAGCGCAAACGCACGTTTGCCCCATTGCCGCCTGCGACTTTAAACGTAAGTATCCTCGCCCCGCCGTGATATTCTTTGCCGAAATCCAAAACCAAGTGCCCCTTTCCCTTTACGTGGCACAGTTCCGTTTCACTTAAACCTATCTGTTTGTATTTAGCTTTTAAAAGCGCGTCTTCTCCGTAAACGTTTTCGCTTTTTTCAAAAATCCTTACGGGTAAGATATATTCGGTAATCAATTCAGCCATATTTAACCCCGATTGTTCATGTCGTAAATCATCTTCAAGCCTTCCAGCGTGAGTTTTCTGTCCACCATGTCAATACAAGTCGCCTCTTTTGAAATAAACTCGCCCATGCCGCCCGTAGCTATCACCTTTACGTCGCCGCAGTTCAGTTCCGCCTTTATCATAGCCACCAAACGCTCCACAAGCCCCGCAAAGCCGTATAAAAGCCCCGCCTGCATATTCGTTACGGTGTCGGTACAAATTGCCTTTCCCGGGAAAGTAAGCTCTATATCCGGCAGTTGAGCCGTGCCGTGGACGAGGGATTC
>CAJOMS010000162.1:2048-3744 GCA_905235795.1 uncultured Clostridia bacterium | reverse complement strand
CTTTATTCCGGGGGCGATAACCCCGCCTATCAGCTTGCCGTCGCCGGTTATAACGTTAAAAGTGGTAGCCGTGCCGAAATCTATTACGACGCACGGGCCGCCGTATTTTTTGTAGGCGGCTACGCTGTTTACAATTCTGTCCGCCCCGACTTCGCGGCTGTCGCTCACCTGAAGGTTCAAGCCGGTTTTAATGCCCGGCCCCACCACCATGGGCTTTATGCCGAAAAAGAATTCGCACATGTGGCAAATCGTGTAATTGAGCGCGGGTATAACGGACGCAAGTATCACGCCGGTTATATCGCGGCTTTCGATCCCCTTGCTTGCAAGCAAGTTCAAAAGCGTGGCGCCGTACTCGTCGGAAGTGCTCTTTTTGGCAGAGGTTACGCGGAAACTCGCGCGCAAGGTATCGCCGTCGTACACGCCGTATTTTATGTTGGTATTCCCAACGTCTATAACAAGTATCATTTTTAAATAAGTCTCCTAAAACGCACGTTTTTCAACGATTTTTACCACGCTTGCAATGGCGGGGGCAAATATTAAATTGATGGCGAATTCCACTAAAAAATTAACGCCCGCGCAACCGATAACGAGGAAATACAGCACGGTCTGCCCGTCTTGAACGAAATTCGCCTTGAGCGTGCCGGACATCATAAGCGCGCCTATAATGAAAATGCCCGTGTTGATTACGGGGACGAGCCCCGCGGCCACGAAAGTGGCGACAACGCTGTTTTTACGCGCTATAACGTCGTAAAGCAAGCCCGCAACGAGCCCCGCCACGCCCGTTTTCAATATGCATAGAAAAAACGTAAGGATGGGGTGATCGCTTATCAGAATAAATGTGAACATATCCGTCCCCACGGCGCCTACGATGAAAATTATCAAGCCGCAAATCACGCCGAGCGCCGCGCCGTACAAAGGGCCTAAAAGTATAGCCCCCAGCACGATGGGCACGAGCGTGAAGTTAATCGGTATGCCGGCTATTTTAATGCCGCTTGCAAACAACTGCAAAACGATAATGAGCGCCACCAGCACCGCGAACATTGCGATATTACGTGCGGAAATAGTCTTTTTTTTCATAATCTGTTCCTCCAATCAAATTCACAAAGGATATCTGTTGTAAAACAAAATTACCGTATGATATGAAGTTTAAAAAGTCAAGCCCCAAAGGGTGCCTGCGACAATATTTTAACACACACGGTATATTTTTGCAACCGTTTGAATATTCTCAACTTTATTTCCCTCGGAAATTGTAACTTTTTAAGCCCCGGCAGAGTACAATAAAGTAGAAACGGATGGGAGCGAAAGAACTTACATAACTTACCTTTCCGTTATCTGAAATACGGAGGAAACACTAAAATGATGAATATGAACAATCAATACGGATGCTGCGGCGACAACGGATGCCTTTGGATCCTTATCATACTTCTTATTCTGTGCAGCTGCGGCGGCACGGTAAACAGGATATTCGACAAACTTTGCAATTGCGAATGTCTGCTCCCGTTGCTTCTCGTATGGTTCTGCTGCTGTAACAACAAAGGCGGAAACGGTATGGGCATAGGCTACGGCGGCGGCTGCAAATAAGCGGCTACGTTAAATAATGCGGTTTAAGCAAATAATATGCCCCGCTTAAATATAATTGCACGGTAATCGAAACAAATTTTTCTTAAATAACGAAATGAGGCGGCGCGAGTTGTTA
>CAJOMS010000162.1:0-2041 GCA_905235795.1 uncultured Clostridia bacterium | reverse complement strand
TTTTCCATTAATTTTAAGTTTATCTAATACCTGCAACTTTTCCGCAAGTTTTTGCTTACACAAAAAACCTCCGAAATTCGCGCATATTTTATTTTGGCGTTAAAAGCCGTTTTTGCGCATTATTTTGCCGAAGAATATCATTCTTCCTCGGCTACTTCAGGCAAAATTTCGATCCGCACGGAAAGCACTCTCGTCTGATCCGTTTTCAGTACGGTTATCTTAAGATTTTTATAATCGAAAGAGTCGTTCTCGTGCGGGATGTCTTCAAGCTTTTCGCACACCCAGCCGCCGACGGTGTTCGCGTCGCACTCGTCCAATTCGTCGTCCTCTATCGAAAACAGCTCGAAAAAGTCGTCTATTTCGGCGTTGCCGTCAACTATATAGACCGTGTCGGAAACCTTTTCGAAATAGTTTACGACTTCGTCGTGTTCGTCCCAAATTTCGCCGACGAGCTCTTCCAGAATATCTTCGAGGGTAACTATTCCGCAGGTGCCGCCGTACTCGTCTACAACTACCGCCATGTGTATCTTTTGCTTTTGCAGGCTCTTTAACAGCGTGGAAATCTTCATGTGCTCGGTAGCAAGGGCAATTTGCGTTATATAGCCGCTTACGTTTGTCTCCCCGCGCGAAAGCGCAGTGAAAAAGTCTTTTTCGTGCAACATGCCGATAATATGGTCGATATTCTCCTCGTAAACGGGCATACGCGAAAATGAATGTTCGGCAAACAGCGCGCGTATATCTTCCATTGAAGTATTCTTTTCAATGGCGATAACGTTTACGCGTGGAACGAGTATATCTTCCACGTCGAGGTCGTTGAACTCTATTGCGGAGCGGATCAGGTGCGTTTCGTCGTCGTCAAAACTGCCGTCGTCCCCCGCCTCCTCGACGATGGTTATGAGCTCTTGCTCGGTTATTCCTTCATCGGGGCTGAATTTGAATATTTTTAAAATAAGTTTCTTCCAAAGTTCAAACAATTTGCAAACGGGTTTCAAAACTATCATTGCCCCGTAAGTAAAGTGGCATGTCGCCATGCAGAATTGTTCAGGCACCATTTTTGCAATGGTTTTTGGGGTTATCTCGCCGAAAATAAGCAAAATCAACGTTAAAGCTACGGTTGAAATAGTAGAACCGAGGCTTTGATTGCCCCCTACTATATCTATAAACAGCAAGGCGGATATTGACGCCGCCGCTATGTTTACGATGTTGTTGCCTATAAGCATGGCGTATAGCACCATATCGTACTTATCGACCAATCGCAAGGAAAGTTCCGCACGTTTTTTGCCTTCTGCCGCATACCCTTTCAGCTTTATGCGGTTTACGCAGGTATACGCGGTTTCTATCGAAGAAAAAAGCGCGGATAAAAGAATGAGAAAAACTATTGCCGTTATTTTAACGGCATAACCGCCGTTTCCTGCGGCAAGCAGGGTGTAAAGATTCGCAGTCGCAGGGAGAGGATCTTCCATAAATAACTCCTTCGAAATTACTATATTAATATGAATAGATTATTATTATACCATGTGCAACGTAAAATTGCAACTTTTTATGTTAAATTTATGATAACGGGCAATTTTTTAAAACCCCGTCAATTTTTCCGTTGCATAAAAGTCCGAGGACGAGCATAGTGTACTTTGGAGGTATTTTATGAAAAAATTATCCTTTTTGCTCGTATTAACGCTTATTGCCGCCACCTTTTCCCTCGCGGCATGCACGCAGAAAAAACAAGGCGAAAACACCGTTTATACAATTCGCGCGGAAATTTCAGACGATTTTTCCGTAAACGCCGAGATGACGGTAAATTATTTTAACGATACGGAAACTGAAATTAAAGAACTTAAATTCAACCTGTTTGCAAACGCTTTCAGAGAGGGCGCCGCGCTCGCCCCTTGCCCTGCCGAACGAGCCGCCGAAGCCTACCCCAACGGCAAAAATTACGGCTACACGCAAATACTTTCCTGCCGTTGCGACGGCGAAGACCTCGATTTTAAAATTGCGGGTGAAGATGAGAATATACTCGTTTTACGCTTGAAAAAGGGGGTTTTTC
>CAJOMS010000161.1 GCA_905235795.1 uncultured Clostridia bacterium | reverse complement strand
AATAAAGTGGAAATGGTCCAGTACGCTCATCCGGACAAGTCCATGCAGGCGTTTGAAGAACTCGTCGGCAAAGCTTGTTCACTCATGGAAAAACTCGGCTTGCACTTCCGCCTTTCAAAACTCGCCGCGGGCGACTGTTCTGCGTCCATGGCAAGGACGTACGACATCGAAGTCTGGATTCCTTCTATGGGCATATATAAGGAAGTAAGCTCTGTTTCAAACGCAAACGATTATCAAGCAAGAAGAAACAATACGCGTTACAGGGATTCAAAAACGGGTAAACCGCAATATCTCCACACGCTCAACGGTTCAGGCTTGGCTACGAGCCGCGTCCTTCCCGCAATAGTCGAGCAGTACCAAAACGCCGACGGCTCTATAACGGTGCCGGAAGTTTTAAGACCTTACCTCGGCGGGCTTGAAGTTATCAAATAATTATTTATCGGTCGATAAATTCGGCCGATTTTTTAAAATAAGCTAAATTTATTATTTGAGGATATAATGACATTAGTTGAGTATTTAGAATGTTTCTTTATGCTCTTCGGCGGGCTTGGCGCGTTTTTATTCGGCGTAAAGGAGCTTTCCGACAATATGGAAAAGCTAACGAATCGTCGCTTAAAGGCACTCTTTCAAAAGACGTCCAAAAACCCGGTCGTAGGCATAGGCATAGGCGCAGCGGCAACGGCTATAGTTCAAAGTTCCGGTCTTACCACGGTTATGGTGGTAGGTTTTGTCAACGCCGGAATGATGACTTTGTATCAAGCCACCGCCTTTATAATGGGCTCGAAAATAGGCACCACCATCACCGCGCAGATAGCGGCGTTGCAGTCGTTCAGCTTTTCCGTTTACGCCGTGGGTTTGACTTTTATAGGCATGATGATATATATGTTCGCCAAAAAGAAAAAGGTCAAATCGGCAGGCTTGGCTTTAGGCGGTTTGGGGCTTATATTCGTCGGCTTGAGTGTTATGTCAGACGCGATGAGCTTCGTAAAAGAGAGCGAAGAAGTAATGTACGTTCTCTCTCAGATAAACAATCCGTTTTTACTGTTGCTTATAGGCATAGTGTTCACCGCGCTCGTGCAGAGCAGTTCCGTCGTAACTACCATAGTAATATCCATGGCGGCGAATGGGCTTACGATAGGCAACGGCGGCAACGCGGCCCTGTTTATAGTGCTCGGTTCTAACATAGGCTCGTGCGCAACGGCGTTTTTATCGTCGTTGGACGCAGGCACCGATGCAAAACGCGCAAGCCTAATAAACATAATGTTCAACGTTTTCGGCGCGGTCATATTTACCACGCTGTTATTGCTATGGCCTACGTTTATGGAAGATACGTTCGCACGCTGGTTCGAAAATCCCGCCACGCAGATAGCTATGTTCCACACGGCAACCAACGTGATAAACACTGCAATATTCCTCCCTTTCATAAACGGTTTGGTATGGCTTTCCAAAGTGATAATAAAGGACGGCAAATCCCCCGCGGACGAGAGCTTTATCGATCCCCGTTTTCTGTCCGCGCCTACCGTAGCTATAGAGCAGGGCAACAAGGAGGCAATGCGTATTGCGGATATAGCCATGGATGCGCTTAACGTGGGATTTACGGGGTTTGTTACTCGAAATTCCGATCTTAACGACGACGTTATAACCAAAAATTCTCATGTCAACGACCTATCCAAAACGCTTACCGACTACCTCGTTTTGATTTCGTCCTCCGACCTGACGGTAAACGACGAAAAGCGCGTTTCCATCCTGCATAGCAACATATCCGATATAATAAGGTTGTCCGAAATAGCCGATAACTTCACCAAGTACACCAACAGAGAACTTCGTGAAGATATAGTATTTTCCGAAGGCGTGGTAGAATCTCTGCAAGAGATGTTCGCAAGGCTGACCGAACTTTTCGACCTCGCAAAACAAGCCCGTCTGACTAAGGACAGAACGCTTATTCCGCTCGTCGACGAAAAGGAAGAATCTCTCGACAATATGCGCCGAAAGCTTATTTCCGATCATATAGATAGGCTCATAGATAGGCTCAATCGCGGCGAATGTAAGGCGGCGATCAGCAGCGTGTATATAAACCTCGTATCTAACCTCGAGCGTGCGGGCGACCACATGAGCTTCATCGCGCACACAATAGAGGAAGTAGGTTGACGGGCTGCCCGTTTAAACCTGCGTTTTAATAAATGGGAATATAAAATTAGGGGAATATATTTATATGGGTAACAAACAACCGTTCGACTTGACCGTCAAAAAGCCGAACGCCTTTTGGAATATTACGGAAAGAATTTTAAGTTCTTTTCAGCTTTTATCCGTGGGCGGCAATATAACCAAAGTTAATTGCGAGGGGCTCAAACCTCCCTATCTCGTGCTGTCAAACCACGGCAGTATGATAGATTTTCCTATACTTTTAAAAGCTACGTTTCCGCACCCCGTAAACTGGGTGGTCGCGCTGGACGGTTTTGTCGGGCGCCAAGGCGTATCCAAAAATATAGGCATGATCTGCAAAAGGAAATTCACCAACGAAATTTCCACCGCCCGCAACATTTTAAAGATTTTAACTCAAAAAAAAGGTATCGTAACCATCTATCCGGAGGCTCGCTGGTCTATTTGCGGCGTGCCCGAAAGGTTGGATAAAGCTCTGGGCAAACTCGTAAAGGCGGCAAAATGCCCGGTGGTGGTACTTATAGAATACGGCAATTTTCTGCTCGATCCGCAGTGGGACGTCGCTCATAAGCGCAAAGTGCCCGTATCCGCCGTGTTCACTCAGGTCGTAACGAGGCAAGAGGCGGAAACTCTCCCCGCAGAGGAGATACAAGCCCGCATAGAAAAAATGTTTTCTTACGATCAGTACGAATGGCAGTATAAAAATCGAATAGAGATAAAATCAAAGTATCGCGCAAACAATCTGCACAAGGTGCTTTACCGTTGCCCGCATTGCAATACGGAGTTTAAAATGAACAGCGCCTTTTCCGAGCTTTGGTGCGAGGAGTGCGGCTCCCGCTGGAAAATGGATGTGTACGGCCGCCTGCATTGCACCAACGGAGAGGATACCTTTAACCACGTGCCCGATTGGTACCGTTGGGAGAGGCAGACCGTCCGTGAAGAAGTCCGCAGCGGCAATTATTCCTTTAAGGACGTCGCCCGTTTAGAGCTTATAAAGTCCGCGCGCGAAGGCTGGGTGCCGCTCGGCAACGTAACTTTCACGCAGGGTTACGACGGCATGTCCATAACCGGCACTCTCGACAGCGGCGAAACGATACAATTCTCTCGCGACACCTCCGAAAATTACTCTTGCCACGTAGAGTACGACTTCAAAGGCAGGGGTGATTGCGTAGAATTTTGCGCCCCCAAAGATACCTATTATGTGTACCCGCTCAATTCGCCCAACTGCGCTACCAAGCTGCATCTTGCGGCGGAAGAACTTCACGACTTCGTGAAACAGCAGCGAGAATCTAATAAATGAAATAAAATTGCAAGTAAATCAAACCGCCCGCAACGCACCGTTGCCGGCGGTTTTTAAAATGGAAAAAATGCGTTTAACGTGAGAAATACGGCACTTGTACTAATTTTTCCGCTCAAAATCAAGGCGTTTTGCCGTTGCTTTTCATAAAGCGTCTGCGCGGCACATAAAATAAAACGTGAAATTAACCGATATCCCCGTCGGGCGTATGGCGACGATCACCGAAATCAACGGCGACGCAAATTTCGTCCGTCGGCTTTTTACAATGGGGCTTTTCGTAGGCGAAAAAGTTACCGTCCTTTGCTCGGTGCATTTTTCGCGCGGCGTCGTGGTGGGCGTAAACGGCGTAACCGTCGCCATGGGCAAAGAGGCGGCGGCACTTATAGAAACGGATGGTGGAGCGGAGTGAAAAAAGTTCTTATCGTAGGCAATC
>CAJOMS010000160.1 GCA_905235795.1 uncultured Clostridia bacterium | reverse complement strand
CCGTTGAAAAAGAAGGTTACGTGCGCGTACTTTTCGGTTTCGGCAATGCGCAGCTGGGTGTAGCCCTTTTGCGATAAATATTCGCCGAGCGTATTTTTCAAACTTTGCGGTTTAAAGGCTATGGCAACGTTTGTAAATGTTGCGTCGTACCGCGTAAAGCATACGTATTTGGGATCCAAAAACCCCGTTTTTCTCACAAAACCGCTGAATTCCGGCTCGCTGAACGCACGCGTGATCTCACGCGCACGGTCGGGGCGGAAATTGAAAAATATAATGGAATCGCCCTTTTCGATAAGGCCTACGGGCTTGCCGTTTTCGCAGACGTTGGTAGGCAAAATAAACTCGTCGGTAACTCCACCGTCGTAGCTTTCCTTTATTGCCTGCACGGCGTTTTCCGCATGGACGCCCGTGCCCACGGTCAGCATATCGTAAGCTTTTTCTACCCTTTCCCAACGGTTATCTCTATCCATTGCGTAATATCTGCCGCAGACCGAAGCCACCTTGCCGCAACCTATGCGTTTCATCTCGTTTTCGAGCGCGGCTACGAAGTCGGCGCCGGAAGTGGGCGAAACGTCTCTCCCGTCCATAAAGCAATGCACGTAAACGTCCTTAGCGCCCTTTTGTTTGCATAATTCGAGCAGAGCGTACAAATGCGTGTTGTGGCTGTGCACGCCGCCGTTGGATAAAAGACCGAAAAGGTGAATCTTCTTGCCGTTTGCAATAGCATTATCTATAGCGGCGTTGAGTTCGGGATTTTTAAAGAAGTCCCCGTCCTCTATCTCCTTGGTTATGCGCGTCAGCTCCTGATAGACGATTCTGCCCGCGCCTATGTTAAGGTGCCCAACCTCGCTGTTGCCCATCTGTCCGTCGGGCAAGCCGACGTTAAGGCCGCTTGCGCCGAGCTGTGCGTGCGGATAGTTTTCGGTATAATACTTTATATTAGGGCTGCCGGAAATATAAATTGCGTTTCCGTTTTTATCTTCGTTGATGCCGTACCCGTCCATAATAAACAGGCAAACCGGCCTCGTTTTCATATTCATAATTACATCTCCCGAAAAAACGCGGCTAAGCGGTTTGCTCTCCGCGTTTTAAAGATTACATTTTTACGACTATAGAGAAATCTTCCGCCTTGAGAGAAGCTCCGCCGATAAGTCCGCCGTCGATCTCGGGCATGCTCATAAGTTCGTGAGCGTTCTTTGCGTTCATGCTGCCGCCGTATTGAATGCGTACTTTTTCCGCGCATTTGGGGCAGAAGTTTTCGGCAACGGTCTTTCTGATAAAGCCGATGGTTTCGTTAGCCTGTTCGGCGGTTGCGGTCTTGCCCGTGCCGATAGCCCAGATGGGCTCGTAAGCGATGACGACTTTGGTTATGTCGTCTATATTTTTAAGTCCGTTTACAACTTGTTCTTTAAGCACTTCTTCGGTCTTGCCGGTCTCGCGTTGCTCTAACGACTCGCCCACGCAAACTATGGGCTTTAAGCCCTTTTCGAGAGCTGTCAACGTGCGCTTGTTTACGGTTTCGTCGGTCTCGCCGAAATACTGTCTTCTTTCGCTGTGGCCGATAATAACGTACTCTACGCCCGCCTCCAAAAGCATGTCAGCGGAAATCTCGCCGGTGTAAGCGCCTTTTTCGGCAAAGTGAACGTTCTGCGCGCCGAGGTGAATGTTGGTGCCCTTAACGGCTTCGGCAACGGCGTAAATATCGGTGAAAGGAACGCAAACCACAACGTCGCACTCGGCGTCTTTTACGAGGGGTTTAAGTTCGTTTACGAGTTCGACCGCCTCTTTTGCGGTCTTATTCATTTTCCAGTTTCCTGCAATAATAGGTTTTCTCATAATATCAAATCTCCTGAAAAGAAATTAATTTTTTTCGTTAAGGCACGCGATGCCGGGCAGAACTTTGCCTTCGAACAGTTCGAGCGAAGCGCCGCCGCCGGTGGAAATGTGCGTCATTTTATCGGCAAAGCCAAGTTGCGTTACTGCAGCCGCGCTGTCGCCGCCGCCTATAATGGTGGTAGCGTCTGTAGCCTCGGCAAGCGCCTTTGCAACGGCAATGGTACCCTTTGCCAAAGTGGGGTTTTCGAACACGCCCATGGGGCCGTTCCAGATAACC
>CAJOMS010000159.1 GCA_905235795.1 uncultured Clostridia bacterium | reverse complement strand
ACAACCTTGTAAACAACGCCGCATCAAGTATAGCCACAGTCATAATTATATCGGCAATAGGCGAAAAGTTTGCTTTTGTTTCAACTATTATTATGACCGTAATAGTTCTCATTTTCGGAGAAATGGTGCCGAAAGTTTTCGGCAAACAGTTTATCCAGCGTTTCGCCGACCACGCTCTCGCTCATGGTGTAGCCGGGGCGCTCGACGTTGGTGGACTCGCACATCAACAGCAAAACGCCCTTTTTGCCTATTTCGGAAATGCGGGTTATGTCTATAATGTCGCCGCTGATGGGCGTCAAATCGACCTTAAAGTCGCCCGAGTGGAAAATTACGCCCACGGGCGTGGTGATGGACAGCGCGACCGCGCCCGGTATAGAGTGGTTTACGTGAATGAACTCCACCGAAAAACACCCCAGCTTGACCGTGCTTGAAGGCTTTACGCTGTTGAAACTGTAATTGGTAATATGGTTTTCGTACATTTTATTTTCGGCGAGCGTAAGCGCGAGCTTGGTGCCGAAAACGGGGGCGTTGACCTCCTTCAATAAAAACGGCAATCCGCCTATATGGTCCTCGTGACCGTGCGTCAAAATAATGCCGCGCACCCTGTCCTTGTTCTGCACGAGGTAGGTGGTATCGGGTATGACCAGATCTATCCCCGGCATATCGTCCGTCGGGAATGCCACGCCGGCGTCTATTACTATTATGTCTTTGCCGTATTCGAGGGCGGTCATATTTTTGCCTATTTCGCCGAGGCCGCCCAAAAAACGTATCTTCAAAGATTTATTATTCTTCAAAAAATCACTCCTAATCCATAAATTCGTTAAGCTGAGCGAGGATCTTTTCCCTCATCTCCGCATATTTAACAAGTTTTTCCTTTTCCCCGTCTATAAGAGCCTGCGGCGCCTTTGCCACAAAGCCCTGATTGTTGAGTTTTGCGTTAGCCCTTGCTATTTCCGCGTCCGTCTTTTCGAGTTCGGCTTTCAGCCTCGCAATCTCCTTTTCGGTATCGACGAGTTCGCCGAGCGGAATGTACAACTCGCAATCGGCAAGCACCTGAGAAACGACCTTGCCCTCTACCGCGTCCTTGCCGGAAACGAAGATTATTTCGCTTACTCCCGCAAGCCTCTCAACGTACACGCGGCAAGCGTCCAAAACTCCCTTGAATTCGCCCGCGGAAACGAAAAGCTGCACTTTTTTGGAAGGTGCCGCGCCTACCTGCGCCTTTACGTTTCTCACCGTTTTGATAACTTCCATAACGCCTTCCATACTGCGCGCCTCGTCCGCAAAGGCGAGATTCTCGTCGTACTTGGGGAAAGCCGAAACCATAATGCTGCCGTCGGGGTTGGGCAGGTTTTGGTAAATTTCTTCGGTTATGAACGGCACGAACGGGTGCAGGAGTTTAAGCGTGTTTTTGAGCACGTAAACCAAAACTCCGAGCGCGGACGCCTTTTTGCCCTCGTCTCCGCCGTAAAGCACGGGTTTTACAAGCTCTATGTACCAGTCGCAGAAGTCGCTCCACACGAAGTCGTAAAGCGACGCGCACGCCAGCCCCATCTCGTACTTATCCATATTGGCGGTAACCGCCGCCACCGCGCCGTTGAGTTTGGAAAGTATCCACTTGTCTGCAACGGTCAGCTCGCAATCCTTAAAGTCGGGCACGGTCTGCCCTTCGCAATTCATGATAACGAACCGCGAGGCGTTCCAAATCTTGTTCATAAAGTTGCGCGCGCCCTCGGTCTTTTCCTTGGAGAATCTCGTGTCGTTGCCGGCAGAAATGCCGTTTATCAAAGAAAACCTGAGCGAATCCGCGCCGTACTCGTCGATGATTTCAAGCGGATCGATGCCGTTGCCCAAAGATTTGCTCATCTTTCTGCCCTCGGCGTCCCTCACTATGCCGTGAATGAGCACGTCGCTGAAAGGTATTTCGCCCATGTGTTCGAGACCGGAGAATATCATCCTCGCCACCCAGAAGAAGATTATGTCGTACGCCGTAACGAGTACGTCCGTGGGGAAGAAATATTCGAGGTCCTCCGTCTTGTCGGGGTAGCCGAGCGTGGAGAACGGCCAAAGCGCCGATGAGAACCAGGTATCGAGCACGTCCTCCTCCTGCGTGAACTGCGTGCCGCCGCACTTGGGGCAAACGGAAGGCATTTCTTTGGCGACTTCCATC
>CAJOMS010000158.1 GCA_905235795.1 uncultured Clostridia bacterium | reverse complement strand
AATCAAATACTTTCAAATATAACAGGAAGCACCTATGATAAAGTTAAGAAAATACATGATATATTAGTAAACAATTTGGAATATGATTCAACAGTGTCAAAACCACATATATATAATATTTATGGAGCTTTGGTAAATAGACAATGCGTATGTGAAGGATATGCAAAAGCATTTAAATACCGCCGGTCTGCCTTACGTTGTAAATCCCCGCATAGTGCGCGGACTTGACTATTACACGAGGACCGTTTTTGAGTTTGTAACAACTTCTTTGGGCGCTCAGGGAACCGTTTGCGGAGGCGGGCGTTACGACGGACTCATCGAAACGCTCGGCGGAACTCCGACGTGCGGCGTAGGTTTCGGCATGGGAATAGAAAGAGTGCTTTTGCTCATGGAAAATTTAGGTTTGAATATTCCCAAAGAGCCGCCTGTAAAACTCTATATCGCGTCTATGGGCGACGCCGCGTACGACGTGGCTTTCTCAGCCGTAACAGACCTTAGAAGAAACGGCATCCGCGCGGAAGTCGATCACATGCAACGCGGAATAAAGGCGCAATTCAAATATGCCGACAAAATAGGCGCGGAGTACGTTACTGTTATCGGCGACGACGAATTGCTTTCAGGTGAAGTGAAAGTTAAAAAAATGAGCGACGGCAGTACGGAAAGTATAAAATTAACCGAACTTACAAAACATTTTAAGGGAGGAGAAAATTAATGAACGAAATAAAAAAATTGACGAACGAAGAATTTAACGAATTAATAACGTCGGCAGAGAAACCCGTATTGATCGATTTTTATGCCGATTGGTGCGGACCATGTAAACTGCAAACGCCTATCGTCGACGAATTTGCCGAAGAATTGTCCGAAAAGATAATCGTGGCAAAAGTAAACGTGGACGAGTGTTACGACGTGTGCGTCAAATACAAAATAGCAAGCATTCCCACGCTTATGCTTTTCAAGGGCGGCGAACCGGTCGAAAAAACGGTAGGGCTTACCGAAAAAGCGGAAATTTCAGACATGGTAATAAAACATTTATAATCAATATTGCAAGGCGTCCGATCGTTCGGGCGCCTTTTCCTTTTGTAAACATTTTTATAAAAACTTTTTCGGAAATTATTGTAAAAAAACATACCTTGTGTTATAATTAAAATAGCTAATATAAGGGGTGCTACACGCTTTGAAAACTTCAACGCAAAAATCGTCAAAAAAATCAAATAAGCTGTTCACGCGTGAAACTTTCGGCACCGCGCTTATTTTATTTTCTCTTATTTCGGTAGTGCTGATGCTGTTCAGCAATTTACTTTTCGGCAAAGAGATACTTTATACAAAATTCCTTTTCGGAACTTTCGGTTTTTTTTCGTTCGTGCTGTTCACAGCGCTTGCATTTATAGGCATAATGCAATTAGTTGAAAAACGCCCGAAGATAGGCGCAGCACAGACCGTTTTGTTGGTGCTGTTGCTCGTGTTTTTCGCATGCCTCGTTCACGCGATATCGGCTAACGATTTGTCGTCGGGATACGGGGAATATATTTCAGCCTGCTACGCGATGGGCGCGGGCGGATTATCCACGAGTAGCGGCGGTGGCGCGCTTTTTGCAATTATAGATTATCCCGTCATCAAATATCTTACCCCCGTAGGCACATACGTGTTGTTTGTTTTACTGATATTTGCGGACGTGTTTCTAATTTTCCGCGCGGCAATTACGGGCGCGATCAAGCGGTCCCGCAAAGGTTTTTCGGAAGGAGATATCGAAGGGTACAAGCAATATCCCGACGATGCGTTTGATTTTACCAATTTACCCGAAGGTTTCGGCGCAGAAAACAAGCTTTTTGACGCAAAGGCTCAAACCGCAAACCAAAACAAAAAGAACTCTCGCAGCGATAGAGACGTAGCATTAAAAATGCTTTACACAAATTACGATAAAGGGGAGCGAACCGACAAAAAGAATCCGAACGCAGTAACGGATTTTGGCGGGCAGTCCTATCAATCGAGATACGACGAAGATTATCGCAACATATCGAAACGGCCTTATTCGTCTCCGCGTTACGACCTTAACGATACCGTAAACGCCCGCAAAAGTTATTCCGAGGGCGAGGGCAGCGTTTACGAAAGGAGCCGTACCGATCAACCTACCTACAGGCGCGGTAGCAACTTCGAAGTACCCGGCGCAAGAATACAAAATTCCGATTA
>CAJOMS010000157.1 GCA_905235795.1 uncultured Clostridia bacterium | reverse complement strand
GGAGCGACTTCATTTCTTCATTAGCGAAGCGCCTTCATTAGCCCGCTTACGGGCGACTTCATTGAAAAAAGCACATATTTGCGTGCTTTTTTCATGGTGGAGCGTAGGCACATATTTCTTTTTATCTTTCATTTCGTTCACCTTCTTTGCTCGAAATGAAAGTATCATACCATTGTTTACGATACTTTTTAAGTAACAAAACATAGAATGCAGTCGCCACTGCCGGCCCAACCACAAATCCCAAAATGTGTGCTAAAAATGCTGGCAAAACTTCAACATACATATATATTGGCGAATATAAAATCAGGACTCTTGAAATTGTCAGTTTTTCGAAGATAACGGAATCTATTCCGGCAACTATCCAACCAAGTGCACTTATTGTAAACAGACATATTATAAACATCTTTTGCTTTGCTACAATGGTTTTTATGCTATTATCCAAATGAGGTTCAGCCAAATCTCGCTGTTCTCTCCAAATCTCGTTTTCTCCCGTTTTGCCTTTAAGAAAGTAACGCCAGATATACACATATACAAAGACAAAAGATATCACAAAGCATAATAACAACTCTATAATTGAAAGTACTGCAGAATCAACAGTATTCACTATTAAACGTAACGGCAATTCTGTCAAAAGATACGCCGCCAATGTTATTAATGAAGCAATTGTAATTTTCTTAATTTCTTTCCACCACATACCCGTTCGAATCCTCCTCAAACTTATTCCGTCATATAAAACACAAGCCGGGCGTTGCCCGACTGATGCAAAAAACATCAGCCTACTTTTATTATTCAAATATTTAAATTAAGATGTTCGCTTCGCTCACTAATGAAGATGGGCTTGCGCCCTGATGAAGCGAAGTCGCCCTCGTTCCTCAATCAGCTCCGTATACTGCAATTATACCAGAAATATTCAATAAAATCAATGCTTTGCGAAGCAAAGCTACCGATTCTCTTCTCTTTTCTCTCTTCTCTTTTCACTGGAAAAAGTCGCGGAGGGGAACGGAGAGAAAAGTGAAGAACGAAGAGAGAAGAGTGAAGAGAACAAAAAGAAAAAGCCGCTGACGCGACTTTTTCTTTTTGGCGCGCCTGGGGGGATTCGAACCCACGACCTACCGGTTCGTAGCCGGGCACTCTATCCACTGAGCTACAAGCGCGTATCTATTATATTTCACACGAATCTCACCGTGCTTAAATATAATAGCACAACAAAAACCAAAAGTCAATATTTATTTATCAACTTTTTTAATTTTTTGTTTTTGTTTTTTGTTTTCGTTTAATAAACTTCGGTAATACTATAATGGCGGCGGCAGCGATCGCTCCTAAAATGACCGTCATTACGACGATTTTAACAGCAAGATAATCTCCTGTGTCCTTGAAATCGGTCGGGATGGTGTAGATCTCGGCGATCTCGGCGGCGGCAGGATTTTCAGAGCAATCGAGCATGAGAGATTCGCAGGCGGCAAAGGCGTCTGTGCCGATCACGGTGCAGGCGGCGGGGATCTTGAGCTTTTTGAGGCTTATGCAGGAATAAAAGGCAAAGTCGCCTATCTCCTCCACCGTTTCGGGCATATCGAAGCGGCTCATTGATCTGCATCCGTAAAATGCGTCATGCCCGATGACCTTCACGCCCTCGGCGAGCGTCACCGTTTGCAGCGACGTGCAGTTGTCAAATGCGTACTCTCCTATAACCTCGACGCTTCCGGGTATCGACAGCTTTTTCAGATTTCTCTTATTTGCAAACGCCGATTTTGAAATCGCCGTAACCTTGTGTCCGTCTATCTCGGACGGTATATCAAGCTTACTGTTCTCCCCCGAGTGACCTGTAACAGCGACAGTTTCGCCGTCGGAGTTCAGCTCGTATGAATAGTCGTCGTCAATATTGTCATAAAGCTTAAAGGAAAGCAGAAAAAAGATGGCTACTACCGCAAGCACCGATAAAAGCAAATATATTTTTCGTGGGGTCGTAAGTTCCATAACTACCCTCCTTATCCGTTTTTATTATTATAGTCTGTTTTTACTACATATTAAAGCACATATTTGTAAACACTTTGTTTATTTGCGGGGTATGATATGGAACGTTTCACGGGCGATATAAAAAAAGACTCTGAAATGCTCGCCTCTGCCGCGGGCTTCGGCAGGTCTTACGACGTCAAGGAGAGGAAACTCAAAATAGGCGGCAGAGACGCTTATTTCTGCTA
>CAJOMS010000156.1 GCA_905235795.1 uncultured Clostridia bacterium | reverse complement strand
TCAACGGTTTCGTCGTATTTTTCGCGCAGGTTGCGGTCTTCTTTTTCGGCGAGGACGTACACCGCCGCCTCAAGCCACTTTGCCACGTCGGAATCCCAGAATACGTGAGACTTG
Source organism: uncultured Clostridia bacterium (assembly GCA_905235795.1). Lineage (GTDB taxonomy): Bacteria > Bacillota > Clostridia > Christensenellales > Borkfalkiaceae > RGIG3732. Next base: position 2,093 of record CAJOMS010000156.1, on the reverse strand, counting down.
TTTTCCGAAGGAACGCACTTCATCGCCTCGATTCGACCGGTTTCCATAAATCTGTCGTAAACGGCGTTTACGGTAGCGCTCGCGTTTATCTTGCGCTTGTCAAAGAAAAATCCTCCCGTTATTTTGCATTGTTTTAAATCAGCGTTTTCCATAAAAGCCTCCTGCGGAGCCGTACCGCTTTAAATAATTAATTCAAGCGTTTTTAGTATAACATATTTTTGTATAATATCAATACCTTTTGGCGGTAAAAATAGAATTGACGACGATTTTGACGGGATTTAGATTGTAAATTTAATGGCTTTTGATAATTGTGCACGATTGAAGGAAGTTTACATCGGACCTTATGCTACCGCATGTAGCAATCCTTGCAAAATACCACTGCGCAGCAATATAATTAAAAAGCAAAATGCGTTTTCGGCGGTCTATGGCGGTCAAATCCTTGCGAATGCGAAAGAAATGTGTTAAAATATTTTTATATAACATAATTTCAGGGTAACGGGTATGGATTACAAAAAACACATAGCGTCAAAATTGAACGTAGAGGGCGTAACGGCGGAGGAGATAGAAAGTTACATCTCTTTGCCCCCTCAAAGCGACTTGGGCGACTACGCCCTGCCGTGTTTCCGCTTTGCAAAGGCGTTGCGCAAATCTCCCGTGGCGATTGCGGAAGAACTTGCCGCGGGCTTTGCTACCGACGAGTATATTTCGGAAGTTGCCGCGCTTAACGGGTACTTGAATTTCAGGGTGAATCGCAGCGGGTACGCCGCCGCGGTTTTAAATGAAGTGCTTGAAAAACGTGAGAAATACGGGGCTTCTGACGAGGGCAACGGCAAAACGGTGTGCATAGATTATTCGTCTATCAACATAGCCAAGCCGTTTCATATAGGGCATCTTTTGACAACCGTGCTGGGCGCGGCGCTTTACAGGCTGTATAAATTCAGGGGCTATACCTGCGTCGGCATAAACCACCTTGGCGATTACGGAACGCAATTCGGCAAGCTTATCGTCGCCTACCGCATGTGGGGCGAAAGGGAAGCCGTTAAAAAGGGCGGCGTTCGCGAGTTGATGCGCCTTTACGTTAAATTCCACGACGAGGCGGAAAAACACCCCGAGCTGGACGACGAGGCTCGCCTCGAATTTAAAAAAATCGAGGACGGCGACGCCGAGGCAAACGAGCTTTTCAACTTCTTTAAAGAGCTTACGCTTAAAGACGTAGATAAAATTTATAAAAAACTTAACGTGTCTTTCGACAGTTACGCCGGCGAAAGTTTTTACAACGACAAAATGGCTCCGGTAGTCGATGAGCTGAGAAATAAGGGACTTTTGACCGAAAGCGAGGGTGCGGAGATAGTCGATCTTTCCGCCTACGATATGCCGCCTTGCATAATTTTAAGGTCAGACGGCGCGTCCCTTTACGCCACGCGCGACCTCGCCGCGGCAATTTACAGAAAGGATACTTACGACTTTTATAAAAATCTTTACGTGGTCGCGTATCAGCAAAACCTTCACTTCCGCCAGATATTCAAGGTGCTTGAACTTATGGGCAAGGATTGGGCTAAGGATTGCGTGCACGTCGCTTACGGAATGGTTTCGCTTGAGGACGGGGCTATGTCCACCCGCCACGGCAAAGTGGTGTTTTTGGAGGACGTAATAAACAAATGCGTAGAAAAGAGCCTTGCCGTTATAACAGAAAAGAACCCCGATCTGCCCGATAAGGAAAAAATTGCCGAACAAGTCGGCACGGGCGCGGTGATTTTCGGCGCGCTTTCCGCAAACAAGATAAAGGATATGGTGTTCAGCTACGACAAAGTGCTGAATTTCGACGGGGAAACGGGTCCTTATTGTCAATATACCGCGGCTCGCATAAAGAGCGTTTTAAGGAAGGGCGGAGAAATAGGAAATTACGAGATAAACGACTTATCGGACGACGAATACGCGCTCGTGAGCCTGCTTTCGGAATTTCCCGAAACCGTGAAATCCGCGGCGGAAAAACTCGAACCGTTCTATATCACGAGATACGCGCTCGCCGTCGCGTCCGCGTACAATAAGTTCTATTTCGATTGCAGGATTATCGGCGAAGAGCCGAACGTGAT
>CAJOMS010000155.1 GCA_905235795.1 uncultured Clostridia bacterium | reverse complement strand
TAGAGAGCGACAAGGTAGGTTCTATGATTTTTTGGGGACCTCCGGGCGTGGGGAAAACCACGCTGGCACGAATAATAGCCAACCGCACGAAGGCGAATTTTATCGACTTTTCGGCAGTTACAAGCGGCATTAAGGACATAAAACAAGTTATGGAACAGGCGGATAAAAACCGCCGTTTCGGAGAAAAAACAATACTGTTCGTGGATGAAATACACCGTTTTAACAAGGCTCAGCAAGACGCGTTTTTGCCGTACGTTGAAAAGGGCAGCATTATTTTGATAGGGGCGACAACCGAAAATCCGTCCTTCGAGGTAAACGGGGCGTTGCTTTCGCGTTGCAAGGTTTTCGTATTGCAGGCTTTGAGTGCCGACGACTTAACGGCACTTTTAAAGCGCGCGTTGACGGACGAACGAGGTTTCGGCAATCATAACGTGGAAATTTCGGACGACTGCCTGCGCACGATAGCCGTGTTTGCAAACGGAGACGCTCGCAGTGCGCTTTCCACGCTTGAAATGGCGGTACTTAACGGCGACGCGGAAGGAGAGAAAACGGTAGTAACCCCTGCCGTAATCGAACAATGCACCTCTAAAAAATCGCTTTTGTACGACAAAAACGGCGAGGAACATTACAACCTGATCTCCGCTTTGCATAAATCGATGAGAAATTCCGATCCCGACGCCGCCGTTTATTGGCTTGCACGCATGCTCGAAGCGGGCGAGGACCCGCTTTACATTGCGCGCAGAGTAACGCGATTTGCCAGCGAAGATATCGGGCTTGCCGACCCTCGCGCATTGGAAGTTGCGGTTGCCGCATATCAGGCGTGCCATTTTATAGGTATGCCGGAATGTTCGGTACACCTTACCGAAGCTGTGGTTTACATGTCGATATCCCCTAAATCAAACGCCCTGTACGTCGCATACGAATCCGCCAAAAAGGACGCTTTAAATATGCTTGCGGAGCCTGTTCCTTTGGTGATACGCAACGCGCCCACGAAACTTATGAAGGAACTCGACTACGGCAAAGGCTACAAGTACGCGCACGACTACGAAGAAAAATTGACCGATATGCAATGTCTGCCGGATTCGATAGCGGACAGAGTTTACTATAACCCCACCGAACAGGGTTTGGAAATAAAATACAAGACGAGGCTGGAAGAAATCAAGGCGAGCAAGGAAAATCTGCGCAAAAAGAAATAACTGAAAACCGCCGTTTTTGCGCGTTTTAGGGCACTTTTTTAAAAACGCCTAAAAAAATTCGCGGCACGTTTTTAAAATTCCCGCGATAAATTTCAAGGCACTATTTATAAATCAGCCGATTAAAAATTTAATTTTAAAGGGCCGCACGGCAAATTGTTTGCCGTGCGGCCCCGTTATTTTTTACGTTGTTTCAGCAATTTAAAATCTTTTTCAAAAACATACCCGTCGCGCTATCTTTTACTTGGGCGACTTCCTCCGGAGTACCGGTAGCTATCACCATGCCGCCCGCGTCGCCGCCTTCCGGACCTAAATCAACTATATAATCCGCGACCTTGATTACGTCGAGATTGTGCTCTATGACTATTACAGTATTTCCGCCCTCTCTTAATCTGGAAAGTATGGTTATAAGTTTATCAACGTCGTAAGAATGCAAGCCCGTGGTCGGCTCGTCTAAAATATAAAGCGTTCTGCCGGTAGACCTTTTTGAAAGTTCCGTGGCGAGCTTTACCCTTTGGGCTTCGCCGCCGGAAAGGGTGGTTGCGGGCTGACCTAATTTTATATAACCGAGCCCTACGTCTTGCAGGGTTTTTATTTTGGAATAAATTCTGGGCACGTTTTCGAAAAAGTCAACTGCTTCGTCTATCGTCATATCCAACACTTCGCTAATGCTCTTGCCCTTGTACTTGACTTGGAGCGTTTCACGATTGTAACGCGCGCCCTTGCACACTTCGCACGGGACGAAAACGTCCGGCAAAAAGTGCATTTCTATTTTGATAATGCCGTCGCCGTCGCAGCGTTCGCACCTGCCGCCGGAAACGTTAAACGAAAATCTCCCCGCGTTATATCCCCTTTCTTTTGCGTCGGGCGTAGCGGCGAAAAGCTCCCTTATGGGCGTAAACGCGCCCGTGTAAGTTGCCGGATTACTGCGCGGCGTGCGGCCGATGGGCGACTGATCAATGGAAATAACTTTGTCGAAATATTCCAGCCCGAGCTCGTCCTTGCAGTTGCCGAGGCGAACTTTTGCGTTGTTGAGTTTTGCCGCAACTGCGGGATACAGCACCTCGTTGACAA
>CAJOMS010000154.1 GCA_905235795.1 uncultured Clostridia bacterium | reverse complement strand
ACTGCGACAAATTCTTCACTCATTACTTTCAACAAACGAAAAAGAGCAGACAACAAATCTGCTCTTTTTCGTTGGCGGAGAGGATGAGAGGTCAGCCGACAAGCGGCTTCGGCCTGCGGCCACGAACTCGGCGCAGATAACGGCGAAAAAACTTTTAATAAACTATCCACTGCGACAAATTCTTCACTCATTACTTTCAACAAACGAAAAAGAGCAGACAACAAATCTGCTCTTTTTCGTTGGCGGAGAGGATGAGATTCGAACTCACGTTACCTGTTGGGGTAAACACGATTTCCAATCGTGCGCCTTCAGCCAACTCAGCCACCTCTCCGCGTCGCCTGAAAACATTGATAGTATACAACAATTCAAGTAAAAAATCAACTGATTTCAACCACTTTTTCAAGACTAATAAAAGAAAATCTGTATGTCGTCAATATCGTACGTCGTTTCGTCGTCTCTATAGCAACCAAAACGTGCCTATATACTAATTACTTTATTTTTTCGGCAAGTTTTAAATTAAGGTTATAGATAACTTATCTACGATTTTATTTTGCTATTCTCCAATACTATTAAATTTTTTTAGAAAAGACAAAAAGGCGTACGCAATCTCTAAAAATCAAATTACCCGCCTAAATCGCGCAAAATCGTGCATTTTTCTAAAAAATGAGTTAATGGGTTTTTCTTTTTTTGCGGCGTTAAATATGGCGTTGCGTGCATAGGCGAAAGCATTTATTTTAATAGCGTCGTCGTGGCAAAATTCCGCCAAATATCATAAACAGTAACGTATTCACAGATATTGCGTTGCGGCATGGTAAAAGTTTAACATAATTTGCCGCCGCTCGCATAAAATGAAACAGAGATACAAAGGGGGTGAAAAAATGTCTTTCTTTTCAAATTATCAATCAGATAAATGCCCGGGTACCATAAACGGTAACCCTACCAACGGCCTTAACGAAAAGGTGTGCGTACAAGTAAAAAGGGTGTTTGACGCGTGTATTTCGCAAAACCGCATAGATAATATGACTGTAACGCTTACGGACTTCGTGCCCGCGGATCCGGCATTCCCGCTGACTTTTATCAGCGCAAGAAGTACGACTACCGACGGGCAGGTTTCAAATTTGCAGATAGATCGTCTGCAAGACAGGCAGAACTGCGCCAGAGTGCAAGCTACCGTTACAATACCTATAGAGGTGTTATATACCGATGCAAACGGGGTAGAAGGCGTTGCTACGGCAAGTTATACCATCAATTACGACGTAATACTTTTCGTTCCGCAACCTTCCATTATGCCGTATGCGGTAGAGGCGGTCGTCTCATTCGTCGCGCCTGAAGGCACGTATATAAACGAGACGACTTTCAACATTTCCGGCTGTTTAACGGTTATTTTAAAGGTCGTTATGGAAGTCGAACTCCTCGTTCCTTCTTACGGTTATTGCGCAATTCCGCCGTGTCAGGAGTACACCAACGAAATCTGCACGGGCTTCTTCGAGTTGCCGCTGTATCCGCAGGGAGCAAACAGAATACAGCCACCGCAAGTGCGCTAAAATACAGTTTTACATAAAAAATATCGCGCCGCTTTTTTGAGGTGCGATATTTTGTATACAATGTTTATGCTAATACGTAAACTTAATAAAAATGAAACATTCAGTTTATAAAAAATTAATACTTATATGATATACTGTTACCAATGAGAAACGGTTTGAAATTCGTATTGCGTTTCGGGTATAAAAATTAAAACTTCCCTTTTTAAAACACGTGCCCGATCGAAGTTCGAAATAACGTTTCCTTTGGTTCTTTATATAATCCTTTCAAAGTACCGCGGCAATCAAACATCGCGGTATTTTGTTGCCGATTTTTTGTGCGGAAAAGAGGCACGAAAAATAAAAAATAAAAAATTTTAAAATTGTGCGTTATTTTTGTTGTGTTTTTTTTCGGAATTTATTATAATTATCATTGCTGACTGGGTGTGGCGCAGTTTGGTAGCGCGCATGAATGGGGTTCATGAGGCCGGAAGTTCAAGTCTTCTCACCCAGACCACGTCGGAGCAAGGCAAGTATGCCTTGCTCTTTTGTTTTGCAAAAGAGCAAGGGCTTACAGCCTGCTCCTCCTCTATCCCGCGGATATTTTCTTTGAAAATCTCCGCGGGAGCCCTGTTTTTAGCAAAGCGAATTTTGCAGTGGCTGTCGCAATTTGAGAATTTTCAACTTGCGACAGCCGCTAAAACATTAAAAAACGCAGTAGCAATTAGCAGCTATTGCGTTTTTTTGTTGACTTTTTCGACAATTTTTCCTTGTTTTCGTGGTGAAAAAGTTCGTTTTATCAGCCTATGTCAAAATAAACCGCCCTGCTCGGCTAAAAA
>CAJOMS010000153.1 GCA_905235795.1 uncultured Clostridia bacterium | reverse complement strand
AATCAAAGTTTTGTTTTTAAGACAGGAGAATATAATAAAGATAGGGAAAGATATAATGATCTTAAAGAAGAAAATGAAAAGAAGAATATGGATGATATTAAAAAACTTTTTAACGCGTTCCTCCTTTTTTCGAAAACATTTGCTTTGCAAATCTTTTCGAAAGTGATATGGAAATGTCACATAAAATAAAAGCACCCGCGAATAGACATTCACAAGTGCTTAAATTATTGGAGCTGCTAACCGGATTTGAACCGGTGACCTCGTCCTTACCAAGGACGTGCTCTACCTGCTGAGCCATAGCAGCAACTCCTCATTGCCGAGGAACGAAATATATTATACACTAAATTATCAGGCAAGTCAAACGTTTTTTATTATATTTTGCATTATTTTTGTGCGCGCATATTAGTTTCGTCGAAAGAAACAACGCTTGAAATCCCTTTCTCGGTTATTCGGGAAAAAAATCTGTCACCGTACCTGATTATCAACTCGTTTGTAGTAAGATTTGTCGTTATTATCGTGTGCTTACCGTAAGAGTGTCTTTCCGAAATTAATGCGTACAAATATTCTCCCGTAACGTTTGTGTAAAGATTTTCCGCGCCGAGGTCGTCTATAACCAATAAGTCGCAATCGGTCAAGATCCCCATATAATCCGGCCTTTCGCTCGGTCTTGAAGTGTGCATTTTAAAAAACAGGCGGTTCAGAGCCATTGATGTTATCAAAACTGCGTTATAGCCTTTTTTGCTTAGTTCGCCCGCAACTATCGATGCCAAGTATGTTTTCCCGCAACCCGTTGTACCTGTAAACAAAAAGTTTTTGGTCTTCGTGTTGGGAAACATTTGTGTAAATTCTCGCATTTTGCAATAGAGTTTGGAAAGCGCAAACGACTTAGGCGCGGTATCGTTTTCGAACGTAAGCTCGGTCATGGGCTGTATGCCCAATTCGGCAAAAGTATATTTTTTCCATTTTTCGTTAAAGCAACGGCAGGGCAAACCTTTTACGTACCCCGTATCCTTGCAGTAAACGCAATTGAATTTTGTTTGCAGATCGGACACGTTAAGCCCCGCCTTTTTTAGCAGAGCGGCGCGCTTTTTTTCGAGTTCGGATCTCTCCTTTTTTAACGTTTCCGCCGTTACGGCGTCTTCATCAAAAAATTCCGCGCGTGCAATAGCCGGCGCAAGCTCTTTCAGCCTGTCCTCGATTTCCTTGTAGCCTTCGATCTTCAATGCCGTAAGTCTGTTTCTGTTTGCGATTGCGGCGTTCTTTTCACGCGTTTTTTCATATTCGCGTTCTACCGCGTCAAGTATTTCACCTGCCATGATCAAATTTCTATGTCGTCAACATCGGTTATCAATGCGTCCAACTGCTCCTTTGTGTATTTTCTTTCGTTTTCAAAGTGTATAGACGATTTTTTCGTGGAAGTTTGTTGGTACGTTTGCGGTCTTGCTAATGTTGCGGCCGCTTCGGGAGTGAATATGCCGTTCGCCTTCCAGCTGCTTAAAACGGCGTTCATATACACTATGGGCGATGCCTTGCCCGCGGCGTACTGAGCGGCTAAAATTATCATTTCGTCGGTAAAACCCCAGTTGCGCCATTGATTGAGATTTTGCCTGTCCCAATCGTTCGGTCGCCTCGTTTGCCCGGTCGCGTCCAAAATGGATTTAATAAAGTCGTTATCCTTAGATATCATACTGAAATAATCGCCAACGCTGTCAATGTCAATAATGCCTTGCGCGTAAAGCTTGTCAAGTACGTCGTCCATATCGGCAAGATCTTTTCTGCCGTGTCTGAAACAGTAATTTGCCACGAAAAGCAAAGTTTCCTCGCCAAATCCGCGCGATATCCATTTGGAAGTGTAATTGTTTACGGCTGTATCTAAAACGTCGCAATAATAAGAGAGCGCTTTGTTTATTTTTACCGTCAGTTCAAACAAATATTTTTTACTCTTGGAAAATTCCGCAATATCCTTTTCGGTAAACTTCTTGTTTGCGTAAAGCTCCATCATAAGTTCGTCGAGTTTTTGCATGCTGCCGCGCTTTATAGTTTTAGCGGCTTGAAGTATGGCGTCGGGCTCGAAATCCAACTCTCCCGTCCACTTTGCAAACAGATTTACGTCCTCGACCTCCACGGCAACTATCGCAAGAAGGAAAAGACGCCCGACGGCGCAAAGGACGAAAACGTCTTCGACATCCAGCAAGGCGTCGAAATCACCTTCTTCGTAAAATGTGCCAATGTGAAAATGTTGCCAATTGCCAATTCCAATTCCCAATTGGAAATTGGCAACATTGGTACCGGCAACACTTCCACATTGGCAACATTCCCCAACCACCTCGCCTCAGTCTTCCACGCCGACCTCTGGGGCAAGC
>CAJOMS010000152.1 GCA_905235795.1 uncultured Clostridia bacterium | reverse complement strand
TAAGTATAACGACGGACCAACCCATAGAGAAGGTCTTGTTCGGCGAATTGTTACAGGAGGGGATAATGTCATGACGTTGCTCGCACCGTTAGGCTTGCTTGGTCTTCTCGGGGTAGTAGCGCTGATTATAATATATATAATCAGGCCGAATTACCAACAGAAGATAATTTCAAGTACGTACGTATGGAAGCTGAGCTTGAAGTACAGAAAGAAAAGAATCCCCACGAGCAAGCTCAGAAATTTGATTATAATACTTTGTCAGATACTTATTTTGAGTATCTGTGCGCTTATATTGTCGAGGCCGTCCGCAGTGCTTAAACAGGCGGCAGATTACGACGAGATAATAGCTGTTATAGATTCTTCCGCCAGCATGCGTTCTAAAAACGCCGACGGAGAAACGCGTTACGAAAGGGCCGTGGAACTTACGAGGCAAAGGGCGAGAGAGGTTTTCGAAAAGAGAGGGCTCGTTTCCGTTATAGTTGCCGACGGCAATCCCGAATATCTCGCGGAAAGGTTTTCGTTCGAACAGCAATACGAATTCGAACTTTTGATGGACGATATGAAAAACGGCGAAATAAGCTGCACTTTCGGCGTTGCCGATATGGAAGCCGCCATGTTAAAGTGCGAGGACGTCCTTTTGGATAACCCCACGGCAAAAGTCGTTCTTTATACGGATACGGATTACGCAAATCCGCCCAAAGGCGTGGAGGTAGTGCCCGTTTACGACCGCGGAAGCGAGTGGAACGTAGCAATTCTTAACGCCTATTCTGAAATCGACGAAAACTACTACAATTTCGTAGTGGAAATCGCCAGTTACGGAATGGCTTACGAGGCTATTTTAAACTTAAACGTGGAACACGTAAACGCGCCTGATGACGAGGACGTTTCCCTACCCGATCAAAACCCGTATCACTTCGAGGCGTACGTGTACTGTCCGGACGGAATACCGCAAACCGTAGTTTTCCGCCATTACGAAAGCGCTTTGAGCTATAACGAGGACAGCAACGACGTTACCGTGGTCGAGCAGTACGACTTTTACGGAGATATGATGATATCTTCTTACCAGACGGCGCACGTCTGGATAGACGAGTACGAAGATTCTCTCAGCGAAGAAGATAACAGCTTTAACATTTACGGCGGTCAAAAACAGACTATAAAAGTGCTGTACGCGAGCGCTAACGCCAACCCGTTCACGCGCGGCGCGCTGTTAAACATCAAAAACTATTACAGCAGGATAGGCAGATGGAACGTCGAACTGAAAGAGGTAAAGAGGGGAGAAGAACCCGCTACCGAAGGTTACGATTTTTACGTCTTTGAAAACGTAAAGATAGACAGGCTGCCTGCCGACGGCGTGGTTTTCCTTATAGATCCCGCAAATACGCCGTACAACCTCGGCGCGACGATAGAGGAAGCGCCGTATATTTTCGGCACGGAAGACAACCTTGAATTAAAAGACCTACTCGAAGGTGTAGATTACGAACATCCTATAATGAGGGGTATAAACCTCTTTTTCGGAGACGAGCGCGAAGCTATAGGCATTTCGGAGTACAAAAAGATATCGAGTTACGATACGGGCGTTTATAAGGACCTTATAGAGAGCCCGAGCGGCGATCCCGTTCTCATCGTTAAAGACGAAGGCAGCTCTAAAATAATGATAATGTCCTTCAGCGTGCACTATTCCAACATAGCTATGACCGAAGCTTACCCGAGACTGTTTTTGAACACGTTTAACTATTTCTTCCCGCCGACCGTTGAAAAGTACGCTTACGAGGTGGGCGAAACCGCTACAGTAAACGCACGCGGAGAGACGATGTCGGTTACGGCAAGCTCCGAATCTTTCGAGGATATGCCTTACGTTACGGAGTTCCCTTTTGAAATAACTTTCAACGATCCTGGCACTTATACTTTTACTCAGACCACGTATTTCGGCAACGAAGTGACGGAGCAGGTTTTCGTCAATATGCCCGCCTACGAGAGCAACATCTGGAAGGTGGAAGACGGATTGACCGCTCCTTATATAGAAATGAACATGGACGAGTATTTTAAAGATTTACTTTTATACTTTGCGATAGGATTGGTTTCGCTCGTGTTTATCGAGTGGTTACTGCATCTTACCGAAGGATTATAAGGAGGGACGACGAGTATGGGAATACATTATTCATATCCTTGGTTGCTTCTGCTTATGATACCTGCCGTTGCGATGGCGTTGATACCGTATTTCAGGCTTGCGCCTAAGTACAGAAGGACGAGAAACCGCGTTTGTTCGGTGATTTTGTTCCTGATAGTCGCGTTTTTGGCGATAAACACCCTCGCCGGGCTGGAAATAAATTATAAAGTACCCAATAAAGAAAACGAAATTATTTTGCTTGTGGACGTTTCCGATACAGAGGAACGCGCGGCGGATAGGCGCGACGATTTCGTGCAGACC
>CAJOMS010000151.1 GCA_905235795.1 uncultured Clostridia bacterium | reverse complement strand
TCGATTTATTGATATAAATTTTCGCTCGCCTTAATCAAAATCCACTCAAAAATACGAGGTTAAGGTGCCTTCGGCAGTTCAGGCGAGATAAAATTCGTTCAGATAAAGATTTTGAGCGCAGTCATACTTGGCGTATTACAAGCGAAAAATCTGCAATATCAGCGGATTTTAGCCGCCTGAACCTCAATGGGTTCGACTACTCTCAACTTAACTCTATCGGTTAATCAATTTTCCTTAGTTTCGTTATCAGACGACTCGTTCTCGGGCGCATTTTCGCTAACTTCAGCCTGTTCGATTACCGCGTCGTTTACCTTGGCGGGTTCCCACGGGGTCCATCCTCCCGTTGACGCGTCGTCTAAACGGAAGAAGTGTAATATCGCGTCCGCTGCTCTCGGCTTGTACTTTCTTAACAGTTTAAACACTAACATCAAAACCGCTATAATCATACAAACTATGCTTAACACCTGCGAAGGAGTAAGGGCTACCAATCCAATCGATCCACGCTCATCGTCGCGCAAAAACTCTATGAAAAATCTGAAAATACCGTATGCCCCGAAATAAACTATCGCGTTTATCTTTACGTCTTTCACCACGAGGATTATAAGTATCGCGGCGAGAATGAACAAAAATACAGCCTCGAACAGCTGCGTAGGATACCTGAGCTGACCTGCCGCGTAACCGTTTTTAAAAGTTACGCCCAAAAAAGCAAACGGATCGCCTTCATGCACCTTTGCGCCGTAACAGCAACCGACGCTGAAACAGCCTATTCTGCCGAATGCGTGCGCCGTTGGGATACACGCGAGAGCAATATTTCCTATTTCACCGAACTGGGCGCGCACTTCGCCGCGGGCAAAGATAAGCGTGCCTAAAATAAACGTTAAGGCACCGCCGAACATTCCGCCGAGGAAGGTTACGCCGCCCCAGTCCCAAATGCCGGTATCGACGAAATTATATATGGATTGCACCAAACTTGCCGACATGAAACCGAGAATTATCGAAATAATGCCTAAGATATAATAAAATTTGTTAGCCGCAGGGGTTATTTTGCGAACTTTGCACAATTTTTCATACAGAAAAAGGCAAGCTGCAACGCCGACGAGTATCCATATAGACCACCAGCTGATGCCCGCAAATAAAATATCGTTAGTGCACATTTTTACCTCCTTGCGCCGTACGTCGACTAAGCCCTTTCAACCGAGAAAACGTACTTTATTTCGTTGCGATACGTCTCGCCCGCACGAATTATCGGCTTGCCGAAATTTTCCACGTTTAAAGCGTTGGGGAAGCTTTGAGCTTCCAGACACAAACCGCAGCGCTTGTTGTAAATTTTTCCGCCTTTTCCCTTTTTACCGTCCAAAAAATTCCCACAATAAAACTGCAGACCGTTCTGATTTGTAAAGGTCTTCATAACGATGCCGCTCAAATCTCCCACGGTTACGGCGGCCAAACCGTCGTCGCTCTTTCTATCCAGCACGAAGTTATGGTCGTATCCGCCGGCATATTCGAGTTGAGCGTCTTTCGCGTTCACCTCGTCACCGACGCGCTTTAACTTGTTGAAATCGAACGGCGTGTTTATAACGTCAATATAACGCCCGTTTGGAATAAGTGCGGAGTCAATTTCGGTAATGCACGAAGAATTGATCTGCATGTAGTGACCGAGTATATCCCCGTTTCCCTCTCCGTTCAAATTAAAATATGCGTGATTTGTGAGATTTACGGCACTTTCACTGTCTGTAACGGCAGTATAAGTTATACTAACTCCGCAGTCGTCAACGATTTTGAATTCCGCCTCTACTTGGAGTTCTCCGAAATATCCCTCCTCTCCGTCGGGACTTGTATATGTCATTATAACAGAATCGCCCACGATGTCCGCCTTCCATATCTTCTTGTCGAAACCGCACTTCCCTCCGTGGAGCGAATTAAGCCCGTCGTTGGCAAAAAGGTCGTATTCTTTGCCCAAATACGTGAACTTTGCCCCGCCGACGCGGTTTGCGACGCGGCCGATGGACGCACCGAAATATCCGTCGTTATTGACGTAATCTTCAATAGAGTCGTACCCGAGCAAGACGTCCTTAAAAACGCCGTTTTTATCGGGAACGCGTACCGCCACGAGAGTTGCGCCGTAATCCATCACGGTAAATTCGCATTTTTTGCCGTAAAGAGTATAAGCGGTGACCTGCTGCCCGTTGCAGATACCGAATTTTTCAGCTTTTATCATTATTATTTTGCCTTTGCTTCTATAACGGCAACAATATCGCCTACGGTGCGGAGATTGACGGCTTCTTCCTCGCTTACTTCGATTCCGAACTGTTCTTCAAGACTCATGAGCATTTCTACTATGTCGAGAGAATCTGCGCCGAGGTCTTTGATTATTTCGCTTTCGGGTTTAATGGTTGCCTTATCGATGTTAAGTTGATTAGCGAGAAGTTCCGCTATTTTTTCAAAATTCATAATAATTCTCCTGTTACAATATTTTTGACCGAGAAAGCGCATAGTTTAGATTTACGCTTTCGAAAGTTCATTACCTAAGTTATAATGGAAAGGTAATTAAGG
>CAJOMS010000150.1 GCA_905235795.1 uncultured Clostridia bacterium | reverse complement strand
CCGCGTCCTCGTCCGGCAGCGTAACCGATCCCAGCGCCACCGAAACGACCTGCAACGCAACGACGACTATGCCGAGCCACTTCATGGAAATGCCGAAAAGTTTAGAGTCGCCTATCAGCTTGCCCATAAGATACGTGGAAAAGAATGGCACCCAAGCCATCCAGGCTATTTTCATATTGAGATTGCGCGCCATTTTGTACAGTGCGAAACCTATAAACAGGTAGCAAAATACAAAGTACGCCAAATAAGAGAACGCGCACGTCGAGAAAGCGAACGACACTTTAAACGTGGATAAAGCGCCTACTATATAAAGCACGTACAGCGTACTTGAAAAGAAATCGTACAAAGCGGGCACGCCGTTTGAAACGAAAAACGAAAATACCGAACTATAATACATTTGCGGTAACCTCCGTAAGTGATTAATTTAAACGACCAAACTGAGCAGCAACGAACCAACGGCAAGCAGTATGCCCAAAATTATAAACACTATTGCGGGCGCGGAAGATCTTTCCTTTTTAAGGCTTATGAACTTTCCGTTTGAAAAGCGCATTGCGTCCGGATAGAAATACTTGAACCGTTCGAGTTCGGTTACGTCTATAATTATGCTTGAATTGGTTGCGCGTCTCTCTGCCGACATTAGTATCGGTATGGGTTTATCCGGCCGACCGAACATAGCGCAGTCTGGTATTACCCCCTTATTTCTCAAATAAAGCCTTATAAAGTAATACGCGCCGACCACGAGCATAACGATACCGCCTATCGTGGTTATCATTACGAACAAGTTGCTCAACGCCTCGTTTTCGGCAAACACGCTTTCAACTATGCCGAACAGCAAAGAAAACGCGTTGTTAAAGAAGTGCATTGCCGAGCCGACGAGAAAATTTTTGGTTATATACACCGCCGCGCCGATCGCCACGCCGCCTATAAACTGAATAATAAGCTGTTGAAAATTGCCGTGGAACAGCGCGAACATCGCCGAGCTTAAAATTACCGCCGTAAACGCGCCGAAACGCGAAAAGCCGCGCATGATTATGCCGCGGAAGGCTATTTCTTCACAAATGCAAGGCAGCAGCGGAACCAATATCAGATATACTATCAGCCACAGGGCGCTGCCGCTCGCTTCTTCGTCAAGAGCCAACTCCCCGCCGAAAAAAGCCGCGCTGTCCGAAAACTGCATGTGCAAGGGGGAAAAGCAAATTTGTATGCCCGCCACCAAAAGACAGGCGAACAGCACGGGCGTGAGGTCGAATTTGAACCTGTATCCGCCGCCCCTTATGGGATTCACCCTCGCTATCGCCGAAAATATCAGTCCGCAAGCGAGTATTATTACCTGCAAGATAACCATGTTTATAACGATCTGCAAATAGTAATCGTCTCCGGCAAGATCCGTCAGCATTTGCGAAAAACCCGAAAAGTACATTAATAGCGGAACGAAAAAAAACGCGAGCAACAACACGACGTAAAAAATCGCGCTGCCAAATGCCGTGAAATTGTTCGGGTTGTACTTAGGCGCGTTTTTTATGGACGCCGTGTACTCGTTTTTTACCTTCATTATCAATAAGCCCTCGCAAAATACACCACCGTTTTGGCGTCCTTGCCGCAGATGGCGCATTTTTTGCCCGTAACGTCGTCGTCCGTCATAACTCTGGTCGTTGCGGACGCAGCCTCTTTGACTTTATCTTCACACTCGCGGCAGCCACACCAAGGCGCCTTTGCAAAACCGCCGTCCACGCCGGAAATTATCTCTTGCAAATTTTCCGCCCAGCGCACTTTTTCGTCGCGGAGCTTGCGTGATTTTTCAAGCATATTTGCCTGTATGTCTTTAAGCAGAGCGGAAATCGCGTCGACGTCGCCGAGCGCGTAGGACGCTTTTTCGTGCGTGTCTCTGCGTGCGACGAACATCTGTCCGCCCTCTATATCTCTCGGGCCGATCTCTATTCTCAGAGGAACGCCCTTCATCTCCCACTCGTTGAACTTCCAACCCGCGCTGGCGTCTCTCTCGTCTATTTCCGCGCGGATACCCGCCGCCGCGAGCTTATCCACGACCTCTTTCGCCTTTTCGGTAACGCCGCCCTTGTGCGCGGCTATCGGTATTACTATGACCTGTACGGGCGCAACGACAGGCGGCAAAACCAGCCCCCTCTGATCGCCGTGCGCCATAATAAGCGCGCCTATCAAGCGGGTGGATACGCCCCAAGAGGTGGAATACCCGTATTTCAACACGCCGTCCTTATCCAAAAACTTCATATCGAAAGCCTTTGCAAAGTTCTGCCCCAGATAGTGCGACGTGCCCGCCTGCAAGCTCTTGCCGTCAAGCATCATCGCCTCCATGCCGTAAGTTGCCACCGCGCCGGCAAATTTTTCCTTTTCGCTCTTTCTCCCTGTAAAAACGGGTATCGCAAGGGCGTTTTCGGCAAATTCTTTATATACGCCAAGCATTTTTTGAGCCTCAGCTTCGGCCTCCTCCTGCGTTGCGTGAACGGTGTGCCCCTCTTGCCACAAAAACTCACTCGTTCTCAAAAACGGTCGCGTGGTCTTTTCCCACCTGAGTACGTTGCACCATTGATTCATGAGGATGGGCAGGTCGCGATAGCTCTGCATCCACTTTGAAAACATTTCGCAAATGATAG
>CAJOMS010000149.1 GCA_905235795.1 uncultured Clostridia bacterium | reverse complement strand
CGAATTCGAACATATACCCGGAATTGATTGGCTCGGACGAATTTCCGGCAATGAAATTTCACCCAAGCAAGTGAGTTCCGTCGCGGCGCAACTCGGCAAAAAACAAGTGCTTACCGAAACTTTCGGCTGTTCGGGGTACGACGCCGATCCGCGCCTTTTAAAATATATTGCCGAAAAACAGTACGTGCACGGCGTCAATTTAATGTGCCACCACCTTTACAGTTACAGCCTTTCGGGGCAAGGCAAAACGGATCACCCGCCGTGCTTCAGCAAGCACATGACCTGGGGTGAAGATTTCAAGTCCTTCAACGATTATTTTACGCGTTTGGGCTACCTGCTGGCGGAGGGTAAAGACTGCGTGAACGTAGCGGTGCTTTCACCCATGACGAGCGTTTATTTGCAATATATGCGGTTCGACGAAAAGGCCGCCAAGGTCATTGACGAAAAGTTTTCCGCTATGCAGGGCGAAATAGACGAAGAAAATATAGAATATCATATCTTAGACGAAAAAATCCTTGCAAGGCACGGCAAGGTGGAAGGCGACAGGTTAATCGTCGGCAACGCCTCGTACGATTATTTGATTTTGCCGTACGCTCCGAATATTTACTCATCTACGGAAAGTCTGCTTTCCGATTACGTGAAAGCGGGAGGAAAGATTTTTGTTTACGGTGACGCGCCCGAGTACGTAGACGGCGTGCCTGCGTCCCTTACTTATTTGAAATCTAACGTTTCTTTAAAACAAATAAAGGCGGGCGGCGCCACATTGATAGACGGCGACGGCGTGGAATATACCCACCGCAACGCGTTCGGCCTTGATTATATATTTATGGTAAATATTAAGGGCGAGGACGTTAAAGTTTCGTTCGACAGGGCTTACGCCGAGGTGGATGTTCTTACCGGCACCGCCACGGATGTTAAGGGCGAGTTGTCGCTTAAACCGCACTCGTCGGCATTTTTGGCAAAGTCCGTGGGAGAGGAACAGCCTCTCGCAAACGTGAAACGGAAATGCGATATAACGGACTCGTTCAAATTCGTTTCTTCTACGGATAACACTCTGCCGCTTGATTTTATAAACGTAAGTTTCGACGGGGTAAACTACTCCGAACCGAGGTACGTTTACGACGTGATGTACAGCCTTATAAAAGAAGATTTTAAAGGAAAACTGTATATAAAATATAAATTCGATATAGAAGAAGTGTGCCCGATAACGCTCTTGAAAGAGGTCGACCACGGCGGAGATTATGCCGTAAACGGAATACCCGTTTCGTTCGAGACGTCCTCTTTTGACGTAAGATTTTGCGAGTGCGATATTACCGAACAACTTAAAATCGGCGAAAACGAATATAGCTACGTCCTCGATTTCTATCAGGATCCTATCGTCAGGTACGCGCTTTTCGATCCGGAGGCGACCGAGAGTTTGCGCAACTGCCTGTCTTTCGATACGGAGATAGAGCCTGCGTATCTGCGCGGCGGCTTTTCGGTAAACGGCAGAAGTGTTGCGGTGCCGAAAAAAGATGCGCCTGTGAGCGACCTCGTCGATAACGGTTACAAGTTTTTTGCCGGAGCGGTAACGTACGCAGGCAAATTTAATTCGGACGGCGGCAAAGCGGTGGTGGAGCTTAGCGGAGATTATATGTCGGCTCAAATCATGGTGGGCGGCAAGACTTATTCTGCTACGCTCGACAATAAGGCGGTAGTCGATACCGTAAAGGGCGAAAACGAGATTACGATACGCTTTACTGCGAGTTTAAGGAATATGCTTGGACCTTTCCATTGCAAAGCGCAGGAAAACTGCATTTCTCCCTACAACTTCCGCATACCCTACGGCGAAAAGGATAACCCTAATTTTACAGCTGACTATATAGTTAAGCCTTTCGGACTTAAAAAGATAGAAATTTCGTTTGTTGAGTAATAAAAGTAACTGAAAAATGAATGATATAATAGATGCTCATTGCCACGTTTACCCGCAGAAGATAGCGTTGAAGGCTGCCGGCGCGATCGGCTCGTTTTACGGAGTGGATATGTCGTACGACGGAACTGCCGAAACACTTTTGGAAGAAGGAAAAAAATCCGGCGTAACGCGTTTTTTGGTACATTCGGTGGCAACTTCCGTAAAGCAGGTGGCGAGCATAAATGAATTTTTACTGCAACAGGCGGCGGAACACCGAGAATTTATCCCGTTTATGACGCTTCACCCCGATATGTCGGAGGGTGAAATTTCAAGCGAGATAGAAAGGGGAGTGAAAAACGGCTTTTACGGAATAAAACTTCACCCTGACTTTCAGCGCTTTAACGTTGACGGAACGGAAGGAATGCGTATTTGTGCGGCGGCGGAGGCCCGCTCCGCGACCTCCTCTTCCCCCTTCTCCAGCTCCTCGGCGGGGATGTCGTCCAGGCTCTTTCAATTCTGAAGGAATAGGCGCATGACACGTCTTTCCGCAACACGGATAGGTATATTCCACAAAGTAATAGTATCCGCGGCGGACGAAAAGGGTAATTTCCTGTACCCAAAAACGTCAAAAACGTCCTTTCAGGGCGTTTTTCGGGACGCGCCATCTGGTATTCTACAGACAGAGGAAGGGCGGAGCCCTTTCAGACTGTAGAAGCGAGGTGGCATATATGTTTATTCCGAAGGGCTATTACACCAGTCAGGGCTACA
>CAJOMS010000148.1:835-3500 GCA_905235795.1 uncultured Clostridia bacterium | reverse complement strand
CTTTTCAAGGTCCTCTACTATCGCCTTGCGCGCCTCGTACCTGTCCAAACCTGCATACTTGCCGGCAAGCTCGTTCATGGTGCCGTCGTCCGCCATAACGCGTATCACTTCGAGATTGTGTCTCAAACCGACTTCAAAGTCGTTCGGATCGTGCGCGGGGGTTATCTTTACGGCGCCGCTGCCGAACTCTTTATCAACGTACTCGTCCGCAATAACGGGTATTTCTTTATTTACGAGCGGCAAAATAAGCGTTTTGCCGATATAGGCGGTGTATCTTTCGTCCGTGGGGTTTACGGCTACGGCGGTATCGCCGAGCATGGTTTCAGGACGGGTGGTCGCTACGGTGATATATCCGCTGCCGTCCTTGAAGGGATAGCGCAAATGCCAGAAGAACGAGGGTTCCTCTGCGTACTCGACCTCCGCGTCCGAAAGCGCGGTCTTACAATGCGGGCACCAATTTATTATCTTGCTACCGCGGTAGATAAGCCCCTTGTTGTAAAGGTTGATGAAAACTTCCTTTACGGCTTTGGAGCATCCTTCGTCCATAGTGAAGGCGAGGCGATCCCAGTCGCACGAGGAGCCGAGGCGTTTTATCTGCTCCACTATGCGGTTGCCGTACTTGTCTTTCCAAGCCCACGCCCTGTCGAGAAAAGCCTCTCTGCCAATCTGTTCTTTGGTCAAGCCCTCTTTTGCCATCTGCTCTATTATCTTTACTTCGGTGGCGATGGAAGCGTGGTCGGTGCCGGGCAGCCACAACGTTTCATACCCCTGCATGCGCTTATAGCGGACTATGCTGTCCTGCAAGGTCTGGTTGAGCGCGTGCCCCATGTGGAGCTGGCCGGTTATGTTCGGCGGCGGTATTACGACCGTAAAAGGTTTTTTATCTGCGTTGGGTTGGGCGTGAAAGTATCCTTCCTTCTCCCAAGTTTCGTAAATTTTGTCCTCGAATTCTTTAGGTGAATAAGTTTTAGGCATGTCCATAGCGGTTCCTCTCTTTAAGCGTCGCTTATTTTTCGGTTAAAAATTTTGCCTCGGCGGGCGGCGCCTGCCGAAACGTACTTATTAAGTATAACACTAAATATATTAACAGTCAAGAAATTTAACGCGGGGCAGAGGGCAAAGAAGTGCGAAGAAGCGCAAATAAAGCCGAATATTTAACACCCGAGGCGGAAATTACATAAAATGTAACGTACAATTTACGGAACGTATATTTTACAGGAGGAAACACATAATGAAAAAATTTATAAGCTTACTTATATGTCTGGCTATGTCGGCGATGACCTTCGCCTGCACGAAGCCGAACGACAAACTGATCAAAGTGCGCGTAAACGAGGTTACGCACTCGATATTTTACGCGCCGCTCTACCTCGCGATAGAGGGCGGATACTTCGAAGAAGAAGGCGTTTACGTCGACCTTACGAACGGCGGCGGGGCAGACAAGACGATGGCGGCGCTGCTTTCGGGCGGGGCGGACGTGGCTTTCTGCGGGCCCGAGGCAGCCATTTACGTTATTAACGAGGGCAAGACCGACGCGCCGAGGGTTTTCGGGCAGCTTACCAAGCGCGACGGGAGCTTCCTCGTGGGCAGGGAAAAGGACGACGACTTTAACTGGGAAAAACTTCGCGGTAAAACGGTGATTGCCGGCAGGACGGGCGGCGTGCCCGCCATGACTTTCGAGTACGTGGTAAACAAACACGGAATGAAAAACGGCGTGGATATTACGCTCGATAACTCCGTTCAGTTCAACCTTATGGGGCCGTCTTTCGAGGGCGGCAACGGCGACTACGTCACCCTTTTCGAGCCGACCGCGTCGGAATTCCAAAAGGCGGGCAAGGGCTATATAGTTGCGAGCGTGGGCGAGGAGAGCGGAGAGGTCCCCTACACCGCGTTTTCGGCATTAGGTAGCTATATCGCGCAAAATCGCGATGTTTTGGTTAAATTTATGACCGCGCTTCAACGCGCTTTAAACTTTATAAAAGAGGCGGATACCGCCACAGTAGCGGAAATTATAAGCGGGCAATTCCCCGATACTTCGGTGGAATCCATAAAGGCGTCGCTCGACAGTTACGTTATGATAGACGCCTGGATGACAAACATGAGCATGACCGCCGACTCGCTCGATCGCCTTCAGGACATAATGTCCGCCGCGGGCGAACTCGACAAAAGGGTAACGCTCGCTCAGCTTGCGGATAACACCATCGCCGAGCAGGTTTACGAGGCGGTAACGGGGAAAAAATGAAAGCTCTGCTCACAATGGAAAACGTGGGGCTTACGTATCATACCGAAACGAGCGAAACGCTCGCCGTAAGCGGTATGGACCTGTGCGTTTACGAGGGCGAGTATTTGGCGATAATAGGCCCTTCCGGGTGCGGAAAGACCACCGTTTTAAGCCTTATAGCGGGGCTGATACAGCCTTCTTCCGGAAAGGTGAGCCTGTGCGGGGCAAACGGCGCGGACGACGCGCGGCTGGGGTATATGTTGCAGAAAGACGAACTGTTCCCCTGGCTTACCATAAGGGACAACGTGCTGTTGCCGCTTAAAATAAAACGCGAATATACCCCCGAAAACGCGCGTTATGCGCTGGATTTGCTTAAAAAATACGGGCTGGGAGAATTTGAAAAAAGCTACCCGGACGAACTTTCCGGCGGAATGCGGCAGCGTGTGA
>CAJOMS010000148.1:0-797 GCA_905235795.1 uncultured Clostridia bacterium | reverse complement strand
CCCTCGACTACCAAACGCGCCTCTCCGTGTGCGAGGACGTGTGGCTCGCCATTCGGCGGGAGGAAAAGACGACCGTTTTGGTAACGCACGACATTTCGGAGGCGGTATCCGTGGCGGACAGGGTAGTCTTGCTTTCGCGCAGGCCGGCAAGGGTGCGCAAGATATACGATATGCCCTTCGACAGATCGCTCTCGCCGCTAAAACGGCGCGAACACGCGGATTTCAGAAATTGGTTCGAAACGCTTTGGAGGGATCTTAACGATGAAAACAAATGAAAATTTCAGCAAGGAACACCTTGCGTACGTGCGGCAAAGGCGCAACCGAAAAATTGCCGTGCACGCCGCGCGTATAGCCCTGCTGGTGGCGTTTATAGCCCTGTGGGAGATTTTGTATCAGGTCGGCGCGATAGACGGATTCATTCTTTCTTCGCCGTCAAGAATCTTAAAAAGCCTCGTAAATCTCACAAAATCGGGCGAAATTTTCCGCCACGCGGGCATAACTCTGTACGAGACGCTGGTAGGCTTTGCCATTGCCACCGCGATAGGCACGGGCGTTGCGCTGATACTTTGGCTGTGCGATCCGCTCAAAGAAGTGCTGGACCCGTTCATCGTGGTTTTAAACAGCCTGCCGAAAATCGCGCTGGGTCCGGTGATAATTATCTGGTTCGGCAGCGGCACGCGCTCCATCGTGGTAATGACCGTTTTGATAACCGTAATCGTAACCACTATAACCATGCAAAACGGCTTTGTGGCGACGGACAGAAACAAAATTCTGCTGTTGCGCTCGCCTGGGGCGAC
>CAJOMS010000147.1 GCA_905235795.1 uncultured Clostridia bacterium | reverse complement strand
TTTCCATAATCGCAATATGCAGTATGATAGTACACTATATAAGAGTGAGGATAAGAGACAAAAAAAGCGAAACATAACCGATAAAAAGAGACGGAACGCAAAAAGCGCTCCGATTTTTTTGCAAAAAAGCAATTTTTTCCGCCGTTCTTATTGCAAAATCAAAATTTAGTGGTATAATTATAATAGCGAAGGTTTGATTGATATAATTCTTCTACAAGTCAATCGATTACGAGTAACTACTATGACAAAACAAGCAATTTACTCAAATGAGTTCATAATGGCTTAGAACGGTTATTTTGTATGTCTGTTCCAATTATTATACTATGATTTCAAAAGGAGAAATTTGCAATGGAAGAACAGAAGAAAAAATCTATTCAAGTAGTTGTTGACACTGCAATAACTGCTTTTGCAGAAGGACTAATCAGTAGATATAGCGAAGAAGTCGATGATACAAACGGTGTCATAAACATGAAAAAGAATAATTGTTTCATAGCTGAACTTGGTGAAGAGTTTATGTTTTATTCTGCATTTGTCAGAAGTTTTGACAGCAGTCTTGGAAACGTGCTTGAAAAAATGGGGAACAATATAGCAAAACTTTCATATGAGGTGAGAGGAGATATTGATTCTTTTATTCTTCCAGATCAAACTCAACGAATAGCCTCCATATTAGACAGTTATGTGGATCATGTAACAGTACCATCTGTTTCTCATTATGCATCGCATACAAGTATATATCCGAAAGATGTTACAAGCTTCAAGAGAACTCATGTCACCGATAATTATTTTTACTCTAAAGATAAAAACGAACACTATTTAATTGAACTAAAAGCATCGGGAGATTTAGACAATAAGAAAGCAAGAGCCGAAAAATCAGCTTTATTGGATGAATATTTTTTATTAAAGAATCAGTTAAAGGATGATTCTTCAGCAATAATTAAAATATTCTTTGGCACTGCGTACAATAAATTTGGAGAGGGTAAACCTTGGAAACAAGAACGGGTTAAGCAGTTTTTCGCTGAAGATGAATTGTTGATTGGCGCAGATTATTGGAACTTTGTATGTGATGACAAAGATGGGTTTGATATTGTTTTTGAACAATATAAAATTTCTGCCGAAAAGATTAAAGACGCTTTGAAACGAATAAAGGAAATGTATTTTGACAATGGAAGATAGAATTAATATTAAAGAATTGCATAAATGCTGTTTGGTAAACGGGGATTGCTTTTCTTTTCTAAAAAAAATACCCGATAATTCTATTGATTTAATCTTGACAGATCCACCATATAACATCGCTAAATACAGCACAGGAAACATAAAATTTGATTGGCGCTCTGATATTAATAATGATTTAGCTGAGTGGGACTTATCTGAATTAAACCCAAATGATTTGGTTGGAGAATTTAAGAGAATCCTCGCGCCAAAGGGCAATATTTTTATTTTTTGTTCCTACAACATAATTGGAGAATACCATAAAGCATTTGATTCTGAATTTGACACTTTCCAATTTATGGTGTGGCATAAAACTAATCCTGTACCTAATTTTAGAAAATCATCTTTCTTAAATAGTTGTGAATTGATTGTAAGTTGTTGGAATAAAGGTCATACTTGGAATTTCACGACACAAAGTGAAATGCACAACTTTATTGAATCATCTATTTGTATGGGAAGTGAGAGAGTAAAGGATTCTGAAGGGAAATATCTACATCCAACTCAAAAGCCACTTGCCATTCTAAAGAAAATTATCAAAATAGCATCTAACGAAAACGATATTGTTTTAGACTGCTTTAATGGTGTAGGAAGCACAGGCGAGGCGGCTCTAAGCCTTAACAGAAGATATATTGGTATTGAAATTGATAAAACTTATATGAATGCAACCTATAAACGTTTATCAAGATTTTTTGACAATAAAATTAATACGGATAAACAGTCCGACTATGCAGCTATTTGGGAATAGAGCCAAATTATGTAAAAAACACATTTTAAATTCCGATAGTTGCGTGTGCAAATCAATGTCCAATCAAAAAGCATATTAAGCATCACATAACCATACCACAAGGAGAGAAAAAACATGAAGAAGTTACCTTTTGACCTCGATTTATCGGGAAAGACAGTAGTTATAACCGGCGGCGGCGGAGTTCTCTGCTCGGGATTTGCAAAGACGGTTGCGGCGTGCAAGGCAAACGTTGCAATTCTTGACCTCAAGGTCGAGGCGGCTCAGGCTGTTGCGGACGAGATAAACAAGGACGGCGGCAAGGCGATAGCCATCGGAGCAAACGTACTTGAAAAGGCGAGCATGGAAGCGGCTAAGAAGGTAGTTGACGAGACCTTCGGCGGCTGTGATATACTTATAAACGGCGCCGGTGGAAACAATCCCAAAGGCTCCACGACAAAGGACTATCTCGAAGAGGCAGACCTTGAAAACGATGCGGATATAAGCGGCATCAAGACGTTTTTCGACCTTGATCCCGACGGCGTATCTTTCGTATTCAACCTCAATTTTCTCGGCACGCTCATACCTACCCAGGTATTTGCAAAGGACATGGCAAAGCGTGAAAATTCGAGCATAATAAACATATCCTCCATGAACGCTTTCCGTCCGCTCACGAGAATACCGGCTTACTCCGGTGCAAAGGCGGCGGTTTCAAACTTTACTCAGTGGCTCGCCGTCCACTTCTCAAAGGTCGGCATCCGTGTAAACGCCATAGCCCCCGGCTTCTTCTCAACCCAGCAGAACAAGGCTCTGCTCTATAACCCCGACGGCTCTCTCTCGGCGAGAAGCGAAAAGATAATCGCACACACGCCCATGGGACGCTTCGGCGTGCCCGAAGACCTCGACGGCGCACTGCTCTTCCTGCTGAACGACAAGGCTTCCGGCTTTGTAAACGGCGTCGTCATTCCCGTAGACGGAGGCTTTGCCGCATACAGCGGAGTCTGATAAAGATTTTCAGCCCTTTAAGGCATAAAAATATACATAAAAGGCGAAATTCTGCAAAGGGGCGGTGTTTTATCGTCCCTTTTTTGCGTAAAAACGCCAAAGGAGAGCACTTATGAGAAAGACCAAGATAGTATGCACGATAGGCCCTTCGAGCGAATCGGAAAAAATGCTGAAAAAGCTGATAGACGCCGGCATGAACGTGGCGCGTCTCAACTTCTCGCACGGCACGCACGAGAGCCATCAGAAGATAATTGACACTTTTAAAGCAGTCAGGAAGGAGTCCGGAAGACCGATAGCGCTCATGCTCGACACAAAAGGTCCGGAAATACGAATAAAGACCTTCCGCGACGGTTTAAATCCTGTACTTACAGCCGGAAACGAGTTCACCCTCACGACAAACGACGTCGAGGGAGATGAAAATATAGTATCCGTAACCTACAAAGACCTCCCCTCTCAGGTCAAAAAGGGCGACAGGATACTTATTGACGACGGAAAGATATCGCTTTCGGTCAAGAGCACAACAGATACGGATATAGTCTGCACCGTCACCGAGGGCGGAACGCTAAGCAACCGCAAGGGCGTGAATATCCCGTATATCCACCTCGATATGCCGTATCTCGACGACAAGGACAAGAGCGACCTCCGCTTCGGCATAGAAAACGATGTTGATTTTGTCGCCGCATCATTCGTCCGCTCAAAGGAGGACGTTATTGATATGAGAAAGTTCCTCGACTACTACGGCGGACACGACATAAGAATAATTGCCAAGATAGAGAACATAGAGGGCGTAAACAACTTTGACGAGATACTCGAATGTGCCGACGGCATAATGGTGGCGCGCGGCGACATGGGCGTTGAAGTAGAGTACGAAAAGCTGCCCGGAATACAGAAAAAGTTTATAAAGAGATGCTATCAGGCAGGCAAAATGGTGATAACGGCGACGCAGATGCTCGAGTCGATGATACATTCGTCAACTCCGACGCGTGCCGAGATAACGGACGTTGCGAATGCGGTATTTGACGGCACGTCCGCCGTTATGCTGTCGGGAGAGACGGCGATGGGCGACCATCCCGACCTTGTAGTCAAGGTAATGTCAAAGATAGTCACCCAGGCGGAGGACGACTATTTCGACATGAATATACCCGGCAACCTGAAGCACGACATGGACGCCAAGGACAAGACGAACGCAATATGCGACGCCGCCTGCACGACTGCGCGCGACCTGCACGCAAAGGCGATAATCGCCGTCACCAAGTCCGGCGAGACGGCAAGACGCGTATCGAAGTTCCGCCCGATAGAGGCGATAGTCGCCGCAACGCCCGAGATAAAGACTTTTAATCAGCTTGCGCTCTCATGGGGTGTTTATCCCGTGCTTGCGCTGAACCAGACAAACGAGGAAAACCTCTTCAAGCACGCCGTCGACTGTGCAAAGCAGATAGACATTGTATCAACCGGCGACACGGTGGTAATTACCGGCGGTCTGCCGCTCAATATGGCGGGAACGACGAATCTTCTGAAGGTGGATACGATATGAAAAATCCCTTGGGGATTTTTCATAGGAAGTTTTGCAAAGCAAAACTTCTTGGAGTTAGGAGTGAAAGAAAAATCTTCGATTTTTCCCAGGAAGTTTTGCAAAGCAAAACTTCTTGGAGTGAGGAGTTAAGGAAAACAAAAATCGGAGATTTTTGTTTGAATAGTTGAATTAGATTACATAATGTGTAAATTTTAATGATTATGTAAACTTATAAAATGAGATAAAAGGCTTCCCGGGTGGGAAGCCTTATTTTATGAAAGGAATTACACCGGATAAAACGCTCTGATTTTGCCGATATTCATAAAACTGCATATTCTCAATGCGCCGATCGGGTGATACTTTGACGAAAAATGCGATATTTGGAAAAAAACGAAAAAAA
>CAJOMS010000146.1 GCA_905235795.1 uncultured Clostridia bacterium | reverse complement strand
TTTCAACTCGCGCCGCCCCCTTTTTCGTGTTATTTGATTTTTTTAGATCCTTTGGATTTTCGCGGGGTGGAGCCGTAATATTTTTTAAAAAGTTTATGGAAATACGGTATGCTCTCTATGCCTATTATGTCGCAAATGGCGGGTATCGTCAAGTCGGTAACAGTCAGCAGATACGCCGCGTGTTTTATTTTTAATTCGTTTATATAGTCCGTTATGGTAACGCCGAAAGAGTCTTTAAACCGTTTACTCAGATAAGATTTGTTGTACGGCAACGCCGAATAAAAACTTTGAATCGCGTCGCGACGAGTGAAAACGTCGTTTACGACGTATAGGCATTTTGCCGAAAAATCGTTGGTATTTAATGGAGTTTTGCATGGCATAACGATATAGCCCAGCAGGGAACATACCAAAAATTTTTCGTATTTAAGCCTCTGCAGAGTGTTGTTGGAAGTGATGTAAGATATTATGTTCTGTTCGAAAATCTCCAAATAATCGTGCGGCAAAGTAAAAAAGATATATCCTTCGGCGCGCAATTTTTCCAATATGTCGTCATCTAAAAAATTACAGCAATTTTCGAACAATTCAACCGAGATCATATTGTCGCGGTGAGAGCAGTTTTTGCCCTGTATTCGCTTGAAAGCGTGGCTGTACCCGGGCGCGATTATTACCGCGTCCCCCGTGGAGAGCAGCTTCGTCTGCCCGTTTATTTCGTGGTATATGGTGCCTTCTCTTATATAAAAACATTCGTAATATTCGTGATTGTGAAAAAATTCGTCGTTCGAGTAATTAAGCTTTGACGCGAAAGGCAGCCCCGATAAATTTAAAGTTTCCATATTATTCCCCGCTCGGCAAACGCGTTGCATTTGCCGGTTTTTCTTAAATTTTACACGAAACAATTAAAAAAGTCAAATATTAAACAAACAGAGAGAACTTTTTTCTAAAAAATAAATATTGTTTGCCCTTTTTTGTAATGTTATAATTAAAATGTAAATTAATATAGCGGGCGTGTATATAAAAGGGAATAAACGTTTTTTCGCTCGTCCGCAAAAAAATAATAAAGAGGAAGGATTATGAAAACAAAAAAGTATGGTTTGTTGGTACTTGGTTTGATGCTTGCCGCTATGATAGGGGCAATGGCGTTCGTGCCGAGCAGTAAAACTTATGCAGACGAATCCGAAGGCGAATATATCGTCGTCAAAGACCTTGCCGTTGTAAGTTTCGCTTCAGACGCCGGTAAGTTGTATTTGGATATGTTGCCGCGCGACAGTATCAGCCACGGCTACGACGGATACGTTCAATTAGCCGATCTCATGGGAGAAGTTACGCTTAACGGTCAGAAATTCAGCGATTTCGGCGGAAAGATACAGAGCGGCGGCACAGGCGTACCGTATAGAATCTATTTCGAATACGGCAAAAATATCGAGCAGGGCGATAAAATAGTAATTCCCGAAAACACGCTTTTAAAGCGTCAAGACGGCAGCTATATCAAATTCGGCTGTACGTTCACGATAAAGTTTGACGGTTCCGCTTATTCGATAAGGGCGACTTCCGAAAACGTCGATAAATACGAGGTAGATTCCGTAATCGTTCACCCGCACAGCAATACGGAAACGATGATATATATAATGATGGCGACCGTTGACGGAAACGAGTGTATTACCGGTTATAACGGATGGGTAGCTCCCGACGCCGCCACCGAGGAATTGAAGGAATCCATACTTTTAAGAGGGGAGAAGATGTCTAAAGATCCCGGAATTAAAATACAGGGTATGGATATCGTAAACGGCCTCTGTATTTCCAGCTATTATATGGCCGAGGGCGACACGATAGTGATTCCGGAAGGCACCGTATTCAACAACGGAAAGTCCGAATTGACGTTTGCCCGCACGTTTACCATCACTTGGAACGGCGAGAGTTACGACGCAACCAGAAGCGCGAGGACGTTTAACTTCCCCGAGTACGAGATGCCTGAAAATATGCTTAGCGATTTTACCGATAAATCGATTATTCGTCTCGGCGGACAAAGCTACTTGGAGGCGGCGGTCAACATGGAAGCCAACTATTGGAGCACTAATTACTTAGGCTTTCACGTAGGTCGTTTCGTCAACGAGGATGAAGCTCCCGCAGGATCTACCAACGGCGGCTACGAGTTGACGTGGGAAGATACCCCCGGGTTGTTCTATACTTCTTTAATGTTCAAATTCCGTGAAGATATAGCGTTCAATCCCGACGACGAGATAGTTTTCAATATTTATTTTTCAGAAACAATAGATCCCAAGTTCAATCTGTGGCTCACGTCTTCGCTCACTCCCAGAGTATGGGAGGCGCAAACCATAATAAGCGGTTTGAGCTTGAAGATGGGAGATTGGAACGAAATACATGCCGCTGCCGCCGATTATTTGGACGAAAACGGCAAGATAGCGCCTATCGCGTTCACTTTGGACTACGGCAACGTATATAAGGGAAACGATATGATAGCGGGCGGCAAGTTGGTGTTCGACAAGGCTACGTTCGTGCAAACGATAAAAGTCCTTCCGGAAGAACCCGATATTCT
This sequence comes from uncultured Clostridia bacterium, assembly GCA_905235795.1. Taxonomy (GTDB): domain Bacteria; phylum Bacillota; class Clostridia; order Christensenellales; family Borkfalkiaceae; genus RGIG3732. The sequence goes on along the minus strand of CAJOMS010000146.1, from coordinate 287 downwards.
GGACGTCAGCGCAGTAGTACCCGTAGGGGCAGGAAAGACGTTCAGCGGCGAATCCGATAAGACTTTCGATTGGACCAAAGAGAGCAACATGGCTTTTGCAAGAACGGATAAAACGGTAGACGGCGTTACCGCGAAACTTACCGTAAACGATATAGAGCATTTCTCGTTCTTCTTCGTATTGAACGGCGTTTCTGTTTCGTATCAGAGCGGCGGCGTATATTTCTGGTTCGGAACGTCGGGAATAAAGGTCGGTACCGCGCAGAGAATGTATATAGACGAGCCGGTGC
>CAJOMS010000145.1 GCA_905235795.1 uncultured Clostridia bacterium | reverse complement strand
GTGTATATGGTGTGCGCAACGAACGGCGCGTGAAATATCGCCTCTCCCTGCTCAAGCGTTACTTCTTTGCCGTCCGCCACTATGTGCGCGGAGCCGCCGTCTATGTATACCATTTCCCAAAAGTCGTGGGATTCCGTCGGATACGTAAAATTTTTGCCGTATTTAAAATAATGCAGCGTATAAATGTTTTTTACCGTAAATACCGGCGTAAGCGGGTTTTTAACGTATTGATCTTCCATAATGTTTTTTACAAGGTCGTTTTAAAAAATAAAACCTTCTCCCCTATTATAATAATAGCACTAAAATTTAAAAAAAGCAAGAGTTCGGTGTCTTTTTGTGCAAGATGTTTTTTTCTTTTTGTAAAGCAAAAATATCGGCTTTGATGTACAATAATAACATAAAAATAAAGGAGCGATATTAATGAATTACGTACCGAAATACGATGCGGGTTTTAAACCTATGATAAACGTTTTGCGCGAATTTACGCGCGACGCCGAAAGAGAGGGATCCTCTCCGTTAAAATTGTGCGTGGAGCGCAACGGCGGGTATAATTATATTTACGAAATGAAGATATTTGCCGCCGAAGATAAAAACGAGCGCAATTACGCCGTTGCCGAAAGGATAGTAAAGGCGCTTTTGTGGGTTTGCGGCGGATATAAAATTTACGTTAGCGGAAGCAAATATATAGCGGACAGGCTGAAACAGGACTATTCCGCAACCGGAAAGCGCGCTTTTGACGCAGACTTTATGTCCGGCGTTTACGAGAGGCCTTTCGAGGTGGTGTATGCGGAAGGAGAGGAGTTCCCCAAACTTAACAAATGCTCGCTTAAAGTGGGCGGCAACTTAAACGGGTGCCGCATAGGGTTTGACGCCGGAGGAAGCGACAGAAAGGTTTCGGCGGTTATCGACGGCGTTCCCGTTTACAGCGAAGAAGTCGTTTGGCACCCGAAAACGCAGAGCGATCCGCAATATCACTACGACGGAATAATGGCGGCTATGAAAACGGCGGCTTCCAAAATGCCGCGCGTAGACGCTATAGGCGTATCTTCCGCAGGCGTGTATATCGATAATAAAATAATGGTTGCATCGCTGTTTTTAAAGGTACCGAAAGATCAATTTGAAAGCAAAGTCAAAAATATGTATATAGACATAGCGAAAGAGTTCGGTTGCCCGCTCGAAGTGGCTAACGACGGCGACGTTACTTCCCTTGCCGGCGCTATGGACCTTGGAGACGACAGGATTCTCGGCATAGCTATGGGCACGAGCGAGGCGGGCGGATATATAAACGAGGAAGGCGGCCTTAACGGTTGGCTGAGCGAACTCGCTTTCGTGCCGGTGGACGCCGATCCCGACGCTATGGCCGACGAGTGGAGCGGCGATATCGGTTGCGGGGTTAAATATTTTTCTCAGGACTCCGTTATAAAACTCGCCGCGGCGGCGGGCGTTAAGTTCGAGGAAGGACTTTCTCCCGCGGAAAAATTGAAACAAGTGCAGGGTATGTTCGGCGACGGCAGCGGCATAGCAGAGCAGATTTTCCGCGATATAGGCTACTATTTGGGTTACACCATACCTTTTTACGCAGAATTTTACAGCATAAAACACGTGTTGCTTTTGGGCAGGGTTACGTCCGGCAAGGGCGGGGATATAGTGCTTTCCGCCGCGCGTGAAGTGCTGGATAACGAATTCCCCGAATATTCGTCGATAAAAATAGAAATGCCCGACGAATCCAACAGGCGCGTGGGGCAATCTATTGCGGCGGCGTCTTTGCCCGCGTGCAAATAACCGAACTTTAAACGTTGCAAGGTAATTTTACGTTGGCAATTTGAATGCGGAGGGCGGCGGTCGCCGTCCGTGCGTTTATCGATTGCAAACCGAAAAATTGTGTTTTTCGGCTCGAAAAGCTCGAATATATAAAAAAAATTATAAAACCGCTTAAAAATGCTTGACAATATTTTATATTTTTATTAAAATAGTTAGGCATTTTAATAGTGCGGTAGCATAGAAGGAATTGTTTTCGGATGTAGCCCCTTCGGATCACGATTTCCCGTTATGCCAACAATTCAAAGGAGTAATAACATGAAAACATATATGGCTAACGCCCAAAATGTGGAGAGAAAGTGGTACGTCGTAGACGCAACGGGTATGCCCCTTGGCCGCCTCGCTTCACAGGTGGCAGCGGTTCTTCGCGGTAAAAATAAACCTATTTTTACGCCTAACGTCGATACCGGTGACCACGTCATAGTAATAAATACGGATAAAGTTATTTTAACCGGTAAAAAGCTGGATAAAAAATTCTATACTTACCATACCGGCTATATTGGCGGTTTAAAGCAGATATCTTACAGAAAGATGTTGGAAGAAAAGTCTGACCTCGCCGTTTACGAAGCTGTAAAGGGCATGCTTCCCAAAAACAGCCTCGGCAGAAGTATGATCAAAAAACTCAGGGTATATAAGGGTGCGGAGCATAACCACGCAGCACAAAAACCCGAAGAGTTGAAGTTTTAAGGGGAGGTAAAGAAGAATGGCTAAAATTTCCGCTAAAAAGAAAACACAGTATTGGGGAACCGGCAGAAGAAAGAAGGCCGTTGCCCGCGTAAGGCTTATCCCGGGCGGCGCAGGCGCTATCGTCATCAACGGAAGGACGATCGACGAATACTGCGACCTCGAAACCATGAAGCTCGTTATTCGCCAGCCTCTCGTACTTACCGACACCGAAACCAAGTACGACGTTTTCGTTAACGTTAACGGCGGCGGCTTTACCGGTCAGGCAGGCGCTATCCGCCACGGTATTGCAAGAGCTCTTATCGTTGCAGAACCCGAACTTCGCCCCGCCCTCAAAAAGGAAG
>CAJOMS010000144.1 GCA_905235795.1 uncultured Clostridia bacterium | reverse complement strand
GGGAATTTATATAGCTATGACGGAAAGACGTTAATTCAGTATGCAATAGGTAAAAAAGATACGTCGTTTACTATTCCTTCATCTGTTACTTCTATCGGTTCGTATGCATTCGAAGGCTGTAGAAGTTTAACGAGTATAGTTTTGCCTTCTTCGGTTACTTCTATCGGTGATGATGCATTCTCTTACTGTAGCAGTTTAACGAGTGTAACTTTTGAAGAAGGAAGTAAACTTACTTCTATCGGTAGAGAGGCATTCGCAGACTGTAGCAGTTTAACGAGTATAGTTTTGCCATCTTCGGTTACTTCTATCGGTATGGGGGCATTCGCTTGGTGTAGCAGTTTAACGAGTATAACTTTTGAAGAAGGAAGTAAACTTACTTCTATTGATGATTATGCATTCTCTAACTGTAGCAGTTTAACGAGTATAAACTTTAACGGCACCATGGCGCAGTGGAAAGCCATTTCAAAGGGAACTAACTGGAATTACAACATGCCCGCAGACTACAAAGTTTATTGCACGGACGGAACCCTCGATAAAAACGACAACCAAGTTGGTTGACAATCTTTAAAATTTTATCTAAACATTTTAAATATAAAAAATAGTCATAATCGGCGTTAGGATAAAGGCTCTGCTTGCGTCCCTGCGCCGATTTTGCACGCTTAAAACGATAAAAACTACGCTTCAAAAACTTTTTAAAAAAAATTTTTTATTTTTTGTAACAGTTTGCGCTTAAACTCCGTCTATATAGTGTAAGCGAAAATCGCATGAAAAAAATCAGGAGGAATTTTATTATGAAAAAATTTAAACTTTTGCCCGTGCTTTTGGTGGTAGCGCTGTCGTTATCCTTAGTTGCATGCGGCAGTTACAGCAATGATGCCTACTATGGCTTTTACCATAAAAATGGCACTATTGCAGACGACGCAGCGTGGGAAGCTGAAGCTTTATGGCAAGAGGGTGAAACTTATCTTGAAATTGCCGAATCGCAATTCGTAAAGACGGCAGAAAACAACGAAAGTTACTTCAGTATGGATTCTAACACAGAAGCTTATTCAAACGTTCGCAGAATGATAAGGAATAATCAATCAATTTATCCCAACGCCGTAAGGACGGACGAATTTTTAAATTATTTTTCTTATTCCATTCCCGAACCCGTAGATACGTTTGCGTCTCGTGCGGAAATCTCCGTTTCTCCCTGGAACCCCGAAACTTACCTTTTAACGATAGGCGTAAAGACCAAGCAAACGACGATAGAACGCTATTCTCAAGGCAATAATTTGGTGTTTTTGATAGACGTTTCCGGCTCTATGTACGGAGAAGACCGAATAGAACTAGTCAAAAAATCGTTCAATATGCTCATCGACAGCCTTAACGACAAAGATACCGTTTCCATCGTAACTTACGCAAGCGGTGTAAATACCGTGTGTTCCGGCGTAAAGGCAAATGAAAAGACCAAGCTGAAACGATACGTAAACGATTTGATGGCAAACGGCGCTACTAACGGCGGCGACGGTATTCAAAGGGCGTATAAAATTGCCGAGAATAATTTCATAAAAGGCGGCAACAACAGAATTATCCTCGCAACCGACGGCGATTTTAACGTGGGCATATCCAGCCCCGACGAACTTATGGAATTTATACAGAACAAGGCTGAATCGGGCGTATATCTTACCTGCCTCGGCTACGGAATGTACAATTACCGCAACGATATGTTGTTCACCCTTGCCAAGCACGGCAACGGAAACTACGCTTATATCGATACGCTTTCCGAGGCGAAAAAGGTGCTTATAGACGATGCCGACAACGCCCTTTGCGTGGTAGCGTCGGACGTGAAATCCGGCATTACCTTCGACGCGGATATAGTTGATGAATACAGAATCATAGGCTATGAAAACAAGATAATAACCAAAGAAGAATTTAACGACGAGCGCACCGACGCGGGCGAACTCGGCAGCAATACCACGTCTATGATTTGTTACGAGTTAAAGCTCAAACAGATCCCCACAGATAAAAACGTAGCCCGCCTCGAGATAAAGTATAAAGATCCTTTCACTAAGGAATCTGCGGAATATTACGACGATTTAAGCGGTTCTTTCAAAGCCGATCCTTCCGACACGTCAGAGGACTTCAAGTTCGCTGCCGCTATCGTTGAATTTTCTATGATATTGCGAAATTCCTCCTATAAAGCCAATTCTTCGCTCGAACACGTAGCAAAAGTTTTATCTCAGCTCGAATGTTGCACTACCGACGAATATAAAGCCGAATTCAAAGAGCTTGTGGCAATGTTTTCAGAAAGAGGATAGTAAAAACGCTTGTCGACCGGGAAAATTTATTGTATAATAAATAAAAAACGGTTGCAGGAGAGTTTTTAAATGAAAATTTTGTTTTTCGGCGATAGTATTACCGATATGAACAGAAACAGGAACGTTGAAGACGGCTGTATATGGTCTTATGGCAACGGATACCCGTTTTTCGTGGCGGGCGAGCTGTTAAAAAACGCGCCCGATAGGTATGAAATAGTAAATAGGGGCATAAGCGGCAACAGAATAGTAGATCTGTACGCCCGCGCAAAAATGGACGTGTGGAACGAAAAGCCCGACGTCTTGAGTATACTCGTAGGCGTAAACGACGTATGGCACGAATTAGCCAACGGAAACGGCGTGGAGCTTGACCGTTTCGAAAAGATTTACTCTATGCTTATAGAAGATACCCTCGCGCGCGTTCCGGAAGTAAAAATTATTCTGTGCGAGCCGTTCGTGCTGCACGGCACCGCCACGGATGGAAATTTCGAGGCGTTCACACAGGTTTATTCTTATGCCGCCGTCACAAAAAAACTTGCCGAAAAATACGGTTTGTTT
>CAJOMS010000143.1 GCA_905235795.1 uncultured Clostridia bacterium | reverse complement strand
TTCTTTCTTCTTTGATTATAAGTTTTGCCTTCTGTACTTTGTTTCTTTCTTTTTATGCAGTTGTCAATCTACTTCTTCCCTTTGCTTCGGCAAAGGATGCTGTCTAATTTGACAGCTTATTTATATTATCACTTTAAAAAATATAAGTCAACTATTTTTTTATACTTTTTCAAAAATTTTTATTTTTTTGTGCAAGAATTTCAGAAAACGCCTCGGATAATTTGGCTATGCCCTTTTCCGCAGACGCAACATCGTTTGCGCGCACAAAATAATAAATTTTCAATTTAGGTTCAGTTCCGCTCGGGCGCACGCATATGAAGATGCCGTTTTCCATCTCGTAGTACACGGCGTTGGTTTTAGCGGAATCTATACTTACGGACTTTCCTTCCCAAGTTATCGCGGTTGCGGTCGAATAATCTCTCACGGCCTTAACATTATATATATCTATCTTAGAAATGAACTTTCCCTTCAATCCGTCCACCACGGCGTTCATTTCCTTCATGGCGTTTACGCCTCCGTATTTGATACTCACGGTCTTTTCCGCCGCATAGCCGAATTTATCGTATATATAACTTAACCTGTCGAAAACGGACTTCCCTTTATACGTATAGTAAGCCACCATTTCCGCCACGAGCATACTTGCGACGACGGCGTCCTTATCCCTCGCGTGCGTGCCGCGAAGGTATCCGCAGCTCTCCTCGAAGCCGAACAAAAACTCCTTTTCTCCCGTGCGCTCGTATTCGGCGATCTTTTCGCCTATGTATTTAAAACCAACGGGCGTCTCCACGACTTCAACGCCGTAATACGCCGCTATCGGCTTGACCAAACCGGAAGAAACGAAGCTTTTTACTATAACGCCGTTTGAAGGCAGCTTGTTTTCCTCTTTAAGCCTTAACATAACGTAATCGGAGAGCAGCACGCCTACCTGATTGCCCGTCAAGGCGACAAATTCGCCTGCGGAATTCCTTATTGCCACACCCAAACGGTCACAATCGGGATCCGTGCCGAAAACTACGTCGGCGTGAACTTTTTCCGCCAAGGCAATTCCCATAGAGAGCGCCTCTCTGTTTTCCGGATTTGGCACCTCTACCGTAGAAAAGTTTTCATCGGGCAACGCCTGTTCTTCGACGACGTAAGGCTTTATGCCTATTTTTGAAAGAATCGTCATAACGGGTTTGTATCCGCTGCCGTGAATAGGCGTGTAAACTATCTTTAAATCCTTCGCTTGCTTTTTTGCGATATTGCGCGATAAAGACGTTTTAAGCACGGCATGGAAGTACGCGCGCTCTAACGAACCGCCCATTTTTTTAACGCACGCGATCTCTCTGCCCGTAGCCATGGGCGGAACTTCCACGCACTCTATAGAGAAAAAGTCCGTCTTTTTAATATACTCGACTACCTCGGCGGTAGCTTCGGGCGACATCTGCGCCCCGTCCTCCCCGTAAACCTTATAGCCGTTATACTCCTTGGGGTTATGGCTTGCGGTAATCATTATACCGGCAATCGCTCCCAACTTGCGAACTGCGAACGACAGCATAGGCACGGGATGCGGCTCTGAATATATATATACGTTAATGCCGTTAGCGGCGAGAACGCCGGCTGCCGTTCTGGCGAACAACTCCGACATGCGGCGAGTATCGTAAGAAAGATATGGCGACGCCCCTCGACTTCGCGCGGCCGCCTATAGACTTGATATATTCGGCAAGACCTTGCGTTGCGCGCTTTACCGTATAAACGTTCATCATATTAGTGCCCATGCCTATGATTCCGCGCATACCTGCGGTACCGAAATCGAGGTCCTTGGCAAAGCGATACTCTATTTCTTCGTCGTTGCCGGAAATAGAATTGAGTTCAGCAAGCTCCTCCGCCGTAAGCATGGGGGCGGAAAGCCAATTTTCATAAACCAAACGATAATCCATTTTTTCTCCGTGCGCGTCGGGATTTTTCCGACGCGATAAACTGCCTTTTTCGCATAAAATCCGTAATTATCCACCCGAAGGGGCTGATTATAACTATATTATATACGCGAGCTTATACGATTATTATATTATTATAGAGTCGATTTGTCAAAGATTTTGGCAAGCAGTAAAAAATTTGTTTACAAACCTGCGCTTTGGTGATACAATTATAAGCGGAGGATACGATGGAAAAAGTTAAGTATTCGGTAGTTGTTGCCGCTTATAACGAAGAAGAAGTGCTCCCCGCGTTTTTCGACAGGGTAACTTCTATTTTCGATACGCTTAAAGAGCCGTATGAGATAATAGCCGTAAACGACGGATCGCGCGACCGCACAGAGGATATTTTAAGGGAACGTTGCCTTGCGGACAAGCGTATCAAAGCAGTAAATTTAAGCCGGAATTTCGGTCAGCAAGCAGCGCTTTTGTGCGGTTTGAAAGAGAGCCGCGGCGACGCCGTTATCGTTATGGACGCCGACCTGCAAGATCCGCCGGAAGTCGCCTTGATGATGATTGAAAAGTGGAAGGACGGCTATGACGTAGTCCACGCCAGAAGGAAAAGCCGCCCGGGCGAAAGTTTTTTCAAGCGTTCCACCGCTAAAATGTTCTACCGCTTCGCCCACCGCATCAGCAACCCGAAAGTGCCCGAAAACACGGGGGATTTCAAACTTTATTCAAGGCGCGCAACGGACGTTTTAATCGCTTTGCCCGAAACCAACAGGTATCTGAAAGCGCAATCTGCCTGGGTTGGATTTAAACAGACCTTCGTCGATTTCGATCGCCCCGCAAGAGAAGCGGGCGAAACAAAGTACAATTTAAACAAATTGGTCAAGCTCGCGACGGACGGTTTGATTTCAAACAGCACGTACCCGCTGACCTTGTCATTTAAATTCGGAATAATAGCCTGCTTTTTGTCGATAGCGGCGTTTTTGACCTTCATAATACTTGCCATCTGCGGTATAGCCCTACCGCTTGCCGCATGGCTCATACCTACCGCGGTACTGCTTTTCGGCGTAAGCTGGTCTCTTAAAGGCATCTCAGACGTGTACACGGCGCATATTTACGAGGAAGTAAAAAATCGCCCCGTTTACGTTATTAAAGATAAATTCAACGATCAATTATGAAAAATTTAATAAAAAACCACCCGCGTTTGTGGGAGGTCTTCAAGTTTTTGCTCGTCGGCGGATTCGCCACCTTAATCGATTACGCCGCGATGTGTTTCGTTTTATACATATTTGCCCCAAACGAATATAACGGGCTTTTAAGCGTGTTTTACGGGACTTCTTACAAGCCGACTACTTTGGCTACCGTCGTCGGTACGGCAACGGGTTTCGTATTAGGACTCATTTTCAATTATATTTTCAGCGTCATATTCGTGTTCAGTTCCGCCGATACTACAAAGGCAAAAACGGGCGGCGGTTTTTTGGCGTTTGCCGGACTTTCCGCGGTGGGGCTCGTAGTGCACACGTTGGGTATGTACGTCGGCTACGACCTTTTGGGAATGAACGAATGGCTGATAAAAACTATACTTACCGCCGTGGTTTTGGTTTTCAATTACTTTTCTCGCAAATATTTATTGTTCAACAAGCAAAAGGAAACTTAAACGGACCGATTTTCCGTTTGTCAGTCGCTCATATCGTTATCGAGGGTGATTCTTACGCTGTATTCGGGGTACGAAGCGGCTACTTCGCGGTATATTTCTTCGTACAGGGCGCGCCTGTCGGGCACGGCAAAATCAATAATTATATCGAAGGTCAGTCGACCTTCTTTTTCGTTTAAGTAAAAACCGTGCATTTGCATTACGCCGTCTTTGGACATAACCGTATCTCTTACGTTTTTATATACCTTGTTTGCATTATTATCCCCCGTATTTCGCGAATAAATGCCTATTGCCGTTAGAATAACGCCGTTCTTTAAATACACCGCCTCGGATATTCTGCGAGTCAACTCGTCTATCTCAACTGCGGTGAGGCTGTCGTCTATTTCTATATGTAAGGACCCGTTGTAGATATCCGGACCGTAATTATTTAAAAACAAATCGTAAACGCCCTTTACTTCTTCAAATTCGGAAACGGTATTTTTTACGCCTTTCGAAAGTTCCGCGGGCGTTCTTTCTCCAACGATGCGGCTAATCGTTCTCCAAGCCATTTCAACGCCCGCCTTGATGATCAAAAGCGATATGATTGCGCCGAGGTAAGCTTCCAGCGAAACGCCGCTTAAACTAAAGACTATCGCCGCGACGAGTGTGGCTGCAGAGATGATGGCGTCGAGCAAGGCGTCCTGTCCGGAGTTGGAAAGAGAGTCGGAATTCACGCGTTTTCCCACGCTTTTTACGTAAAGACCCAAAACTATCTTAGCGACGACCGCGATGCCCACTATCACCAGCGAAACGGCCGTGTAATCGGGCGCTTCCGGTAAAATTATCTTTTTTACGGATTCCACCAAAGAAGTTATGCCCGCGTACAGAATAATTACGGCTATAACGAGCGCGCTTATATATTCGACTCTGCCGTGCCCGTAAGGATGCTTTTTATCGGCAGGTTTCCCCGCGAT
>CAJOMS010000142.1 GCA_905235795.1 uncultured Clostridia bacterium | reverse complement strand
AAATTATAATAAGTGCCCTTTTTCGCGTAAAAACGGCGAGTTTTGAAGAAATTGAAAACAATATTTCGGCCTGTGTTAAAGCTCGCTCAGCCCAGCCCAAGGGTAAAAGTATGGGCAGCGTTTTTAAAAACGGGGCGTATGCGGCGGGCAAAGCGGTAGACGCAGCAGGCCTCAAGGGCTTTAAAATGGGCGGCGCCTCCGTTTCGGAAAAGCACGCAAATTTCATTTTGAACGACGGAACCGCGTCCTCGGCAGACGTTTACTCTTTGATTAAACTCGTCAAGTCTGCCGTAAAAGAGCGCGTTGGCATTTCACTTGAAGAAGAAATAAGGTATTTAGGAGAGTTTTAATGGACTTTCTTGCGGATTATCATACCCACACCGTTTACAGCCACGGCACGGGTACGGTATTGCAAAACGCCGTTGCGGCCAAAGAAAAAGGACTTTTGCAGATAGGCATAAGCGATCACGGCTTTGCCCATCCGTTTTTCGGAGTAAAAAAGCGTTCGCTCGAGTCTATGCGCGCCGATTGCACCGCCGCAACCGCTCAAACGGGCGTGCAGGTGCTTATGGGGGTGGAGAGCAACTTTGTGGACAAGCACGGAAATTGCGACCTGACCGAAGATTTTTACGACAAATTCGACATTTTCCTCGCGGGGGCGCACGTGTGCGTTAAATATAAAGATCTGTCGTCTTGGTGGAACGTCGGCTTTTGGCAACCCACGGTTACCAAATTCGGCGGAACGGCTGAGGGCAGGTCAAAGGCGTTTATGACCGACCTTTACGTCAACGCCGTTACCCGTCAACCTATAGACGTAATCACTCACCTTGACTATCGCGTGTTTGCAGACGTTGCCGAAGTGGCGCGTTGCTGTGCGAAATACGGCACTTATATAGAAATCAACACCAAAAAATCACACATGACGGACGAGCAGTGGCGTGCCGTTTATGAGACGGGCGTCAACTTTATAATCGGGTCGGACGCTCATTCTCCGTCCCGCGTGGCGGATATTGCCCCCGCGCTCGAGCTGATGCGGCGCGTAGGCATAGAAGAAACGCGCGTGCACAATCTCGGGCGGTTGCCCCGCTTCCGTTTCGCCGAATACAAGGGGGTAAAGTTATGAGTTTTACTCGCACCGTAAAAGAGGAGATAACGCGCAAAGAGTTCCCGTCGGCGTGCTGCAAGATCGCCTGTCTTTCGGCTTTTTTGAGGACGGCAGGCTCTATCGTAAGCAAGGGTTCGAACGTCGGCTTTTCCTTCTTTACCGAAAACGCCGCCACGGCAGCCTATTTTTGCGATATCGTAAGCAAGGCGTTTGCCATCGAAGGCAACGTAAAATCCAAAAGTTCGGGCGAAAAGGAAAATTATTCGGCAGAGTTCTTGTCCGATGCCACTCTCGGCGCGCTTATAGAGTTGGGCATCCTTTCCGTTTCGGCAGACGGGGTAAAGGTGGTTTTCGGCATAGATAAATACATAACGGAGTCCGAGTGCTGCAAGCGCGCTTATATTGCCGGCGCGTTTTTGGGCGGGGGAAGTTGTACCGTGCCGACGGCGTCCGGCGGAAGCACGGGGTATCATCTGGAATTCGTGTTTTCGTTTTACGAGACCGCGCACGACTTTGCGGAATTGCTTGCCGAGTTCGACATCGCCGCAAAACTTATAGAGCGCAAAAACACCTTTGTCGTGTACGTAAAGAGCAACGAGGAAATTCAGGAAATATTGACGATAATCGGCGCGGAGGAGAGCGTGTCCGTCCTTGCCGAAACGGTCGTCGTAAAGGACATAAACAACCGCGCCAACCGCAAGCTTAATTGCGATTTAAGCAATATTTCAAAGCAGGTAGCCGCTGCGGAAAGGCAGGTTGAGGCGATAGAGACTATATCGCAGACAGTGGGGCTAAGCGCGCTTACGCCCGAACTCCGCGCAGTGGCGGAACTACGCGCGGCGGACAAAGTGCTTACGCTCGAGGAGATGGCAAACGAGTTGAACGTAACCAAAAGCTGCGTAAACCACCGCATGCGCAAGATTATGCAGATAGCTAACGATTTGAAGAATTAGAGAGGTTTAAAATGACTGATTTCGTACATTTGCACGTCCATACGGAGTACAGCTTGCTCGACGGGGCGGCAAAGATAGAAGAAATATTCGGCGTGGTAAAGGGCATGGGGCAGAGCGCCGTTGCAATAACCGATCACGGCAACATGTACGGCACGCTGTATTTTGCAGAGGAAGCTAAAAAGGCGGGAGTTCAGCCCATAATAGGGTGCGAGATGTATATGTGCGAGGATATGACCAAGCGTTCCGGCCGTTGGGACGCCGAGTACGACCACCTCATTCTCCTTTGCAAAAACAAAAAAGGTTATAAAAATCTTATTCGTTTGAATTCCGACGCCTGGACCAAGGGTTTTTACTCTAAGCCGCGCGCCGACTATAATATGCTTAAAGACCACACGGAAGGGCTGGTTTGTCTTTCCGCGTGCATTGCGGGGCGAATTCCCAAGCGCCTGCTCGCCGGAGATTACGAGGGCGCAAAACAGACCGCGCTTATGCTCAAAGATATGTTCGGCGACGATTTTTACATAGAGTTGCAGGATCACGGCCTCGAGGAGGAAAGATATTGTCTTCCTCTGCTTGCTAAGCTGGCGAGGGAAATAGGCGTAAAGACCGTTGCCACCAACGACGCGCACTACCTTACCAAAGAGGACTGGGAAATGCAGGACGTAATGCTTTGCATAAACACCAAGCGCACGATAGACGATCCCAACCGCATGCGTTTCGGCTCCAAGGAGTTCTATTTAAAGAGCGGCGACGAGATGGCGGAACTTTTCAAGGGCTATCCGGAGTCCGTGGCAAATACCCTCGAAATCGCGCAAAAATGC
>CAJOMS010000141.1 GCA_905235795.1 uncultured Clostridia bacterium | reverse complement strand
TAGACGGCGCATCGCAGCTCCGCCAGTTCGTAAGCGTGTGCATCCCGCTTATATGGCCCACCATAACTACTATATCGGTTACGCTCGTAGCCGCGGTATTCAGTTGGATGATGCCGTCGCTATTACTTACGGACGGCACGTCGGAGCACGCTTCTACGATAGGCTTAATGATAACCGTTGGCGTTAAAAACGACTCTAAAAACACCGTTATAAACGCGATGGGCGTACTCGTTGCGGTATTCGGATCAGCTCTTATATTGTCGTTCAGATACCTGATGAGCAAAATTACGGAAGAGGTGGAATATTGATATGAAAAAGAAATTTTCTACAGGCGATAGAATCTTCCGAATAGTTTGCTTTACGATAATGATGATCTTCGCTTTGAGCTACATATTCCTGCTTTTGTGGATGGTGTTCAGCTCGTTTCGTTCCGTCTCGTCGTTTTCGCAATATCCCTTCAGGTTTTTCGATATATCTTTCGATGCAATAGGAAAAAATTACAGCAAGGCGTTTTCTTATAAAGTAGGCGGACACACGTCTATGCCGCTAATGATAATCAACTCGCTCGTTTACGTTGTAGGCACGGTTATAATATCCGTAACCATACCGGCGATTTCCGGTTATATCGTGGCAAAATACAAGTTTGCGATCCGCGGCTTAATCACCAGCCTTGCGATAATAACGTTGGTCGTGCCGACGATAGGTTCGGTAACGATGACGTACAGATTTATGGAATCTATCCACCTTTTGGATACTTTCTGGGGCGTATTCCTGCTTAATGCGGGCGGTTTCGGTTTTAGCTTCCTGCTGTTCAGAAACTTCTTTGCGGCTATCCCGTGGGAATATGCCGAGGCAGCCTTTCTTGACGGCGCGGGTGATTTTAAAGTGTTCATCCGCATTATGTTCCCTCAGGCAACGCCGATATTCGTTTCTTTGGGAATAATGTCGTTTATAGCTTGCTGGAACGATTACTATACTCCGTATCTGTATTTGAACAGCCACCCGACCGTGGCGTACGGACTTATGGCTATACAGTCGCGTTACAACGCAAGTATGCCTTACGTGTTTGCGGCTATGGTGTTCTCGACGGGCGTGGTTTTGGCGCTTTACGTAGCTTTTTCCAAAACCATAATGGAAAGTATGTCTGCCGGCGGCTTGAAAGGTTAATTTCAAATAATTAAAGACGTTTTTAGGAGGAAAAATGAAAGTCAGATCTAACAAATTCGTAAAATCCGTTTTTTGCGTGCTTATAGCCTGTTTGTTTATGGGCAGCGTTTTCGGTTGCACCGACAACAAGGGCAACGAGGGCGACGCTCGTACCGAGGTGGTTTTACCAGATTACGACAGCGTCGAGGCTCGCCCGTTTATCATAAACGCATGGTACGCGCCGGAACCGACCTTGGAAGCTTATCAGGAATTTAAAGATTGCGGTTTTAATTACGTTTTCCTTATGGGAAACAACGTTGGTACCGCGGGATCCACGCGCATAGAACAGGCTTTGACTATATGCGATCAACTCGATTTAAAGGCGTTCGTTGACGTTTCGAGCAACCTGTATCTGATGGAATACTTAGTAGAAGATTACGTCAGGCACCCGTCTTTCGTTGGGTTTAACTACGACGAGCCCGTTATTTACAAAAATACCCGCAACAACAGAGAGGGCATAGTGGATATAGGACCGGTTGTTGCAAAGATACATAAAAATTACCCCGACGTAGAGTTCTTGCTGAACTTGAATCCCACTACTTCACTCAGCTTCCAATGGGGTACCCCGAGTTTCACCTATGAAGAATATCTTGAAGCTCAGGAGGAATACGTAAATTCCGTTTATTCGGATTGTGACGCGGACAACTGGCTTTCGTGCGACGATTATCCTCTTTACTATAACAGGTCGGCAAGGAACCCGTATTATTTAAAGACTTCCTGGTTGTTGAATCTTGAATATCTGGCGCTGGCAAAGCGCGACAGCGATATTAAGCTCGTTTCTAACTTCTTTATCCAGTCTATGCCGTACGGCACGGGCACGCGCAACAGATTGCCTACTTACGAGGATATTCGCCTTCAACTCTACACGCTTTTGGCGTTCGGGTACGACAGCGTTTCTTATTTCTGTTATTGCACGCCCAGTGTAAGCGCAGAATTTCAGGATTATCAATACGCGCTCGTAAACCGCGAAGGCGAAACGACGGAAATTTACGAATCTTCCAAGAAGGTAAATACCGAAATTAAAAAACTCGCCAATGTGTATATGCAGTTCAATGCCAACTGGCTCGGCGTATGCCCGATACTCGGCACCAAAAACACTAATAAGGACGCCGATTACTACAATAAAGCTATGGATATGCTCAAAGAACCTTTGACCGTAGCAAGACTTTCCGGCGTTAAATCGGTCACTTCTACAGAAGACGTCGTCATCGGCTACATGAAGGACGACGAGGGCAATTCGGGCTTTATGGTGGTAAATTACAACGATACCACCCTTCAAGCGCATGCCGAAGTAAATATGACGTTCGACGAGTTTACAAAGGCAGACGTTTATCAAAACGGTGAAAAGACTACCGTTTCATTGAAAAACGGCGTGCTCGATATTCAGTTGGACGTAGGCGAGGGCGTATTCGTCATCCCTCACGGTTAATTTGAAAAAAATTTGTTTTTAAACAAATAAAATAAAAAAAGGAGAGAAAAAGATGAACAAATTCAAAAAACTGTTGCTTGTTATCGTTGCTTCGATAACGGCATTGATCGGTTTGGTCGCCTTCGCCTCGTGCGAACAGATCACCGACGACAATCACGAACACGTGTTCGGTGATTGGAAGATCACCGTAGAGCAGAACTGCGGCATCGACGGAGTTAAAACGAGGAAATGCTTGCTTTGCGACGTCACGGAAGAAGAGGTGTACGAGAAAGCGTCAGGCGAACACACGTTTGGCGAATGGCAACT
>CAJOMS010000140.1 GCA_905235795.1 uncultured Clostridia bacterium | reverse complement strand
TAGCGCTTACCGTCGGTGCGATCATGTTGATCGTTTGGTTTGTTTTTCTTGGCGACGACCCGTTGATTCCGATAGGGAAAAAACGGAAGAAAAATATTGAACGAAATGAATAAGTGCGTTTACGTGGCGGACGGCGAATTTCAGAGATTGGACGTGTTTCTCGCCGAAACGGCGGAAATAACGCGCAGTCGTGCGCAAAAACTTATCGAGGGCGGCAACGTGGAGCTTAATGGTAACGCCGAAAAGGCTAAGCACCCCGTCAGGTGCGGGGACGTCGTTTCCGTCGTCTTTCCGGAACCTGAGGAGATAAGTTTGGAGCCGGAAAATATACCGCTCGATATCGTCTATCAGGACGAGTCTATTGCCGTCATAAACAAGCAGCAGGGACTTACCGTTCACGCCGGAAACGGTGAAAAGAGCGGCACTCTCGTTAATGCGTTGCTATATCATTTGGACAGTTTAAGTGGGATAAACGGGGTTATTCGTCCCGGAATCGTTCACCGCATAGATAAGGATACCTCAGGTCTTTTGGTGGTGGCAAAGAACGATAAAGCCCACCTTTCTCTTTCCGAACAGATAGCAAATAAAACTTGCGCAAGAACTTATATAGCCCTGCTTACGGGTGTTTTGTCCGACGACAGCGGCCACATAGAAACTTTGATTGACCGCTCGCCCAAGGACAGAACTGCAATGGCAGTAAGCTACGATAAAGGGCGGCTTGCGATAACCGATTACACGGTTTTAAAGAGATATCCCGAATATACTCTCTGCGAATTTCGCCTACATACGGGCAGAACGCATCAAATACGCGTGCACGCCAAGTATTTGGGTCACCCCATCGTCGGAGATAAGACTTACGGGAGCAAAAATCAAAAATTTCGGTTGGACGGGCAATTGTTGCACGCATGTCGGCTGGAATTGAATCATCCTGAAACGGGGCAAAGGATGACTTTCGAGGCGCCATTGCCCGATTACTTTGCGCGGGTGTTGGAGATCCTTGATAATAAAAATGCTTGATAATGTGAGAAAAAGGCCACTTTTTATTTCGATTTGCCACAATGGAAATATAAGGCGGCGTTTTTTATAACCGTTTTTTCTCCAAGGCGAGTTTTAAAGTTTTGCCTGTAAATTTAATTTTTCGGCAAACGTAAGCGGTTTTCCTTTACTTTAAACGAAAATTAAAATATAATATAATTGTGTTGAAAATAAGCGAAGTTGAAAAACACGGCATAGGCAGAGAGCTGAGACTTAAACCGGGTTGTGCCGTTATCGAATTTGACGGTTTTCCCGCAAACGACGTTATAGATTATCTGTATTACGACGCGCGCGAGAGTTTTACCATGCGCGTGGCGGACGCCCGTGGGAAAGAAACCGATTACGAAATCGAAAAAGATGAGGACGAAACGCTCGGCCTCGTATTCGAGGACGATGGCATGTCTATAAAAACCTGCCACAACAAATGTATTTTTTGCTTTGTGGATCAAATGCCTTGCGGTATGCGCAAAACGCTTTACGTAAAGGACGACGATTATCGCCAAAGTTTTTTATGCGGCAACTTCGTAACTTTAACTAACCTCACCGATGAGGATGCGGATAGGATTGTGAGATACAAACTTTCTCCGCTCTATATTTCCGTGCATACGATGAACCCCGACCTTCGAGCGAAGATGATGAATAACCGTTTTGCCGGCAAAATCGTTGATTATCTGCATAGATTTGCCGATGCTGGTATAGAGATGCACACGCAAATTGTTTTGGTTGCGGGCGTAAACGACGGGCAGGAGCTCGACTATTCCGCAAGAGAACTTTTTAAACTGTATCCGCAGGTCAAAACTCTTGCCGCGGTGCCTTGCGGCGTTACGCAGTTCCGCGAGGGACTGTACGAGATAAAAGAGCAAAACGCCGAATATTGCAGGGGCGTTATAGCTCAGGCAGACAGATTGAACGCCGAGTTTGGCGTGAACTTTTTGACGCTTTCCGACGAGTTTTACTTTAAGGCAGGAGTACCGGTAAAGCCTTTTGAGTTTTACGGCGAATTTCCGCAGATAGAAAACGGCGTTGGAATGACGGCAAAATTTTACCGCGAATTGCAAGACGCGCTTGAAGAAAGAACGTACGAAAAGAGCTTTTTGATCGTTACCGGAACGGCTGCAGAGGGCTTCATCAGAGAGTGTGCCCACACGGTGGAAAAATACTGTAAGTGCCTTAAAACGCACGTTATCGGTGTAAAAAACAAATTTTTCGGAGAAACGGTGGACTGCAGCGGACTGCTGGTCGGCAAGGACGTTGCCGAGGCGTGTCTTAACTTTAAAGAGGAATTCGACGAGGTCGTAATTCCGTCGAATATGCTTAGAGAATTCGAGGAAGTCTTTCTGGACGGAACCACCTTAACTCAGCTATCGGAAACGGTAGGCAAACCGGTGCGCGTAACTCGCGGCAGCGGTGAAAGTTTTTTCGATACGCTCACGTTGCCGTACAGAGCGGCAGGAGGTAAATAATTATGGCAAAACCAATAGTTGCCGTCGTTGGCAGGCCCAACGTTGGCAAATCCACTTTTTTCAATAAGGTTGCGGGTAGAAAGATATCGATAGTACAGGACTGCCCCGGCATAACGCGCGACAGAATTTACGCGGACGCATCGTGGTTGGATTATAATTTTACCATAATCGATACCGGCGGATTAGAGCTTAAATCCGACGATGAAATGTGGTCTCACATAAAAAAACAGGCTGAAGTTGCCATAGAGACCGCACAGGTCATAATTTTTATGTGCGACGCAAAAAGCGGCATTACGGCTTCCGATTACGACGTTGCGGACAAGCTGCGCCATTCGCGTAAACCGGTCGTTCTCGCCGTAAATAAGCTCGATAGATACGATCCCGTAAAACTTTCGGAATTTTATTCTTTGGGACTCGGCGAGCCCTTCGGCATTTCGGCGGAGCAATCGCAGGGGCTGGGAGATTTGCTGGACGAGGTTTGTTCGTATTTCGATAAAAAAGAAGCCGTTCCCGACGAAAACGATATAAAAATTGCCATCGTGGGAAAGCCTAACGCGGGCAAATCAAGCTTGGCAAACAGGCTTTTGGG
>CAJOMS010000139.1 GCA_905235795.1 uncultured Clostridia bacterium | reverse complement strand
CACCATAAATTTTATCATCATTTATTTATGCGGGTTGGAAAACTTCGGCGTGCCCGTACTTGCGCCGTTTGCCCCGCTTATAACAAAAGACCTTAAAGATACGCTGTATCTCGGGTATCTGCAAGAAATGGAATACCGCCCCGAAACGTTCTCCCCAAAGAACAAACGCCGCCTGCGCAACGAGAAAAAAAATTAAATTAACCCCCTATTTCACACATTATCGAGGTGTTTATGGATATAAGCAAAAAACAGGTATCTCTACTGTTGTTCATTATAACTACTGTGTCAAAATTTTTGATATTGCCGTCCGTTTACTCTAACTACGCCGCGCAGGACGTTTGGTTTGCCGGACTTTTGAACTTTGCGCTCGACGGAGCACTGCTCGCCACCGCTTTGCTCGTATTGAAAAAATTTGAAGGGCGGACTCTTTACGAAATATTTTCGGATACGATAGGAAAATTCGGCGCAAACGCCGTATTTATACTGTACGCGGCGTACTTTTTGCTTAAAGCCACGGTGCCGTTATTCGAACAGCGGAATTTCATAGAGATAACGCTATACGAAACGCTACCTTCCGTAATAACCTTTTTGCCGTTTTTTTTCGTGGCGTTTTATGCGTGCGTTAAGGGCTTGAAAGTAATGGGGCGCACCGCGGAGATGTTGATTTGGCCCTCCGTGCTCGGTTTGCTGCTTGCAATAGGTCTGGCTTTCGTGTCGGTGGACTTCAATAACTTGCAACCGGTGCTAAAAAACCCCCTAAAACAAACGTTAACGGGCAGTTATTCGGGATTGATATGGTACGGGCAACCGCTGATGCTGTTTTTTTTGACAGGCAAAATAAGAAAAGAAAAACACTTTAACGCTTGGGCGACGGTCGCGTTTTGCGCCGCGGCGTTTTTGAGCGAAGTGATCTTCGTTTCCTTTACGGCTATTTACGGCGTACTTGCCCCGCGTGAAATTTACGCCCTGCCTAAAATGACTAAATACGGTATTACGCTCGCCAATATTTTGAGGTTCGACTATATCGCCACACTGCTTTTGTTGACGAGTTCTACCCTCTCCCTCACCGTTCCGCTGATATTTGCCGTGGAGTGCCTGTGCGAAGTTTTCGGCGAAAATAAAAGAACAATATTCTCCGCGGCGATCGCTGTAAGCGGCGCTATATTGACAGTTGTAATGCGGCTTAGATTCAGGGAAATCGTCATGCTTTTTGAAAAGTATTTTACGCCGATAATGTGCGTTTTATGCTATATTATACCGCTCATTACCCTAATATTCGGGAGAAAAAACAATGAAAAAATTCTTGAAAAGTAAGTTGCTTATATTGATAATTTTAGGGATATTTATTCTTGACCTTACTAACGATTTTTCGCTCGTGGATATAAAGGAAACGGCGCTTGTGGTTGCCCTCGGCGTGGATAAGCAGGACGACGAGTACGAGGTTTCAGCGCAGATAGCCGTTCCGCAAGCAACGGATCAGGCGGCGTCGAACAAATCCACGGTGATTTCAGGCAAGGGAAAAACCATTGCGCTTGCGCTTAAAAACATAGGCTCGCACACGGGGTGGTACATTAAACTTGCTTTTTGCAACGTCATTATTTTAGGCGAGGGAATTTTTGACGACGACGTTATGGTTTGCCTCGACTACTTTATACGAACGGATAGAATTAACGACAGCGCGGAGCTGTGCGCGGCGGAAGGTTCCGCAAAGGAAATCGTTTCCGCAGTAAACCCAATGGATCAACTTTCGGCGTTTTCTCTTACTAAAATTTTGGAACGAAGTGCCGAGAGCGCTTCTGCCGTTGCCTTTATGAATATGAAGGAGTTTGCCATGGGCTATTACGATAAAAGCGGGTTTTCAGCTATGCCCATAATCAAGCTCATCCCTACAGACGGCGGTGAGAGTTCGACCGGCTCGGGCGGAGGAGATTCTCAAAGCGGCGGTGGAAGTTCATCCGGCTCGGGCGGAGGGAATTCCCAAAGCGGCGGGGGAAGTTCGTCCGGCTCGGGTGGGGATTCCCAAAGCGGCGGAGGAAGTTCGTCCGAATCGGGCGGTGGAGATTCCAAAGAGAAAATTTTCGACGCGACGACAACTGCGCTTTTTTCAAACGGGAAAAGGGTGATGGATTTCACCTCGGAACAGACTTTGACTTACAACCTGCTTTCGCACAAGAGCAACGAGACATCCTTCCCTTTGAAAAACGTGGACGACAACGGAAAAAATGCGGATATCGTAATTAATATAAGGGATAACCGTTCAAAGAAAACTTTAAAAATCGAGGACGGCGTGCCCGTGCTCCACATTAAACTTTCAATTAACGTCAGGATAGAAGATTCGAGCGTCGTCAGCGATCCGAAGGAGCTTTCTACCGGTTACGCCGTGCAAAACAACGTGATTACCGCACTTGAAAAAGACCTTGAAAAGAAATACAAGGAGCTGTTTGAGCTTACGAGGGCAGCCGACTGCGACATTTTTGAAATTAAAAACAAGCTTTACCGCACGCACAACAATTATTACGAGGGGCTGAAAGACATCGTTTTACGGGACGCGGACGTCAAAGTTGAAATAGACGCGAAAAGCTACAAATAATTAAAACGTCCCCGCCTCGGACGGGCGCACTCCTGCGCTCTTTACGTTGCGCGCCGATGCCGTTATGCACAGTTTGACCTGACCGCAAGATGAAAAAATCTCCACTTCGGGAGGCGTAAGTAAATCGAAATACCCGCTTAAAACGCAAGCGACGTCGTATTTTAACATATTTTCAACGTCGGCGGAAACGTTTCGCCTATCGCCCTCGATAACAGAACGGATCCTTGCAAGATCGGTTTTTAATTGCTTATTTTTCATATTTAACCTATAAAATTCGTTTTAATTTTCGCCTTATGCTGCCGAAAAAGCCCGTGTATTTTGCCGTGCAATCGTAAATTTTGCGCTTGTTTTTGCGCACGTTGGCGGCGAGAACGGAAAACGCCTTTCCGCTTTGCCCCACGCCCAACGTCAAACCTGCGGTTATTTTATCGTCGTCCGGACTCACGCCGACAAGCGGAATTTTAAGCACGTCGCTTATCTCTTTGTGCGTAAGAATATCGCCCGAAACGGCAAGGTCGCCGCGCATTTTGTTTACAACGAGGCTCGTTTGAC
>CAJOMS010000138.1 GCA_905235795.1 uncultured Clostridia bacterium | reverse complement strand
GGGTGAGTTTTGTCGTCCTCGGGCATGGTGAGGATAGGTATCTGAGTAATACTGCCCTCTTTGCCCCTTATTCTGCCCGCGCGCTCGTAAAGCGAGGCGAGGTCGGTGTACAAATAACCCGGATAGCCCCTGCGGCCGGGCACTTCTTTTCTTGCGGCGGAAACTTCACGCAAGGCCTCGGCGTAGTTGGTTATATCCGTAATAATTACCAAGACGTGCATGCCGCACTCGAAAGCGAGGTATTCCGCACAGGTAAGCGCCATACGCGGCGTTGCTATACGTTCTACCGCGGGGTCGTTTGCAAGGTTGGTGAAAAGCACCGTCCTTTCGATGGAGCCGGTCTTTCTGAAATCGTTAATAAAATATTCCGCTTCCTCGTACGTTATGCCGACGGCGGCAAAGACTACCGCGAATTTGCTGTCGCTGTTTTTAACTTTTGCCTGCCTTGCTATCTGCGCGGCGAGTTCGGCGTGAGGAAGTCCGCTCATACTGAAAACGGGCAACTTTTGTCCACGCACGAGCGTGTTGAGGCCGTCTATTGCGGAAATACCCGTCTGAATAAACTCGTTGGGGTAGTCGCGCGCCGCGGGATTTATCGGCTCGCCGTTAATATCCAGCTTCTTTTTGGGTATTATCGGGGCGCCGCCGTCACGCGGGTTGCCCATACCGTCAAAGACTCTGCCGAGCATATCTTCGGAAACGGAAAGCTCTATGCTGTGCCCCAAAAATCTTACCTTTGAGTTTGAAATTTGCAGCCCTTGCGAATTTTCAAACAGCTGGACCACGGCTTTATCCTCGTTTACTTCAAGCACTTTGCCGCGGCGCAAGCCGTTGGAAGTTTCTATCTCTACAAGTTCGTTATACTTTACGCCCTCTACGCCCTCGACAAGCATAAGGGGGCCGACTAACTCTTTAATGGTCTTATACTCTTTATACATTTTCTTCGCCTCCTTCGGCAATAGCTTTAAGCTCTGCCGACATCTGCTTCAAAATTGCGTCGAACTTATCAAGCTCGCTTTCGGGTATATATTTAGCCCTGCCTATAAGCTCCTTCGACTCGCACGAAAGGATCGCGTCGAAATCGGCGTAAGCGTCGATAGCCTCGCCTGCAAGGCGGTTAAATTCATATATCATTTTAAGCATAAGATACTGCTTTTTGAGCGAGGCGTAGGTATCCACCTCGTGGAAGGCGTTCTGATGCAAGAAGTCCTCCCTTACAATCTTAGCCGTTTCCATAGTCAAACGGTCTTTGGAGGACAGCGCGTCTATACCGACGAGCCTCACTATTTCTTCCAGCTCCGCCTCCTCCTGCAATATCTTCATAACGAAAGCCCTCATCTCCGAATAATCCGGCGAGACGTTTTCGTTGAACCACTCGTCGAGCCTATCCGCGTAGAGCGAATAGCTGACCATCCAGTCGATTGCGGGGAAGTGCCTCTTGTACGCGAGCGACGCAGACAAGCCCCAGAAAACCTTTACTATTCTGAGCGTTGCCTGAGAAACCGGTTCGGAAAGGTCGCCGCCCGGAGGGGAAACGGCGCCGATGGCGGTGATTGAGCCCGTTTTATCTTCCTTGCCGAGCACCTTGACGATACCCGCCCTCTCGTAGAATTCCGCAAGACGGCTGGAAAGGTAAGCGGGGTAGCCCTCGTCGCCGGGCATTTCTTCAAGTCTGCCCGACATCTCGCGCAGCGCCTCCGCCCAGCGGGAAGTGGAGTCTGCCATTATAGCAACGTTATAGCCCATATCTCTGAAATATTCCGCTATGGTTATGCCTGTGTAAATAGACGCCTCACGCGCGGCGACGGGCATATCCGAGGTGTTGGCTATAAGCACGGTCCTCTTCATGAGCGCCTCGCCCGTTTTCGGGTCTTTAAGTTCGGGGAATTCGTTGAGAACATCCGTCATTTCGTTGCCGCGCTCGCCGCAACCTACGTAGACGATTATCTCCGCGTCCGCCCACTTGGCAAGTTGGTGCTGAACGACTGTCTTTCCGCTGCCGAACGGCCCCGGAACTGCCGCAACGCCGCCCTTTGCCACGGGGAACAGTGTATCTATTACCCTTTGCCCGGTTACCATGGGCATATCGGGCGTCAACTTTTCTTTATAAGGTCTGCCGCGGCGCACCGGCCATTTGCGGAGCATAGAAACGTTTACGTTGCCGTTTGCGGTTCCTATTACAGCCACGGTCTGCTCTATGTTGTAATTTCCGCTCATTACGGAAACGATTTTGCCTTCCACCCCGAACGGAACGGTTATATAATGTTTAACGGCAGCGGTTTCCTGCACGTAACCCAAAACGTCGCCCGCGCCGACCTGCTCTCCGAGCTTAGCGGTTGCAACGAATTGCCATATCTTTTTATGGTCGAGGTTGGTTACGTTTATCCCGCGGGAAATTCTGTCGCCGTATTTTTCAACGAGCGTCGTAAGCGGGCGTTGTATACCGTCGAAAATGCCTTCTATAAGGCCGGGGGCAAGTTCTACCGAAAGCGGTTCTCCCGTGCTTTCAACCACCTCGCCGGGGCCGAGGCCGGCAGTTTCCTCATAGACCTGAATAGAGGCTCTGTCTCCCCTAAGCTCTATGACTTCGCCTATCAGATTTTTGTCCGATACCTTGACAACGTCGTTCATTTTGCAGTCGGCCATATTTTCCGCCACGATAAGCGGGCCCGAAACTTTTACTACTCTTCCTTGCATTTTAATATCTTTCTCCTTCGGAAGTTAAGGTTATTATATATAATGACGTAAATATCATCTGTTTTTAAACAAAATGTCTGCCCCAAGCGCCTTTTCGGACGCCATTTTAAGCTCTTGCATACCAAAGCCGGTGTTTTCTCCGCCGGAAGGTATTGCCAGCACCGCGGGGTACGGCTCTTCGTTAAACCTCTTTAAAAAGTCGCCGAGTTTGGCGGCGAGGTCCTCGGCAATAAAAATAACGGCGTAATCCTTTGCAATCGCCCTTAAAATTTCGCGCGCTTTTTTTTCGTCCTCAGCGGGGTACGCGTCAACGCCCGCCGCCTTGAAAACGAGGATGCCGTCGCCCGTACCTATAACTGCCATTTTAGCCATCCGTGCACCTCTAATAAATCCTTATCTTGCTCTTGATCTGCATCTTGATCTTGATCTACATCTTCATCTTCTACAATTTCTTTTTTTTTATC
>CAJOMS010000137.1 GCA_905235795.1 uncultured Clostridia bacterium | reverse complement strand
AAGGGTGAAAAAGGAGAACAAGGCGCTCAAGGGCCTAAGGGTGAAAAAGGAGAACAAGGCGCTCAAGGGCCTAAAGGCGAGAAGGGCGAACAGGGTTCTCAAGGTCCTCAAGGTGAGAAGGGTGCCGACGGTGCAAACGGCAAAGACGGCAAGGACGGAAAGGACGGCATGTTGGGCTTTGTTGTTACCGACGTCGCGAGTCTGCGCGCCGCCGCGAAGCTCGATAACGCTTATATAGTGCTTTGCTCCGACGTGGATCTTGACGACGAATTGGTTTTCGAAGGCAAGAATTGCGTATTGAATTTAAACGGAAACAAAATTTACAACTCCGCAGATATATGGAATATTTCTACGGATGTATGGGCGCTTATAAACGTAAAGGGCGGAGACCTTACCATAATCGGCGACGGATCCGTTGAAGGAAAGTCTTACGACTGTTTTGCCGTAACCGTTACCGACGGCGGTAATTGCGTGATAAAAAGCGGAACCTTTGTGGGCAACATACACGCGGTTTACGTTTACGAGGGCAGGCTGGAAGTATGCGGCGGACGCTTTTCTATAATTCAGCGCAGCGCCACGTGGCCATACGACTACGTTTTAAATTGTTATGACGAAAGCTATAGAGCCGGAACTGCGGAAATTACCGTTTGCGGAGGCAGTTTTGAAAGTTTTAACCCCTCGAATTGCCATGCGGAAGGCGAAAACACCAACTTCGTGGCGGAGGGCTATACCGTCACGCA
The DNA here is from genome assembly GCA_905235795.1 of uncultured Clostridia bacterium. Lineage (GTDB taxonomy): Bacteria > Bacillota > Clostridia > Christensenellales > Borkfalkiaceae > RGIG3732. Next base: position 2,452 of record CAJOMS010000137.1, on the reverse strand, counting down.
GAGCGAGGAAGGCGGAAAGATAATTTATACCGTAGTGGAAAGCGAACCCGCGGGCGCAAACGAAACGGAAGAAAACGGCTGAAACAATTCTTCAAATTAATCCCGCCTCGAATAAATTTAAAATGGGCGCTATAAAAAAGAAAGTTAAACGGCGCTGCCTCGAATAAATTTAAAATGGGCGCCGAAAATAAAAAACCCGAGAAAGCGGAATTTACCGGATTTCTCGGGCTTTTTTTAAGGTTAAATAATTTTACTTGCCGAAGTAACGATCATGCAGGGCCTTGAAGGCTTTGCCGTGGCGAGCCTCGTCGCGAGCCATTTCGTGCACGGTATCGTGTATTGCGTCGAGATTTGCCGCCTTTGCGCGCTTTGCAAGGTCGGTTTTGCCGGCGGTGGCGCCGTTTTCGGCCTCTATGCGCATTTCCAGATTCTTCTTGGTGCTGTCGGTTAAAACTTCGCCGAGGAGTTCCGCAAATTTAGCGGCGTGTTCAGCCTCCTCCCACGCGGCTTTTTCCCAATAAGCGCCTATTTCGGGATAGCCCTCACGATAAGCCACCCTTGCCATTGCAAGATACATGCCTACCTCGCTGCATTCTCCGTTGAAGTTAGCGCGAAGGTCGTTCATGATATCTTCAGACACGCCCTGCGCCACGCCGAGTACATGCTCGGACGCCCAGGTCATCTCGTCTTTCTGTTCGATAAATTTTTCTTTAGGTGCTTTGCAGATGGGGCAAGCGTCGGGAGCCTCGGGCCCTTCGTGAACGTATCCGCAAACGCTGCAAACGTATTTTGCCATAATTATGTTCCTCCTTTAAGTTCGGCGGATAAAACCGCGCCGATTTTTTTCTTTTACTCGGCGTTTTACATATTAAATCTCACGCCGTTCGTTAAGTATAATAATACCATAAAACGGTAAAATTGTAAAGCACTTTTTTAAATTTACAAAAGCGGTCTGGGCTGTTTTGCCTCGACCGCCGTTTCCTTTTATTTTTAACCTATATATTCAAAGTTAGGCCAAATCATATTCAATACAGTAATTATCACGTTACGCAGATTTTCGCCGAACAAATTATTTACCAAATTCGTAAACGGGTTATACTTAAACAGCAACGGAGTGATGACCGAATCCTTAGTCATGGCGAGGTAAGGATCGAATTCCGTACCTTCGAGCACGCCGAGCACCGCGAAGATGAACATAATGAACACGCAGCACAGTATGGCGCTTAAAACCATACCGATAAGTTTATCGACCAAAATGCTGCCGAGCTTGCGAGAATAAACGATTTTGTTTATCGCAAAGTCCATGAGCAAAACGGAAACGATAAACATCACCACGAAGGCGATGACCATGTACAGCGCACCGGAGTTCATTGCGGAATCGAGGTCGGTGATATTTTGCATCGCGTCCAGATCGGCAAGGCCGAACCATGCCACACACATAGCGGCAAGCGCGCTGAACGCTATCGACAGTATAATTTCGACGAACCTCAATAATGCTCTTAAAGCACCTGAAAAGAAGCCGATTACTGCGGCGATTGCTATCAACGCAATAACAATGATATCGAAAATAGACATAATATTCCCTTTTATATATAATTAATTAAGTACATTATATATTATGTAATAAGGTTTGTCAAGAGTTTTTAAGCATTTTAATACACACACTCTATTTAATATCGGGCGTTAGAGCAAAAAAACTCGATTATTTTTTAAAACTGTCCTTTAAAGACACTATTTCGTTAAGCGTAAAACCGCCCTTATTGCTCTTTTTGTAGTAGCCGATGCGCAGCAGCTGGAAAGATTTTTCGTCCTCCGCGTCGGCGAGGTAAGGCTCGGCAAGCGCGGCGAAGGAATGTACGCTGTCGTAATTCATTCTCTCGGAAAAATCCTGCCCCGAGTACTCGGCGTCTTTGAGCAGGTAGTCGTACTTCTTTACGGTTACGGGCACGCAGTTTTGAGCGTTTACCCATTGAATCGTGCCTTTACACTTGATGCCGCTGTTGTCGTTGCCGCTGTGAGATTCCGGAACGTAAGTGCAGTAAATCTCCTTTACGTTCCCTTCGTCGTCGGTGGCGTAGTCGTCGCAACGCACGATATAGGCGTTTTTAAGGCGAACGTAGCCGTCCTTTTTCAAACGGAAATACTTGGGCGGGGGATCTATGGAGAAATCGTCCCCGTCGATGTAAATTTCTTTGGAAATAGTTATCTTGCGCGTGCCGAGTTCGGGCTTGTTGGGGTTGATCTCAAAATCCAGCTCCTCGGTGACGCCCTCGGGGTAATTCGTTAAAATCACCTTTACGGGGTTTAAAACCGCCATGGCGCGCTCTGCCTCCGCATTGAGGTAATCACGCGTAAAATGTTCGAAATAGGCCACTTCTATCTCTGAATTAGCTTTGGCAACGCCTATTTCTTCGCAGAAATTTTTGAGTGCCTGAGCGGGTATGCCCCTGTT
>CAJOMS010000136.1 GCA_905235795.1 uncultured Clostridia bacterium | reverse complement strand
TTATATTCCAAGTGTACTGCGGAGCCGTCCAGTCGTGCCCGCCGAAAGCCGCAAGCTCAACGGTCTTTGTCTGTTGAGGGAATGCGTTGTTTGCAAACGTCGCGGTGTAGGTGCCCGTACCGCTTTCGGTGCAGTTTGCATTTTCGGTTACCGAATACTCTACGTTAAAGCTTTGAATTAACGACGACGTTCCGCAAGTTTTACAGTAAACGGTTGCCGTGCAAGCGGAATAGTCTGTTGCCCACTCGTACGTTGCGTTTGCGTAATCGAAATCGTGCCCGGTTGCCGAAATGGTGCAGTAAGTGATCTTCGTTTCGCACGTAGCTTCTTTAAACTTCTCGTTGCAACGCGTACAAACGTAATATTCTACGTTGCCGTCGGCAGTACAGGTGGGCAAAGTTTCCGCCACATGAAGGGGATCTTCCTCGTGGCCGAGCGCGTCCAACTTTTGCGTTTGTTTTATGCCACAATCGTAGCAAATGCGCTCTTGCTTGCCTTCTACGGTACAGGTGGACTCTCTGACGGTCGCCCATTCGCTCCAGTTGTGACCTTCGAATTGCTGCTCGTCCCACTTGAAGGAGCAGGCGGCGAAGGCCGAGACCATTGCTATACACAGAGTGGACAGCAAGACGATGAGTAAACTTTTTTTCATTTTTTACCTCCTATTGTTTTTGCACAGGCAAAAACTAATTTTATAAATCTGCACAAACAGAATTTATGTCAATATAAAATATATAGGTGTGCTAATTTTTTATAAATTATTAGTCTACCGCGAGAATTTTGACTTCAAACGGCCACTGCGGGACGTTAAATTTGTTTCATGATGCGTATGATGCGTAAAGTATTATAGAAAAAAAAAAAAATAAGTCAAATAAATTCACATATAAAATAAAAATTATTTTTTAGCCGAGCAGGGCGGTTTATTTTGATATAGGCTGATAAAAAAAACTTTTCCGCCACACAAACAAGGAAAAATTGTCGAAAAAATCAACAAAAAAACGCAATAGCTACTAATTGCTACTGCGTTTTTATTTTAATGTTTTAGCGGCTGTCGCAAGTTGAAATTCATCAACTTGCGACAGCCGCTAAAAAATTTTCTCTTATTTTATTACTTTTTCATACCATTATTGATCAAATTCAAGACTTCGTTAAAATCTTCTTTGCTTGCGTCCTGTTTTTTTACAACGAAAGCCGCGGTCCTATCAACGTATATAAAGAGGTATAAATCGCTCTCTTTGATTTTGCTTACTTCCTTATAGTAAATCTTGCGGGTGCTGATTACTTCGCCGTTTTTATGCGTAGTAACGTTAAAGGCGTCGTCCTCAAAAGTAAAATCGTTTACGTAGTTGTTTTCAATCAATTTTTTGCTGTTTGTGCGCAGCATTATAAAAAATACCAAGCCCAAAATGAAAGTGGCTGTAAAAATCATTATATATACGATTGTCGAAACGCCGGTTAGTGCCCATTCAATGCCGAAGCCAATTATGCCCAAGAGGCCTAAAATCATAGCTACCCAAGACAGGATGCGCGAACTTTTTCCGAATTCCTTAAAAGATTCGGCGTCTAATCCGGAAGTTATTTTAATCATGTTTTCACCTTCCAATAAAAATTAATTCTCGTTTACAATAAACTGACCGAGTTTTTTATTATATCATAAAAAACGCGTTTGTCATTAGTTTTAAATAAAGAACTCGTCCGAACGAAAAAGTTCAAACGAGCTCATATTGGCGGAGGCGAAGGGATTCGAACCCCTGTGCCCGTTAAGGCAAACGGTTTTCAAGACCGCCTCGTTATGACCGCTTCGATACGCCTCCGTATTGCGCGCACACCGATAAAATAACCGAATCGACGAACGCTTAAAAACAATAATTAGTATAATATATTAAAAAAAAATTTGCAAGCGTTTTAATTGTATTTTTTTATAGAATATGCTAAACTTATATTAAATTGAGGATTTGGAATCTTATGGAAAATTTTTCGGAGCAAAACAACGTCGCCGCGTTTTTTGCGGAAAACGTAACGGAAACCTACGAAAATATCGGAACCGAAGGCTGTCCGTTGCCGCAAAAGTCCCCTAAAACGCGCATTATCGGCATATTGATATCGTATTTGGCAACGCCGCTGATCGCGATAGGCATATTGCTAGTGTGCATGGCGATATACGAAATTTACCCGTTCGGACAAAATATGATGAGCAGTTACGATATGCTTGCTCAGATAGTGCCTTTTGCCGAACATTTATTTGACGTTTTCGAGGGAAATGCCTCTTTGTTTTACTCTTTTTCAGTAGCGGGCGGCGCGGACGTTTTCGGCACGATTGTCTATTGCTTGGTAAGTCCGTTTTCCTTCCTGTTTTTGGTTATGGGAAAGGGGCAGGCGGTGTACACAGTATCGTATATAATAATTGCAAAAGCCGCCTTTATCTCACTTTCTGCGGCATTTTTTATAAGAAAAACCTTCCCCTCTATTCCATCTCCGCTCGTGCTCTTGATCTCCTTGCTTTACACCTTCAGCGGATATTTTCACGTTGCTAACACGTATATAAATTGGCTTGATTTTATGATATATCTGCCGATTGCAATGTATGCATTTCGCCGTTTTATACAAACGGGGAAATATTTATTGTTTTCGGCTATGATCGCCGCGATGATCTACACCTGTTTTTCCATAGCGTGTTTTTCGTTGCTGATCATATTTTTGATACTGTTTGCGTACGTCCTGTTTTGCGTGGAAAAGCCCCTAAAACGCACGTTATTGACCAAAATTTGCCTAAGCCTGATAGTTGCCGTGGGTCTTGCTTTGCCGATGATTTTGCCCGCGTTTTTCGCGTATCTGCGCTCGGGCAGGAACACGGGGCTGTTCTCCAACATGCACAATGCGCTTAGTGCTGATCATTTGTATTATAAGCTCTCTTACGTTTTATACGACTCTGTTTTCGTCGTTCTCGGCATATATTATTTGATAGTTTGCGACAAGCGCAGCGGACTAAGCAAATTTTTATTCGTTACAACAGCCTTGATTTTCGCACCCGTTTTGATAGACGAGGTGTGCATGCTTTTGAACGCCGGCTCGTATATGAGCTATTCTCTTAGATTCGGCTTTTTGAATTCCGCGCTCGGGCTGTACCTTGCCTGCCTTGCGACGGAAAAATTATGCAAATGCAAAAATCCGAGCGGCAAAAAGGCCGTTAAAATAATCATTTCCTGCGCCGTTTCGCTTGTACTTATCGCACTGTGCGCGCTCATGCTTTACCTTACCGACGACATAGTGGAAAACAGAGAAAATTCCTTCGTTTTCACTCTGCCGGCTTTTAAAGAGGGCACGTTGGTTTACAAGTTGTACGATATGACCGAATTTGCCAAAGATTTTTCTTCCGGTTTCGCACATTCGCTCGGCGGTTTGGAAATCATTGTTCCCCTCTTTGCCGTGTTTGCTTTGGGCGTTACGGTAACGACGATTTTGACGGGCACTAAAATAATGAATAAGCGGATCGCGGCTATCGTAATTGCCGTTATCTCGTTTATGCAGATAGGTTTCGGCGCGTATCACACGATTGCGGGCGACAAAAACACCATGATAACTTACGACCAGATTCAGGTGGTTTTGGACGAGATTTCCAAGGCGGAAAACGGTGATTTTTTGCAATATCGCATTAAAGATTACAACAACAAAGTGAGCGCAGACGCCCCCTTGACCTTGCATTACAGGGCGTACAGCGTATTTTCTTCGGTAATTGATTACACGAACTTTGCGCCGATGAATTACTTTAACTACACGGGCAACGGCATAAACACGATAAAAACGCGAGGAGGCAATATTTTTTCGGACAGTCTGCTCGGCTACAAATACGCTTACTCCACGGGCAGCAGCATAAGAATGGAAAATTGGAAGTCAATCGGCAGCTACGAACCATTTTATCTGTTTGAAAATATAACCGTTTTCCCCACGGCGTTTACGATACCGGGCGGCGAATTGAATTCCGAAGGCAACTACGCCGACCGATTAGACAGTTTGTACAACTGGCTCGGCGGAACGGGCAACC
>CAJOMS010000135.1 GCA_905235795.1 uncultured Clostridia bacterium | reverse complement strand
CCGACGACGAAAAACGCGCCGCCTATAATTGCGACATAACCTACGGCACGAACAACGAGTTCGGCTTCGATTACCTTCGCGATAATTTAAAGGTCAATCTTAAAGACATGATGCAGCGCGAGCTCAACTTCGCCATAGTCGACGAGGTCGACTCCATTTTGATAGACGAGGCGAGAACCCCGCTTATTATTTCCGGTGCCGGCAACAAGTCGTCCGAACTCTACTTTTCGGCAAACCGCTTCGTCAAAACCCTTAAGCCGGACGAGGACTTTACTTACGACATAAAGGAAAAGTCCGTAACCATTACCGACGAGGGCGCGGCTAAGGCAGAAAAATTCTTCGGGGTGGAAAACCTTACCGACATAGAAAACGCCGACCTCAACCACCACATTCAGCAGGCGTTGAAGGCGCACCACATTTTCAAGAGAGATAACGACTATATCGTTCAGGACGGCGAGATCATCATCGTCGACGAGTTCACCGGCCGCCTTATGATAGGCAGAAGATATTCCGAAGGTCTGCATCAGGCTATAGAGGCTAAGGAAAACGTTGTGATCCGCAACGAAAATAAAACTTACGCCACCATAACCTTCCAGAACTACTTCCGTCTGTACAAAAAGCTTTCCGGTATGACGGGTACCGCAAAGACCGAAGAAGAGGAGTTCCGCACCATATACGGGTTGGACGTTCTCGAAATCCCCACCAACAAGCCCGTTATCAGAAACGACATGCCGGACGTCATCTATTCCACCGAAGAAGGCAAAAACAACGCCGTGGTCGAAGATATCGTTCGCAGGCACGAGCTCGGGCAACCTATCCTCGTGGGTACGGTTACGGTAGAAAAGTCGGAAGAGCTTTCCCGCAAACTTATTAAAAGAAAGATAAAACACAACATTTTGAACGCTAAAAACCACCGCCGTGAGGCAGAGATAATCGCTCAGGCGGGCAAGAAGGGCGCCGTTACCATAGCGACCAACATGGCAGGCCGTGGTACCGATATACTGTTGGGCGGCAACCCGGAATACCTCGCCAAACAGGACCTCAGAAACCACGGGGTGGACGAGGCTACCATAGAGCTTGCAACTTCCTTCGTGCAGAACGTTTCGGAAGAAGTCGAGGAAGTGCGCAAAGAGTACAAGCGCATTTACGAGGAGTACAAGAAGGAAACGGACGCCGAAAAGGAAGAAGTGATAAAGCTCGGCGGCTTGCACATCATTGGTACAGAAAGGCACGAATCCCGCCGTATAGATAACCAGCTGCGCGGCCGAAGCGGACGTCAGGGCGACCCCGGTTCGTCGCTGTTCTACGTCTCGTTGGAGGACGACCTCATCAAGCGTTTCGGCGGAGAGAGGTTGCAAAGTCTTTACGAAATGTTCAAGATAGACGAAAACACCCCCCTTCAGGCAAAGAGTCTTTCCCGCTCGATAGAAAACGCCCAGCGCACCATCGAGGGCAAGAACTTCGGCATAAGAAAGCGCGTTATCGAGTACGACGACGTTATGAACACTCAGCGTAAGGTCATCTACGAAGAACGTATGAAGGTTCTGCGCGGCGAAAATATTCACGAGGAGATACTCCGCCTTATTCCCGACTTCGTAATAGAGGTTATCGGCGATTCTATAGATATAACCAAGGGTTACAAGGCGTGGGACATAGAAAAATTAAACAAGAATTTGGAAATTTACTGCCTTGAGGAGGGCAGCGAGTTCGTCACTCAGGAGAGGGCTCAAAATTGGGACTACGACTATCTCGAACAACAGATTTTGGCAGAAGTCAATCGTCAGTACGAGGAGAAGATTGCCGAATGTAAAGAGCTGGGCGTGGATTACAGCGAGATAGAGCGCGTAGTTCTGCTTAAAAACGTTGACAACAAGTGGATAGACCACATCGACGCTATGGACCAGCTCCGCCGCGGCATATCGCTGCGTTCTTACGCGCAGGAAGATCCCATCAACGCCTACAAGAAAGAGGGTATGGATATGTTCGACGAGATGATTTACAACATCCGTCACGACACCTTGCGCGTGCTCTTGAAACTTAAAGTAAACGTGGAGCAAAAGCAGAATCTCGAGGCTCAGACCAAGCGCAAACAGGTAGCCAACGACCTAAACAACGTGGGCGGAACGGACGTTCGCCAGCCCATTCGCAAAGAGGCGACCGTGGGGAGGAACGATCCGTGTCCTTGCGGAAGTGGAAAGAAATATAAAAACTGCTGCGGCAAGAATTTGTGATAGAGCCGTTTCCCGAAAAAGGATCGTTTACGCCGTGAGGCGTAGCGAGCGCAGCGAGCAAAGTTATATAATAACGTTTTTGAAATTTGCGCCGAAATTAAAGGCTTTGAATTTTAACCAAAGTGTTGGCGCAACCCGACCGTAAGGTCTTCAAAAACATCCGTGTCCTTGCGGAAGTGGAAAGAAATATAAAAACTGCTGCGGCAAGAATTTGTGATAGAGCCGTATGGGGATAAGAAATAAATTATAATTTTGTAAAAGGCGACCTGACAGTTCAGATCGCCTTATTTATTTGAAATTGCATATAATATAATTGAAAGACTCTGAATTTTTTGCTGCAAGGTATTGACAACTACGATTTTATCGTATATAATATAGATGAAAATGAGGTAAAAGATTACATATGAAAAGAGTTTTTGTACATACGGAGCCATTCGTTAAATGCTGGAAGGCGATGGGACTTGGAGATGACGATTTAAGGAACTTAGAACAAATCTTGTTGCAAAATCCGAGGCTTGGCGATGTTATAGAGGGAACCGGCGGGGCAAGAAAACTGAGAATTAAAATCAATAGCAGTCAAGGCAAAAGCGGCGGCGGAAGAGTTATTTACGTAGATATTTTTGAAAAAGAAAAAACGTATTTCCTGTTTGCTTATCCAAAAAGCGTGCAAGAAAATTTAACAAGCGACCAAAAAAAGGCAATAAAAAATATTATTGAAGAAATTAATAAGGAGGGCTGAATATGACCGAATTAAACGTTAAAAGCGTATTGTCTCAAGAAGAAATCGAAAACAACTTTAAGGGAACAGACTTTTTTTCCGGCATTATGGCAGGGCTTGAAGAGGCCTTGGCTTATGAAAAAGGACAGGCAAAAGCGGGAACGTATATAAGAAAAAGAAGCCTCCCCGATATCGACGTAGCACAGATGCGCAAGCGGCTTAATTTGTCGCAAAAATCTTTTGCCGAAGTTCTCGGCGTTTCAACGCGAACGGTTGAGGCTTGGGAGACGGGCAGAAGTCATCCTTCGCCAACCGCCCGCAATCTGATGTATTTGATTAGTTTGGATAATTCTCTTGTGAGTAAATTACAGAGCAAACGAGGATAAATTTAAAAAGTTATTAATTGAGCGCGGCTCGATTCAAAAGAATC
>CAJOMS010000134.1 GCA_905235795.1 uncultured Clostridia bacterium | reverse complement strand
ACCTCGCCTTTGCTTGGTCAACCGCCCCGCAGACGCTCGAATAGTCGGAAACGTCCGCCTTAAATATTTCCGCCGTGCCGCCCTTGGCAATTATTTCTGCCTTTACCTGCTCGGCGGCTGAGCGGCTGTTGTTGTAACAAATAGCTACGTTGTACCCCGCCTCGGCAAATTTGACTGCCATGGCGCGGCCTATCCCGCGGGATGCGCCGGTAATGAAAACGGTCCTCATGCGTTACCCCTTTTTATTTTATTAAAACGGAAAAAGGGTTGCGCACCACGCAACCCTGAAAAAATACCGTGACTTTACTTTTTAACTCTTTCCATATATTCGCCGGTTCTGGTATCCACGCGAATCACTTCGCCCTCGTTTACGAACATAGGTACCTGAATGGTAATGCCCGTTTCGAGCTTAGCGGACTTGGTGGCGTTGGTGGCGGTGTTGCCGGCTACGCCCGGTTCGCTCTCTACCACGAGAAGTTCAACGAAGTTCTCGCACTCGACGGAAAACGCCTCGCCCTTGTAGAATTTGACCTGAACGGGATCGTTCTCTTTGATGTACATAAGCGCGTCCTCGACCTGATCGTAATTCAGGGGGATCAGGTTATATTCTTCATCCATGAAGTAATACAAGCCGTCGTCGTTGTACGAATACGTCATTCTCTTAGTTTCGATGTGTGCGTTTTCGACCTTTTCCGTCGGGTTAAAGGTCTTTTCCAAAACGGCGCCGGTAACAATGTTTTTAAGTTTAGTGCGGACGAAGGCCGCGCCCTTGCCCGGTTTGACGTGTTGGAATTCAACGATGGTGTAAATGTTTCCCTCGTACTCGATCGTAACGCCCTTTCTGAATTCACCTGCTGATATCATAATATCTCCTTTTTCGCCGAAAAACGGCGCAATTTTTTATTTGGTTTTTTATTTATATTTTTTTAATTTTCCGTCTACCCAAACGCAGAGTTCCTTAGGCTCTTTCATAAACGTTTGCGGCTGACCGCCCTTCATGACGACCGTATCTTCAATTCTTATGCCGAATTTCCCTTCTATATAAACTCCCGGCTCTATAGAAAAGACCATGCCGTCTTTAAGCAAATTTCTGCCCTTGGGACTCAATACCGGATATTCGTGGATGTTAACGCCTATACCGTGCCCCAAAGAGTGGGTAAAGTAATCGCCGTAGCCCTCGTCGCTCAAAAGCTCACGCGCAAAAGAATCCGCGCGGACGCCCGATTGTCCTGCTCTTATGTTTTCGAAAGCGGCGATATGCGCCCTGTACACGGCGTCGTACGCGCGCACGAACTCGCGCGGGGGGATGCCGTAATAGAAGGTCCTCGTCATATCCGAGCAATAGCCGTTGTAGAGACACCCGAAGTCCATAAGCACCGGCATGTTCTTTTTAAGGCGAGCGTCGCCCGTTTCGTGATGCGGCACGGCGGAATTTTCGCCGAAAGCGACTATGGTGTTGAAAGATTTATCCGAAGCACCGTTCATTCTGAAACGGTATTCGAGAAGGGCTGCTACCTCGTTTTCCGAAATCCCGCTCTTAAGCTCCTTGACGGTCTCGCGGAAGGACTTTTCGGCTATGGCGCAGGCAGCGGCGATATTTTCAAGCTCTTTCGCGCTCTTTATCGACATCTGTTTTTGTATATCTTCTTGCGCGTCGACGAGTTCCAGCCCCAAAGCTTTAAGCTCGTCAAACTCCTTTATCGTCGTCTTGGAAAAATCTATGCCCACGACTTCGGCGTCGGACTTGGCAACGTACTCTTTAAGCACGTCGTAACCGGTCCCGCAAACGACCTTTATGCCCTTGGGTTTAAGTTGTTGCGCCGCGGCGTAATAATAGCGGCTGTCAACAACGAAGACCTTTCTTCCGCGCATCAGCAGAACGTCCCCCGCCGACGACGCGAATCCCGTAAAATAGAACCGCTGTTTTTCATCCGTTATCAAGTATAATTTTATTTCAGAATAATTCATTATCGACCCTCGCTTGGTATATTTTAACATATAGCGAAATGTTTGTCAATTATATAGGGCTAATTGATATATTTTACGAAAAATATATGCGTTTCATTTCGGCGGCGTCCTCTGCCTGAGTGCCGGCGGATTCGCACACAACGTAAGGTTCCAGCCCCCGTTTTTTAAGCGCGGCGGCAAGGGGCGGAAATTCCGGCCCGTAAACCTCGTCCCGGAAGGTCAAGTGGCGCACTTCGCCCTTTTGCGAATACTGTATTTTGGAAAAATGCACGTGAAAGTGTTTCATTCTCTCGAAGCCCAGCTCGGCAATCATGTAGTCAAGGCGCTCTCCGTAGTCCTCCTCGGTCTTTAAACTGCCCTGTTCTCGCGCGTTTACGTGCCCGAAATCCACCGTCGGCACGAAAATTTTATCGACCTTGCAAAACTCCGTTATCTCCTCCACGGTGCCTATCTGCCCCAACTTGCCCATCGTTTCGGGGCAAAACAGCATATTTTCGTAGCCGTTGGCGTAAACGTAATCGCACAGCATCTTTATCCTCGTCAAGGTCAGCTCTACCGCGCTCTCCCTCGACTGTTTGCCCTGCGCCGCGGGGTGAAAAACCACGCGCCTGCCGCCCATAAAGCGAGCCATGCGCGCGCTGTCCAACACGTAATTGAAGGAATTTGCCGCCTTTGCCTCCTCGGTGGACGCAAAATTAATAAAATACGGCGCGTGAACGCTTATCTGAACGCCCGCCGTTTGAAACGCCTCGCCTATGGACGAAGCCTTTTCCTCTCCCATATTCACGCCTTTGCCGAACGAGTACTCGAAGCAATCGAGCCCCCTGTTTTTTACCCATGCGGCGGCCTGTTCGGTCTTGGTGTAGCCCTCGGCGACAAAAGATTCCGAATTGCCGCTCGGCCCGAATAAAATCATAATTTTTCCTCCGCTTGCCGTTTATCCTTTTCAAGTTGTCCGCGCAGCTCGTCCGCGCAAGAAAACCTGCGTATTTCGCGCAAAAACTCGCAAAATTCCACCGTTACGCTCTCGCCGTAAAGGTCGCCGTCGTACCCGATGAAATGAGTTTCAGCAATCACTTTGTCAAACCCGAAAGTGGGCGCCGCGCCGTAGTTGGTAACGCCCTTATAGCGCCTGCCGCCTATTTCCGCATCCGTTAAGTAAACGCCGGGCTTTAAGGTCGCCTTGTCCTTCGGCCAATCGATATTCGCCGTGGGAAAGCCCATTTTTCTGCCCTCTTTTCTGCCCTGCTCCACCTTTCCCGTTATGGAAAAGCGGTAACCGAGCATGGCGTTCGCCCGTTTTACGTCGCCTGCTTCCAAAGCCGCCTTTATAGCCGGCCGTCCCAGGCACCAGCGCTTCGATGCTTTCTCCCTGAAACATCCGCAGATGGACAGAAGAAAACGTGCCAAGATCTTCGCCCCATTTGATGCGCTGGACGGATACAGTGAGA
>CAJOMS010000133.1 GCA_905235795.1 uncultured Clostridia bacterium | reverse complement strand
ATAAACTATAACTTTTCCGGGCTGCAAGCCGTCCTCCGCAAGCGCGTTCACGTCGCAGGAACCGTCCTCTACGGCAAGCACTCCCATAGAAATTCGGTTTATAAATTCCTGTTTGCGGTTTCTCACGGCGTTGTACGCGCGCTGAACGGGCACCAACCTGTCTATAACGCTCCTGCCGAAAAATTGCCCCGGCAGCGATCCGGAAACCTGTTTGATAAACGGGTACGTCCTCGATCCGTCCGCCCCGTTTTCATATTGAAATTCCTCAACGCAAAGGACTTTTCCGCCCGCAACGGTAACGATTCTGCCGTTCGGATACTTCTCGCACGGTTTTTCATACCTTTCAATAAGCAGCGCGCTGTTTTCCGCATTTTGCTTGTTTCCGCCGAAATCGAGCACCGACGTCTTTTCTTCCGAAACGTTAACGCCGTAAACCTCGGCAATATCGCGTACGGAAACGACTCTCGCTCGTATTATGCTGGCGCAATCGTTGATATTTTCGATGGTCAGATCGTCGGGGAAAATCTCAAACGGGGAAACGACTTCTATCTCCACGTTCCCCTCGCAAACCCTTTTGTCTTCGCTTATGCCTAAAACTTTTCCCTTTTCGGCATTCCAACCCACTTTGTAAAACGCCGTGCCCAAAACCTCGCTCCATCTGGTTGCGGAAGCCACAATTTCATCGACGTCCAACCTCGCGCAGGTAGAGTTGAGCACCTTGGAAGCTATCTGCGCGGTATAAACGTCCGCGTCGTCATCGAAGGCCGCCCTCACGGACATAGCCGGCCGCACTCTTGAAAGTTTTGCAAGGCGCGTTTCCATAACCGGCACTACGTGGTTGTACACGTTTCTGCATTGCCACATATAATCGCCGTCAGTCTCGTAGACGTCGCCCACTTCGGAAATCCCCACGTATTGCTTTCCGTCCAAAAAATCCAAATTCAGCTCCCACGTACTTTCAAGCTCCCTTCTGGCAGATTGCCTGTTGCGAAAATCCTCTGAAATTTCCGCGGCGAGCTCCTCGTTGAACTTTTCGGTTTCATTGATATTCTCTGTCATTTAATTTTTCTCCTTAAACTGCGAAAGTAATTTAAGCAGCCTTGTTTTTTCTGCTTCCAACTGTTCGTCGGTCATATCCGCAACCGCAACGCCGTTCTGCTCTAAAATCATTTTCACTGCGGCGACGTCCGGCGGAATATTCTTTTTTGATACTTTTCGTTTAACAAGCTTAACTTCCCCGTCGCATTCGGCGTATTCTTCAACGGTTTCGGTCGCCTCGTACCCGACCGCACGGCGGAGAAGTGCTTCTTCAACAATTTTCTTTTTATTTTTATTCATAGCCGATTCCGTTCGCCCTGCGCTTAGCCAGCTTTCGGGCGAGCCTTTCCTTATCCTTTTGAATATCCGTAGGCTCAACAACGGGCAACGGCAAATACGGGCGCGACATAACGTAGTATCTCAGCTCATCGAGCGCGTGATCGTCCTTTTTTTTGGGCGTATCTCCCTCGCCCCACCAGTACCCGCGCAGTTCCCTTATAAGGTTGGTGCAGGTTTTGAATATAAACAGCTTTTTTGCCGAAAACGCGCGTTTTACGCGGTTTATGCCCGTAAATAAATCTTTGTTTACGTGCGTGTTTACGTTTATTCCGTTTTCGTAAAACAACTCCGCAACGGATTTTTCGTACGCGAGCGTATGCTGGTTGGCAGCGGAATCAATAAGCGCCTCTATTCTGCCGTTAGAGTCGGTATGCCAGCCGAGCGCCGCGGATATCTCTTTGATTTTCGCCGCGTGATAATCCACCGGTTTGCCCGCCTCGTAATGTTCCGCAACGACGTAAATATTGCCGTCGTAATCGGTGCAATACCAATGGCAGGATAGCGGATTGTTTAACCCGGGGTCTATTGAAAGTTTATCCTGCCACTCCTTAGGGAAGGCAAACGGCTCGATAACGTGCTCCTCGGTAAATTCCGTATACACCAGCCCCTCCGCGTTTTTAAACCTGCCGTACCTTCGGCTTTCGAGTTCGCTCGGGGCAAGCGCTGCGGATAGCGCGTCCACCTCGGCTTTCGGCAAAAACGGATTATCCGCCCACTCCATAAATTCGCACCATACGTTGTTTTGACCGCTATTGAGATAGATGTCGGTATAGGCAAAAGTCAGACCTTTAAGCGGCGTCATCGTTCCGAAGATATCTCCCTGCTTGTCCATGACTCTCATTCGGCACTCCTCGTATATTTCGCGCGGAGGTTCCTCGTCAAACCACACGAAGTCGAGCGAACTGCCCTGAAATCTCTCCCTGCCCTGATCGCAGCTCTTAAAGCCTATTACGGAAATCCCGCCAAAGACGTTTTTAACCTTTATCTGATCTATCACGCCGCTTTCGGGGTACTCTTTTTTGCCGGAAAGCATTATTATATCGTCGATATACGCCTTGTCGAGGTAGTGCAAAATCTTTTTCTGCGCAACGTCCCTCTGCACCTGCGTGGTAAGCGAAACCACCCACCCGAAAACGTCTTTTCTGTTTTCGCGGTAAGGGTGTATGCCCCTTGCCATATACACGCATTCCACAGCGCCGCACTCTGTCTTTCCGCTTCTGTTTCCGCCGAAAACCCATCTGTTTTTACACGGATTTTTGTGAAAAGCCAACTGCTTTAAATGCACTTTTTTGCCCGTGTTGTACGTGCTTATGGGAGTTACCGAACGCCTTTCCTGCTCCCTTTCTATATCGATCAGCGCGCTTATAATTTCCTTTTCTTCTTTCGACATTTTATTCCCCTTTGCGGCAAAACAAGCCCGTTCCTCCGCCCGCGCCCGTTGTATAATCTTTTTACTTATGATAAAAAAATTTGTTTGCATCGCCGTAGCGGCGGCGCTGTTTAATTTTATACTTTTCCCCTCTCCGCGGGCGTACGCAAGCGCCGTTTCATACGTGCAAGAAGAACCTGATATCCTTGCGGCTCTTTCCGCCGGGGAGGACGTTTACGCACGCATTTTTTCGGAAGGAACCTATCTTTTTGCCGACGGCAACCTTTCCGAAGGCATTTTTATTATCCCGACAACCTACTTCGTAAAAGTAAGAAGTTACACCCACACTGCGTGCGCCGTTACTTATTGCTACGAAGATTACGACTACGCCCGCGCGGTTTACGGTTACGTAAGCACCGCCGCCCTGACCTTCGTATCTCAACCGCCTACGGGCAAAAGCTTTCCTAACGCCTTTCCGGAATTCGAAGGGAACGGCACCTTTTACAAAAACACGCGCTTCGACACCTTTTATTCGGTAAACCAAACCTCGTCTGCAGACGCGTTTTTTTACGGTTACTATATGCGCGGCAACGAGCAATTTTGCTACGTGATGTACGGCGGGCGATTCGGCTATTTTTCCGCCGACGTGTNNAATAGAAATACCCCCTCACACGGACCCCTCGCCCGTACAGCGCGTTTCCCCTCAGAGCGGAACAATAAGCGACAGCACGGAAAAATTTTCGGGCTCGTTTTTCGACAGCGACGTAAACAAAATAATTTTCATAGCCGTAGGGTGCATACTCGCTATATGCGTATGCTACCTGATTTTTTTGCCCCATCGCAAGCAGGAACCAATTTCCGATGACGACGACGTTTAACTTTTTCGCTCACTCGAACGAGTTAATGCAAAATTCTAGGGCTACGCTCGGCACGCCGTTTTAAGCTTGCCCGCCAAAGATCTTGACTTCTCGCAAAATCTCTTGTCCTCATCCGCTACCACCTGATGCATCACGCTCACGAAGTTCAACTTTTCGCCGTAAACCTCGCGCAGACTTTCATCGGTTACGCCCTGAAATTTAAGCGCCGTGGTAAATCTGGCAAGCGCAGCGTTCAGCCTTCTGTAAAAAGTCCTGTCCGAGCAGAAAATTTCTTCTTTTCCGTGACCGAACCTCTTTACCAGCACGGCGAAGTCCTCACCGTCCAGCGAAGTGAGCGCGCGCTTTATCCTGTTTTTAAGGTCGAGCACCATATTTCTTTTTTCAATTAAATTGCATATCTTTTCCGCCTGCAAAACACACGGTTCGGAATTATAAAAAGACTTATACGCCGCCTCTTTGATAACTTCTTCCAGATCGTCTGCGACTTTGGAAAGTTTACCGTAAATCTTAATTGCCGTCTTTGCCGTTACAAACATAATACGTCCTCCTTGTTGAGCGATTTCATTATAGCCCACACATAAGCTACGGAAGGGATGCTTATGCCATTTTTTTACAAAATTACACAGATTTTAAAGAAAGTTGGCAAGTAAATGCTAATTTTGCCTTGATAGGGTGTAAAATAATACGCTTTCTCGAACATTTGTTCGTTTTGTTTATTATTTTAACACCACATATATGACAGATTGTTGCACTATTAAAAAATTTTTAAATATTTCTTTTTAAAAGGAAAAATGAACGTAAAAATCTTTTCAAATAAATAGACAAACGCGCGCCGATTATGTTATTATATAATATATAAGATTATGCCGGTATGGGATTTAAAATGATAAAAGCACGAAAGACACGATTTAATATTGTAGCAACGGCTATCGTGGCGGTGTTTTTGTCGGCGTGCGTAATTTCGCTGCCGCAGGTATCCCACGCCGAAGAAACGCTCGGTCCGGTGGAATATCTCGACTACGCCTTGACCTCCCCCCGCGCGGTTTATGCGGACGACGACTTAGTTGTCGTAACGCAAAGCGACAAGATGGTGTTTTTTAGCGTCGGAATGATTTACGAAAAAGAATTCCGTTCCGCAAACAAACAAATTCAAAGGTGCGGTAATTTTATTTATTATCTTTACAATAACCTTATTTACCGCGTTGACGTCGAGGATTTAACGTCTTCCCGCGTAAATACGCTCGGCGACGAAGTAGGCGAAATAGGCGCAAACGCGTTTTCGATAAACGGCAACCGCTTGATCGCCTTGACTACGAACGGCCCCGTTTGTTACGAAGATTTTGTCCCCGCACAGCTGCCTTACGCATTCGAAGGGATAAACGTAGGACTTTTCGGCGCAGGCGAAGTGTGCATTGCGGACGACGGCGATTATTACTACGTGAACGGAAACGTGTACCGAAACGGACGAAAACTGTTCGAGGCGGAAGTTTCGTATTTTTCGGCAGTCGGTAAAAGCGTATTTTTCTCGAACGGGAGCGGGATATATAAAATAGAAAACGACGCGGCAGTGTCCGTTTACGTTAAAGAAGGCTTACACGGTCTGTGCGCATACGAAAGTGCCGTTTTGTTTATTGACGGACAAACCAATAAAATTATGCAAATCTCTGCCGACGGCAAAGATTTGAGCGAATTCAGATTCAACGTTACCATTGATACCGACGCGCAAGTCATATTTAATTCCTCGCCCGAAACCGTTACGGTAAAAACGGGCGTAAACGTACATTTGGGCGAGCTTGAAAACGGAAAGTTCACCTTTAAAGAAACGAAAAAGTCGTCAAGCCCCGCAGACTACGTGCTGATAGGCAAAGAAGGCGACTACGCGATACTGTTCGGCAACGGAAAATACGCCATGGTCAAGCTTTCCGACTATGACGATAAAACTCAAAACACGGCGATAACCTTTGAAAAAGGCGTCGTTTTGCACGATTGCGCCACATATAAAACGTGCGTGGCGGATGGTGAACAGACTCTGTTCGGCTTGAAAAAAGGTGAAGAAGTAACCGTAACTTCCGCGGTGGAAATGAACGGCGTTAAATACCTTGCGGTGCAAAACTCCGAAGGGGAAAGCGCTTTCGTCCTCGCCGGCGAAATAACCGAAAACTTGCGGCAGAGCATTCCCGAAAACACCGAACGCACCGCCGTCAAAGAAGGTAAGGACAACACCGTGATTGCCGTCGTTATGATATTGCTGGGCGCGATGGTACTTTCTATGGCAATATTCTTTCTGTCGATAAAAAAGAGATACGTTAAATTGTAGAAGAGGACGAAATGAGCATTTTTGATTTTTTTGTTAAGGAAAACGAGCCGAAAGAAACCGAAAAAAACAATGCGACTATCGGCAATCCGATAAACATGCGTACTGTAAACGGCGGGGCGCTACAGGTTTTCAAACCTAAAAAATTCGACGATTTCCGCGTTATAATCGACGCGTTGAAACACAATCAATCCGCCATAGTTTACTTTGACGAATTGAAACGCGACGATCCGCAAAGGTGTTTGGACGTGCTTTCCGGCGCCATCTACGCGCTCGACGGTAGCGTTATGCCCATAGAAAACAACGTTTACATATTTACTCTCGACGGCGTTACGGTAAGGAAATAACCTGATAAAATTTTACTGATCACTCATACTCTTTTAAAATAATGCGATTATTAAAGGCGGGCATATAGTCCGTCTTTAATAATATATATCGCTCTTTTTTGTCTTTATTTCTTAATTCAGCGCGGCGCGTCTCTCCGTCGGTATTTTGCAATTCGTCGGTGAACTCTATTCTCTATGCCATGTATTACCGTAATTTTAAAATACGCTCTGCGTTTTCGTGCAGAATCAACTCTTTTTCAGCATCTTTGCTCATCATCCCTTTGGTGGGCCACACCAGCGAATAGCTGTTCTCCACCCCGAAAGGGTTGAGTCCCTCGGGCAGGTAAGGGTCGTTGGTTTTGACATAATAACTGCGTTTCCCCTCCATGCTGAACGTGGTGAACGGGGCGTTTTTTTTATTGCATCCGGTTAAAACAATGATAGTTAGAATCAATGTCGAAGAAAATTCAAAAAACAATATTTCGATATGCAAAACGACAAATCATGGTATAAAATGTGAAAAATGTTCAAAGGAGCCAATTTGTGGCTTTCGT
>CAJOMS010000132.1 GCA_905235795.1 uncultured Clostridia bacterium | reverse complement strand
ATTCACGCGTTTTCCCACGCTTTTTACGTAAAGACCCAAAACTATCTTAGCGACGACCGCGATGCCCACTATCACCAGCGAAACGACCGTGTAATCGGGAGCTTCCGGCAAAATTATCTTTTTTACGGATTCCACCAAAGAAGTTATGCCCGCGTACAGAATGATTACGGCTATGACGAGCGCGCTTATATATTCGACTCTGCCGTGCCCGTAAGGATGCTTTTTATCGGCAGGTTTCCCCGCGATTTTCGTGCCCACGATGGTTATTACCGACGAAAGCGCGTCGCTTAGGTTGTTTACAGCGTCCAACACTATGGCTATGGAATTTGCCAACAACCCCACCACCGCTTTTATCAAGGCAAGCGCCGCGTTTGCGGCAACGCCCAGCGCGCTTGTCTTTACTATAGTTTTCTCTCTGCTTTCAATGTTTGAACTTTTCATCATTACCCCTGAATAACGCGCGCTTTAGGCCGCTTTTTTATTTTTTTGCCCCTACGTTGCGCTTGAAATGAAACATGTATTGCTGAAAATACCCCGCGTTTTCGCCGCAAACCGAGGCGAAATATTCGGAGATTTTGTTTCTGTCCGTCAACTCTCCCTTAAAATCCTCGCGATAAATCTTTTCCATCCAGGTATCCACGGGGAAACTGTCGCACCGATTGAAACCGAAAAGCAAAACGCAATCGGCCACCTTCGGGCCTACGCCGCGCAACTTCATCAATTCCTTTTTTAGGTCGGCAGTAGAGAGTTTTTCCGCCGCGTTGAGATCGAATCCGTTCAGCACGGCGTCCGCCACCGCGGGCATATAATCCGCCCTGTATCCAAGGCCTATGGACTTGTAAAAATCGGGCGATTTTTGCGCGATATCGGCGGCTTTCGGAAACGTGTGATAGCTTTCTCCCCCAAACTCTTTAACCTCACCGAGGGCGGAACACAGCCTTTCTATGGACCCCTTTATGCGCGGGATATTATTGTTTTGCGATATGATAAAGGAAAACAAAACTTCCTCTTTATCCTGCCGCAAAATCCTTATGCCCTTTCCGCACTCTGCGGCGTCGTTAAGAAAAGAATTGCCCAAATTTTTTGCTGCGACGACCGTATCGGCGCAATTTCTGGTAAGGTCGAAGTAATTTTCGAAATACTCCTTATCGTCGCACGATATCTCCGCATTTGCTCCTTCGTTTTTTAAAAAGCACGCTTTATCCGCGGAAAACGCTACGTAACCGCCATCCTTTGGGTAAAAGCGAAAAACCTGACCGCACTCCAGCGTATCGGCGGCAGAAAAATATTCTCCGTCAAAAACAATTTTGTCCATATATTTATTATAGTTCAAACGAAAAGGAATTGTCAACGAATTAACCGTCCTTCGCGGATTTTAAAACTCCCGCCGTTTCCGCCTTTACTTTATTTAAATAATTTGACACGCCGCCCCGCACGGTTGTATAATTATTTTACGATCAGCGTCGCAATTATATTAAAAGGTAAGGAACAAAAAATGAAGATAGATCCCGAAGAATATAAAAATTATTATTTTGAAACCGTAACGGAACTTTTAAAAACTCCGAGCCCAAGCGGATATTATTCCGAAATTATGGCGGTAATAAAAAAGTACTCAGACGAGCTCGGCGCAGACTTCGAATTGACGAGGAAGGGTTGCGCGATACTTTCGGTCAAGGGCAAAGACCACAGCCGAACGCTCGGCCTCTCCGCCCATTGCGACACTTTGGGCGCAATGGTGCGCGGAATAGACGCAAAAGGCGAACTTACCTTTACTAAGGTGGGCGGCCCGCAACTCCCCACGCTTGACGGAGAATTTTGCACCGTGATAACGCGCGGAGGAAAGCGCTATACGGGCACGTTTTTGTGCAAGAGCCCGTCATCACACGTTTTTCCCGACGCCGCAACGCGCCCGCGCGACGACGCGAATATGTATATTCGCCTCGACGAAGTGGTTAAGACGGATAAAGACGTCCGCGCCCTCGGCATAGAGAGCGGAGACTACGTTTGTATAGATCCAAAAACCACGGTTACCGAAAGCGGATTTTTAAAGAGCAGATTTATAGACGATAAAGCATCGGTGGCTTGCTTTCTGACTCTCCTTAAAATTTTTAAAGATAAAAAAATTACGCCTGCGTACGACGTTAAAATGCTTATAACCATGTACGAGGAAGTAGGGCACGGCGCCGCGTACGTTCCGGAAGGTTTATATACGATGCTGGCGGTAGATATGGGTTGCATAGGCACGGACCTTAACTGCACCGAGTACGACGTTTCCATCTGCGCAAAGGACGGCCACGGCCCTTACGATTACGCCCTGACAACCAACCTTATAGAGCTTGCCAAAGCCAACGGGTTAAGCTACGCCGTGGATATTTACCCCTTCTACGGCAGCGATATAGGCGCGATGTGGTCCGCCGGATACGACGTTCCCGGGGCACTTATAGGCACGGGCGTTCACGCTTCCCACGGGATGGAAAGAACACACTTCAACGGAATAAAAAACACAATTTCGCTCATTGCGCTTTATCTCGGCGTAAATTGACGCGCTTTGCGGCGAGCTCGACCTATTCACGTCGGCTGCCCTCTACTCGTTATAATATTAATTAAATTTTCGTCCTCTGCGTTTCAGGCTTTTTGCCGCGCACGGGCGATTTTTTTACGGTTTTTATTTTTCGCCCTTTTCCGAACAAAAATTTTAAAAAATTTTTATAAAACCGCTTGACAAATGGTAGGAACCTACTATATAATTAGGTAGGAAGCTACGAAAGGAGAAGAGACATGCAGCAAGACAAAGTTGCTATACTCATAAAAAAGGCGTCGCTCGAATTTGATAAACTGGCAAACCCTTACTTTGCGAAATTCGAGCTGACTGCGGCGCAATACAAAATTCTCAAATACCTATACGCGCAAAATTCGGGCACGGCGAGGGTTGTAGATCTTGAAAAGTTCTACTCATTGACTCACCCCACCACCTTGGGACTTTTGGAATATCTTGAAAAGAAAGATTTCGTTGAGAGGATTGATAATCCGAACGACAAAAGGGGCAAACTCGTTGCGCTTACCGATAAGGCGCAAAATATGCGCGAAACCCTCGTTGCGCTCGGCGACGTGATAGAGGACAAATTGACCAAATCTCTTACCGAACAGGAAAAAGAGCAACTTGTAACTCTGCTTTCCAAACTTTTGCGAGGTTGAAATGGACAGAAACGACCTAATATGGAACCCGTGGCACGGTTGCCACAAGTACAGCGAAGGCTGCCAAAACTGCTACGCCTTCTTCCTCGATAAGCGTTACGGAAGGGACACGAGCGTAGTCGTTAAAAACAAGTCCGGCTTCGACCTACCTATCAAAAAGGATAAGAGCGGCAACCTGAAAATGCCTTCCGGCTCGAACGTGAGGGTGTGTATGGCGAGCGATTTCTTTTTGGAGGACGCCGACGAGTGGAGAGCGGAAGCGTGGGATATAAT
>CAJOMS010000131.1 GCA_905235795.1 uncultured Clostridia bacterium | reverse complement strand
ACGTTTTTGTTTTGCCGACCTTATCTGCCGCCATAACTACGTTTTTAGTTGCCGCAATTTGCCTGAATGCGCTTATCATCAGTTCCCTTGCAAGAATAATGCTAACGCATATTCCTCCGAACACTGCCGGCAATACCGCCGGAACGGTCAAAAGAAGTATAAGCGCGGTAGAAACCAAAACTTTGTCGGCAATCGGATCTAAAAATTTACCGAGAGAGGTAACCAAATTCAGCTTGCGCGCATAATATCCGTCTAAAAAATCGGTGAAAGCGGCTAAGCAAAATACGACGGTTGCCCATACGTAATTTAAAGGAATTGCCTTTACGAAAAAGAATACCGCGAATAGCGGAATCATTATTATTCTCAAAAGGGTTAAGCGGTTTGGCAAATTAAGTTTCATAATCTATAACGCTCCCATACATATCGTAAGAATCAGTGTTTTTTATTTTTACTTTATATTTTTGACCTTGAAGGACAGGGACTTCCGAAGTAAAATACACTTTTCCGTCTATATCCGGCGCGCTGAAATACGCCCTGCCGCAGAACATTTCTTTATCGTAATCTATCCCGTCGAAAATTACGTCGATTACCTGCCCCTTGTAAGACGCAAGGTGTCGTCTCGAAATTTCACTTTGAACGGAATACAGTTCTTTAAGTCTCGCTCTTTTAACGCTTTGCGGCACTACGTTTGGCAGTTTATATGCAGGCGTGCCCTTTTCGCGCGAATAGGCAAAAAAGCCGGCGTTGAAAAGGTCCGCACTTTCAAGAAAACTTTTTAAATTTAAAAACGCTTTCTCGTCCTCACCCGAAAAACCTGTGATAAACGTAGAGCGGATCGCTATCCCCTTTACCCTCGTTTTCAGCTTGTTTATAAGTTCGAGATATTCGTTGCGAGTGCCGGGGCGGTTCATTAGTTTTAAAATTCTGTCGTCCGCGTGTTGGAGCGGAATATCTATGTATTTAATCACTTTATCGTTTTCGGCTATCTCGTCTATCAGTGCGTCGTCGATCATATCGGGGTAGCAGTACAAAAGGCGAATTCCCTGAATATTTTCGAGCGCAGAAAGTTTTTTTATGAGAGTAACCAGCTCCGAGTGACCGTAAAGATCTATCCCGTATCGCGTGATATCCTGAGCCACGAGTATAAGTTCCGAAATATCTCCGAGTTTTTCAGCCTCGTCAAGTAGCTTTTCCATAGGCTCGGAAGTATATTTACCCCTAATAGACGGGATTAAACAGTAAGTGCAATGGTTATTGCACCCGTCGGCTATTTTAAGATATGCGTAGTGCAACGGCGTTGAAACGACTCTGTCCGTTGCGGAGAGCGTATTTTTTTTGCCGACGTAATTGATGCGGTTACCCGTAGAATAACTCTCTTGCAGGGCATCCTCGAGCAAGTCGTAATCCTTAAAACCGAGGAATACGTCTGCCTCTGTGAGAGAGTCAAATATTTCGCCGATAAACCTTTGCGGCAGGCAACCGGTAACTACTAATTTTTCGAGCTTGCCGGCGGTGCGATATTCATTGAATTCTATTATCGTTTCAATGGATTCTTTGCGGGCGGATTCCAAAAAGGCACACGTATTTACAATTATTATTTCAGCGTCGAACGGATCGTCCGTAAGATGTGCGAAACTATTTATTTCCGCAAGCATATATTCGGTGTCCACTCTGTTTTTATCGCAACCCAGCGATATTACCGCTACGTTTTTATCTTTAAGATTCATCTGTCAGATCAGCTCCGCCGTAAAGTTCTTCGAATTTTTCCATAGTAATGGTAACGTTTCTTGCCTTAGCACCGTCAAACGGAGAGATGTATCCGCATCTTTCCATCCAGTCTATAATTCTGCCCGCTGTGGAATAGCCGCAGGCAAAGGCTCTTTGCAACATTGAAATCGACGCCTGTTTTTTCCCTATTACGTATTTTAAGGCGACGATATAACGTATCGGCACCCCGTTGTAAGTTTTATCGGAGCTTGAGTCCGTATCGGAACCGTCGTCGAAAGACGCAGACGCGGCATACCCGCCGTTTTGTGTACTTGCCTTTTTTGCGTCGAGGTATTTTTTAACGTTATCGTAATAATAACACGTGTTGTTTTCTTTTATATAATTCAAAACCCTGACTATCTCTTCCTTTGAAACGTAGGAGCCTTGTATCCTCTGCAAAGTTGAGGAATTTGCGGTTTTGAATATCATGTCGCCGTTGCCAAGCAACTTATCTGCGCCGCCGCTGTTTATTATGGTGTTGGAATCCTGGAAGTTTAATACTTTAAACGCGACGCGCGCGGGCAAATTCGTCTTTATTACGCCGGTAATAACGGATACGTCCGGTCGTTGCGTTGCCACGACGACGTGTATTCCTGCGGCACGGGCTTTTTGCGTCAAACGCTTGATTCTATCCTCTATATCGTGCTTAATCTGCGGGCTGATAGAGAACAGGTCGCCGAGCTCGTCGATAATTATAACGATTTTAGGCATCTTGCGCTGAGTTTTCGGATCTATAGAATGGTTATACTCGTCTATTTTTTGAGCGTAGCACCCTCTGAAGATTTTATAGCGAAGCTGCATTTCGTCGATTGCCCAGTCAAGTATGCCTATACACTCTGACGCCTCAGTCAAAATCTGCCCGTTTAGAAGTTGAGGAATGTTTTCATAAATCGAAAATTCCACTTGTTTGGGATCGACCAATACCAAGCGCAGATCGTCAGGACCGTATTTTGTAATAAGGCTCATAATAAGCGAATTTAAAAATACGCTCTTGCCCATACCGGTTGCGCCTGCAACGAGTAAGTGCGGCGTTTTCGTGAGGTCGGTTATAACGGGGTTGCCTACGACGTCTTCACCCAATACAAAGAAAAGTCCGTCCGGCGAGCTCTTTTGAAAATCTTTTTCGGCAAGAAGCTCTTTTATTCCGACTTTTTCCTTGTACTTGTTCGGAACCTCTATACCAATAAGGTTTTTGCCCGGAATAGGCGCCTCGATACGCACCGCCTCTACTGCAAGTCGCATTGCGAGATCTGACGCGCGTGGAGGTACGCGATTTACGGAAATACCTTGAGGAATAGAAATTTCATACCTCGTTATAGTCGGACCTTGAACGACGTTTTCCACGTGTGCGGGGATATTAAAGTTTTCAAGAGTCTGTTCTATAATGGAACAACGCTCCCCAACCACGTCTGCCTCGGATATTCCGTTTTTAGGCGTATCGTCGTACAAATCCAAAGGAGGTCTTTTATAGCGGTATTTAATCGGCATATCCGATACGCCGACGTAAAAGTCTTGTTCTAAAATAGGAATTTGTTCCCCCGAATCCTCTATCGGCTCTGGCGCGCGTTCTTCTTTTGGCATAACGGCGTCGCCGGTGTTGGATTCTATATAAACGGACTTCTTTTCCCCTCTTAGATCGAAGCTCCTCGAATTTACTTGCATCGCATCGCTTGAGGGGTTATTTGCCGCGCTATCGGTTTTAGTTGTTTGGGCGATATTCCATTTGTCCGAGAACGGGGAAAGATCAGGCTCG
>CAJOMS010000130.1:1916-5462 GCA_905235795.1 uncultured Clostridia bacterium | reverse complement strand
ATGGCAGAGGCTGCGGGCGACCTGCTCAAGCTGCCAGCACACATGCGCCCGTCACTGGAACTGGCACTCGCAAGGCTGATAGAGGCCGAGGTGCGCTCACGGGATGACAGCCGCACGGCAAGGCTGCTGAAAACTGCAAAGCTCAAGATGAAACCGCTCATAGAAGATGTCATCTGCTCCACGGCACGCAACCTGACGAAGGAACAACTGACGACACTCGCAGACTGCGGCTTCATCAGGCGGGGCGAGAACCTGCTGGTTACGGGACTTACCGGCACAGGAAAGTCCTTCCTTGCCAATGCCATCGGCCTGCAGGCTATCAAACTCGGACTCAGAGTCCTGTACCTGAGTATGAACCACTTCACCGACGAACTCAGGAAGGCAAAGCTCGACGGCACGTTTGAGGACTTGCTCAAACGGCTCGACAGGAACGACCTGATTATCTTCGATGACTTTGGGCTGCAGCAGATGGACGAGAACACGCGCATCGCCCTGCTTACGCTGCTCGATGACCGTTACGAGAAGAAGTCGGTCATCATCACATCCCAACTGCCATACCCATTATCATCGGGTGGTGCCCAGGCTCAGTTCAACATCATTGACACTCTGAGAAAACAGCATCACTTCACGATGATTTTCCCCATCAACAAGAAGAACAGCCCGCAGGCTATAAAACCAAGGAGATAGCCGAAAAGATAATTGCCATTTTGCAGAGCAGGGTGTATTCGAGCGTAACTTTGGACGAAATCGCCTCGCAGCTGTACTTCAGCAAAACGTACATTAAAAACGTGTTCCGCAAATACACAGGTACTTCCATTATACAATATTACATAGACCTTAAAATGGACGAGGCTAAAAAACTAATAATTCAAAATAAATATTCCTTTACCGAAATAGCCGATATGTTAAGCATCAATTCGGTGCATTACTTTTCGCGACTTTTTAAACAAAGGACCGATATGAGCCCTTCGGAATACGCTAAGAGCATAAAAGTCGATAATTTAATAAAATAAATACCGCCGTACCCACGTTTTTGCGGGAAAAAAATTTATTTGCTTGACAGTATCTTCGTATTATGGTATAATTTTACAAAACTATACAAAAGGGGGTGGGATCGGTATGCAAAAAAACGAGTATTCGGAATATAATCAAACCAACATTACAAACAACAGTTTAAAATACAGAAACGAATTTTTTGAAAAAAACAATATCGGAAACGAAAAAAATCCCCTTAAAAAGCGATATGAATATAAAGAATTAAACACCACTGCCACGACGACCAAGCCTACTATTAACGCTAAACTTCATTCAAACGTTTCTAATCTGAAATCAAAACGCAAAAAAAAGAAAGACAAACTGATACAATTTTTTAATAAATTTGCGATTATTTTGGGGGCGACTATGATAGGAGCCGTAATAATTATTCCAAACCCATTCGCAATCGGTCAAAACTCCTACCTTTTAAGCCAAGACCAAATCTTTTTACAAATTTACGCCGAAGCAAATTTCGCAAGTTACTTTTTCGAAATAAGCAATTACAAGCCCAAAGGTAAAATGTTAGTGCGCGTAACGGGCAACGGCGCAGAAATTACCAACGAAGTTTATATCGAAGACTACCCGGACGCGCCGCCAAACGAGCCGCGCGACGGTACTATGATATGTTATCAAGGCATTGCCGAAGGCCTTTCGCCCGAAACCGAATACACTTTGTATATCATCGACGACGGGCACGTAATTTGGGAGCAAAAATTCACCACTGAGGCGGCAAACGAACCTTCGTACCTTTTAAGCGAGGATCAAATATTTATACAAATTTATACCGAAGCGAATTTCGCAAGTTACTTCTTTGAAATAAGAGATTACGCGCCCATAGGCGAAATATTCGTGCACATAACCGGCGAAGGCATAGATACCACCAACGAAGCTTATATCGATGAATACGAGGACGATTTAGGCAACCTTCAAAAAATGATATATTCAGACGGTAGCGTTGAACGTCTCTCGCCCGAAACCGAATATACTTTGTGTATCATCGACGACGGGCACATAATTTGGGAGCAAAAATTTACCACCGAGGCGGTGTCTTACCTCTTAAGCGAAGATCAGATTTCAATTCAAATTTTTACGGGAACCGATTACGCCGGCTATTATTTTGAAATTACCGGTTACACCCACTTGGGAGATATGTACGTTCGCTTTGTGGACGGCAATTCCGATACGATCGCGCAAGAAAGCGTTCAAACAGCGTCCGCGGCGGGACAGGATCAAAATTCAATATATTCGAGGGGTTCTTTGCAAAACCTTTCGCCGGAAACCGAATACACTTTGTGTATCATAGACGACGGGCACGTAATTTGGGAGCAAAAATTCACCACCGAACCGGCAAACTGAACGGCAATCGGCGAACGCCCGACCGGCCCGACTAAATAAAGCCCAAAAAAAACCGACTAAATAAAGCCCAAAAAACTCAATTAAGAGGTATAAATATGAAAAATAAAGAAACAAAGTACAGCTTGAGCGCTATAATAATTCTTTCCGTATTGGTCATAATTACTATAGTTTTGTACGTATTTTCAGACAAAATTTACGGTGCAAACTCTGTGTTTAATAAAACGATAAGCGCTAACTTATTTGTTAACAAGATTTACAGTAAAATCCCGTCTCTGTTCAAATCGATTCAGATAATTACGATATCCTGGTTGATATTATGGGTGTCGCGGGCGTTTCTTAACAGACTATTGGCTAAGTCCAACAGGGGCAAAACGATAGTTAAACTGATAAACAATTTATTAAAATATACGATCGTAATAATCGCAATATTTATGGTTCTCGGCGCATGGGGCGTAAATACCACGGCGCTGCTCGCAAGCGCAGGCCTCATAAGCTTGATAATAGTTCTTGGCGCACAGAGCCTTATATCCGATATACTCGCGGGCATGTTTATAGTTTTTGAAGACGAATTCCGCGTGGGCGATATAGTTATCATAGACGGCTGGCGCGGCACCGTTGACGAAATAGGTATTCGCGCAACCAAGGTAATAGACTGGCAAGGCAACGTAAAAATCGTAAACAACAGCGAGATTTCCACCATAATAAATCAGTCGAAGGAGCTTTCGGTAACGACGTGCGTAGTTGCAATAGATTACAGAGAGTCCATCCCCAAGGTAGAGCTGATAATAAAAAACAATCTTGAAAAAATCAAAGCCGACATACCGGAAATTGTCGAAGGGCCGTACTACAAGGGCGTTGACAGTTTGGGAGATTCCAGCGTAAATCTGCTTTTCGTTGCTACGGTTAAAGAAGCTGACTATTACGCCGCTCAGCGCGCTTTAAACAGAGAAATAAAGATAATTTTCGACGAAAACGGAATAAACATACCTTTCCCGCAGGTAACCGTAAGCTATGCGGAGGAGGAGAACGTAACCGTCACCAAAAAAGAGGAAAGACAGGCTTCCGAATTCAATGCGGAACAGCGCACCGTTTCAAAAAATATGGAAAACACGAATATTTAACCATAAAAATTTTACAGGGCGGCGCGAGTTGAAT
>CAJOMS010000130.1:0-1898 GCA_905235795.1 uncultured Clostridia bacterium | reverse complement strand
CCGCCCCTTTTTTGTTCTATTTAGCCCTTTTTTTGTTCTATTTAGCCTTTTTTCTATTCTCGCGCCGCCATTTTTTCTGTTTGTTTTATTTTTGAATATTATCTACGATAGTTTCCAATGCGGTAACGCATTCTTCGGACAAGGATAGCATTTTATTTGCCAGTCTCAACTTTTTTGCCGAAAATTTTTCATTTTCGGTCTTTTCGTAATCGTCTGTGTGGCATAGCAGATAATCTATCGTAACTTCAAAATAATCGGCTATTGCCACCAACTGATCGATAGACGGCTGCGTCCTTGAATTTTCCCAATTATTGTACGTTCCTTGGCTTACGAAAAGGGCTTTTGCCACGTCTCGTTGAGTCAATCCCCTCTCCATCCTTAATTCAAGTAATCTAATCATTTTTGCACCTCACATTATAATATTATTAAAAAAGTTGTTCAAAAGGCTTGACTTATTAACTTTTCTAATCTATAATTTGTGTTATGATTAAGTTTTTTAATCAAAAAATTATATTTTTGCGCGTGCAAGAATATTCAGGAGGTAAAAAATGAAAAAAAGTTTACTCATCGTCTTGCTGTCCACTCTGTGTATAGCAATGATCTCGGCCTTTGCCGCTTGTTCCGTAAGTTGGAGCGAACAGGAATTTGAAGGTCACAACTGGAGCGAATGGATGACCGTCAGAGAGTCCACTTGTACCGTAGAAGGCCGGCAAGAGCGCATTTGCTACGATTGCGGCATAAAGCAAACGGAAAAGCTTGCCGCGCTCGGCCACGAGGAAGATCCCCTTCGCGTAGCGGGAACTTTACCCACCTGCACTGCCGACGGCAACGTGGAATATTACGTTTGCACGCGTTGCAACAAGAAATTTGCCGAAGCTACGTGCGAGACGGAAATCAAGTACGTCAACCTTCCGGCAATCGGACACAATTTCGATTACGAACACGCAACGTACGAGTGGGCGACAGACTATACCGCTTGCACGGCTACCGTTTACTGTACAGCTTGCAACGAAAAATTGCTTGAAAGCGCTATAGTAAGATATTCCGTAACCGAAAGGGCAAAATGCACCGAAAGCGGTACGGGCACTTACACCGCAACGTTTTTAAACAACAATTTGCCTCAACAGACAAAGACCGTGGAGCTTGCGGCTTTCGGCGGACACGTATTTGAGGCTCCGCAGTACACTTGGAACGTAAGCGAAACTCACACCGCAACGTGTACCGCGACAAGCATTTGCAACCGCTGTTATGAAATTGAAAAGAAAACCATAGAAGGCATATCAGGCGATTACACGGCGCCTACTTGCACTGAAGAAGGTAAGTATACTTACACGGCTGATTTCACAGCCGAAGGCTTTGGCAGAACCACGAAAACCGAGGCAATACCCGCGCTCGGGCACGATTACAATATTATAAACTACGTTTGGGATAATGATAATACAAGCGTAACGGCTAAAGCAACTTGTTCGCGCTGTGATACGGAAGTTCTTAACGAAACCGTAACCACCACAACGAGCACAATAGTTGAGCCTACGTGTATCACGACGGGCACAAAGTTAATAACCGCAGAGTTTGCAAGTTCTTATTTCGACGCGCAGTACAAAACGGAAACGCTCGACGTTATTCCCCATGCGTATGCGAACCCGGTAGTAACCAATCCTACCTGTACGGAAAACGGTTACATAACTTCCACCTGTACGATGTGCGGAGATAGTAAAATAGACGGTTATATCAAAGCTCTCGGCCACGCTTGGGGTGAATGGACGGTAACCACGGCGGCGACTTGCGAGGGAGAAGGCGAGGAAACGAGAACTTGCTCGCGCAATGATGCCACCGAAACTCGTGAAATTGCTGCGCTCGGGCATGCTTGGATGAATCCCGAATGGACGTGGGCGGCA
>CAJOMS010000129.1 GCA_905235795.1 uncultured Clostridia bacterium | reverse complement strand
GTATCGGCCTCGCTCGGCTCGGGCTGTTGAGGAACGAATTCCTCCGCAGCTTCTCCGTAAGCCGCCCCCTCGATTTTTTTAGTATTCAATTCTGCCGCCCTGTCGGCAAGGCCCTTTATAACGGCGGAAATATCTTTTTCCGACTTTTTGACCTTGGCTAAAAGCAAGCCCAACTCGCTATCGCCGGCAAGCAGCCCTATCTTTTTAATGTTTTCAAATTGAATATCCTTTTTTTCTGCCATATTACTCCTTACAGCCTCCGGATTTTAAAGTAAAATTTTCGTCTGTTTTTATATTTTGGATTATTGCGCCCGCCAGCTCTTTATCGGTGAGCGCCATAAGTTTGCAGTTGCTTTTTCCCGTTATTTCCTCTACGGAAATATAGGAGACGGCGAGCGGGCAACCGAACTTGCGCGCCAGCTTTTCCGCCTCGGCAACGGTGTTTTGCGCCGCCGAAGAACACAATATAAGCAAGCACGCGCCCTTGGTGGCAGCTATGCCGTTAACGCCCGTCCTCAGATTGCCGGACTTTTTGGCAAAGCCTATGTAAGAAAGAATTTTACTTCTCTGCAAAATAGGCCTCCTCTATGCCGACGTACACCTCGTCCGACACGTTTGCCGAAAAAGTTCTGTTCAGCAATTTGCTTTTTTTTAATTTTTTGATGCAGGTTTCGCTGTCGCATATATACGCGCCGCGCCCGTTTTTCTTGCCGGTAAAGTCCCAAGAAATTTCACACTCCGGCGAGCGCACCACGCGCAGCATCTCTTGCTTGGGCTTCATCTCTCTGCAAGCAATACACATACGAAGGGGAACGTTCTTCATAGTCTCTCCTTTCAATACGCAAGCGCCGCTTTATTCTTCCGTGGTTTCGGCGGAAAAGTCTTCTTCCTCAAAAGTCGGCTCCTCGGCTTCGCCTTTCGCCCTCAGCTCGGCAAGTTCCGCCTCCATTTCCGCCATGGCTTTGGATTCGCTCTTAACGTCTATCTTCCAACCCGTCAAACGGGCGGCGAGGCGGGCGTTTTGCCCGTCGCGGCCTATGGCGAGTGAGAGCTTATCGTCGGGAACGACTACCGTTGCCACCTTTTCGCCCTCTATTGCGGAAACCTTGATTACCTTTGCGGGAGAGAGCGAGTTGGCTATATATTCCAACGGATCCTCGCTCCAGACCACTATATCTATCTTTTCGCCGTTGAGCTCCTGAACGATTGCGTTTACCCTCGAGCCCTTGTTGCCCACGCATGCGCCCACGGGATCGACGTTGGCGTCGTGCGAGCAGATGGCAATTTTGGTCCTGTGTCCCGCCTCTCTCGAAACGGCCTTTATCTCTACCACGCCTTGGCGTATTTCGGGCACCTCGTTTTCAAAAAGGCGCTGAACGAGCCCCGCGGCGGTCCTTGAAACGATAACCTGAGCGTTTCTGCCGTTATTGCGCACGCGCTTTACGTACACCTTTAATTTTTGGTTTACCTCGTACTTTTCGCCGGGAACTTGGTCGGAAGGCAAAAGCACGCCCTCTATTTCTCCCTTGCCGATCTCTACGAAAACCGTTTTATCCTCTATTCTGCGGACTATGCAGTTCATGATTTCGTTCTCTTTGTCGCTGAATTGCGTCAAAGTGTTGTCTCTTTCGGTCTCGCGCAGTTTTTGCAAGATGACCTGTTTTGCGGTCTGCGCGGCGATTCGCCCGAAATCTTTGGGGAATATCTCCTCGCTCACCACGTCGCCGGCCTTGTAGCTCTTTTTGATAAGTTGCGCTTCTTCAACCGAGATCTCCTTATCTTTATCCGTAACTTCCTCAACTACGTTGCGAACGGAAAAAATCTGAATTTTGGCTTTTTCGGGGTTTAATTTAACCTCTATGCCGCCAGTTACGCCGCTGTTTCTTTTATATGCGATGACGAGAGCGTTTTCAAGCGCCTCGATAAACACGTCCTGACTGATGCCCTTTTCGCTTTCAAGATCTTCAAGCGCCAAAAAGAAATCCTTATTAACCATTTTACTGCTCCTTAATTTTTATAGTTTCCTTAGTTATTCAAAGACGATAGCTTTGTTTATTTTTGCTATTTTATTTTTTTCTATTTTAAGCGGCTGGCCGGAAATTTCAAGCGTAACGGTGTTTTCGTCGAAATCGGCAAGCACGCCCTCCAAGTATTTTTTGCCGCGCATGGGGGCAAACAGTTTGACTTCGACGTCCTCGCCTATCGCCCTTTCAAAGTCCCGCTGAGTTTTAAGCGGCCTGTCAAGCCCCGGGCTCGATACGTTGAGCGTATAGGGCGAACCGTAAGAAACGTCCTTTTCGTCAAGCGCGGGGTCTATTGCGCGGTGGAATTTTTCGCACGTTACGAGGTCCACGCCGTCCTCCGTATCGATATACACCGTGAGCGACGGCGAGGGCGAGGTCTTAACCTCCGCCTCCACGAATTCCACGCCCGTTTCTTCGGCAATCTTCTTTGCAATTTCTTCAATTTCGGCAAGCGGAACGAACTTCATACTACCCTAAAACTCCATACATAAGTTGAGAGCGGAACTTATAATTCCACTCTCATCTAACGCATTATACAATCATCATAGATATATTAACATAGTTTTATTAAAAAGTAAAGCGTTTTTTCATAATTTTTCCCGCGTAGCGCGGCTTTTGGGCAAAAAACGACGAAAATCCCCTCTCTCGGCGGGCAAATTAAGCTCAAACCGACAAATAAATTGTCATTTCCCGCACATTGGTTTGACAAAACCGTTCGATTTAATATATACTTAACTATGTATAGCTTTAAATTATCGGAGGGGCGTATGACTAAAACCGTTTACGTGGGCAAAACCGCCGTCGGCGGATCGAACGGAATAAGCGTGCAGACTATGGCTACGGTAAAGACCGAGCGCGTAGACGAGTGTGCCGCCGAACTGAACGAGTGCGTAAATGCGGGCGCGAATATCGTGCGCGTGGCGATTACGGACGAGGCGGACGCGCTTTCCCTTAAAGCCTTGACGGAAAAGGTGAACGCGCCCGTGGTTGCGGATATACATTTCGATTGGCGCCTCGCCGTAAAAAGCGTTGAAAACGGGGCGGCAAAAATACGCATTAACCCCGGCAATATAGGCGGAGAACGTGAGATAAAGGCGGTTTCCGACTGTTTAAAGGCAAACGGCATACCCGTAAGGGTGGGCAGCAATTCGGGCAGTATAGAGGCGGAATTTCTGCAAAAATACGGCAGGTCTGCGGAGGCGCTTGCCGAAAGCGCGCTGCATTCCGCCGCCACGCTCGAAAAGTTCGGCGTACACGACATCGTTCTCTCGGCAAAGGCAAGCGACGTTAAAACCGCCGTGCGCGCGTACGAAATTCTTTCGGAAAAGTGCGATTATCCCCTGCACGTCGGCATTACGGAGGCAGGAACGGGCGCATCGGGCGTAATAAAGGGCGCGGTGGGCATAGGAAGCTTGTTACTGCGCGGCATAGGCGATAC
The DNA here is from genome assembly GCA_905235795.1 of uncultured Clostridia bacterium. GTDB lineage: Bacteria > Bacillota > Clostridia > Christensenellales > Borkfalkiaceae > RGIG3732. Next base: position 103 of record CAJOMS010000129.1, on the reverse strand, counting down.
CGTGCGCGTTTCGCTTTCCGCCCCGCCCGTTGAAGAAGTGCGCGCCGCAAAGGAGATTTTGCGCGCTTGCGGATTGGACGAAAACTATGCCGAAGTTATCTCC
>CAJOMS010000128.1 GCA_905235795.1 uncultured Clostridia bacterium | reverse complement strand
CCCGAGCCGCTTTGCGGCTCGAATCCTACGGCTTTGCGGCGCAGTGAGATTGTTCCTAACGGAACAGTTATATTGCATCTGACGGAGCAGTAGTAACTTTATTTGAATTATTATTACAAAAACGGGCGACCGCATTCTCTGCGATCGCCCGTTTTTATTGTAATTTGTACCGTTTTTATAATAACACTGTTAGTTTTAACGCACTTTAAAAGTCGTATCGTGTTTGAGAAATTAAGATTCGTTGGTATGTGATTTGCGAGGCGTGGTGCCGTAATATTTTTTAAACAGCTTATGAAAGTACGGTATGCTTTCTATTCCGACCATATCGCAAATGGAAGGAATAGTCAATTCGGTAACGGAGAGTAAATAAGCCGCATGCTTTATTTTCAATTCGTTGATATAGTCGGTCAGCGTTACTCCGAACGTATCTTTAAATCGTTTGCTTAAATACGACTTATTGAACGGCATGGCGGAATATACCTCTTGAACGGCGTCGTAGGACGTAAAAGACTCGCTTATCACCGTGATACACTTCGCTTGAAAATCGTTCGTGTGGATGAATTGATTTTTCATCGGCATTATGATATGACCAAGTAGCGATGAAACCAAAAATTTTTCAAAGTTTTTTCTCCGCGCAATATTGCTTGATGATATATAGGCGAGAATATGATGCTCGAAAAGCTCCATACTTTCGCGCGGCATAAAAAATTCGATATATCCGTAAGTATTCAGTATTTCCGAAATCGACGGATCGAGAAAGTTACAACATTTAATGAAAAGTTCCTCTGATATCATATTGTCGCGATGACTGGCGGATTTACCCGTTATTCTGCTGAAATAATGCTGAACGCCGGGCGCAATTATGACCGCATCGCCTATTGAAAGGAGAGTGGATTTTCCGTTTATGTTGTGATAAATTGTGCCTTCGCTGATATAAAAGCACTCGTAAAATTCGTGATCGTGCGGGAACTCGTCTTCAGAATTCGCCACTTTCGACGCGAACGGCAGTCCCGATAGGTTTAAAGTTTCCATAATCAATTCCCTTTATGGCGGCAATCCCGTTAAGCGATAGCCGTTTTTTGCGTTTTTATAGCGATTTTACAATGATAAACGCATAATTTTTTGCTCCGTTTTCAAGCGGAGTTTTTTATTTTATTTAAATCGCATTTTCGTCGTTATTCTATCATATATAGACAAAAAAGTCAAATAAAAAACAAATACAGAGAACTTTTATCAAAAAATTATATATTGTTTAGCCTTTTGAATAATGTTATACTAAAAATGTAAATTAATTTTGCGGGCGCACGTTGGTTCGCCTTCAAAAATGATAAAGAGGAAGAATTATGAAAACAAAAAAGTATGGTTTATCAGTACTTGGTTTGATGATTGCCGCTATGATATGGGCAATTGCATTCGTGCCGAGCAGTAAAACTTACGCAGAAGAACCTGAAGACGATTATATCGTCGTAAAAGAACTTGCCGTCGTCAGTTTTGCTTCAAACGAGGCAAAGTTGTATTTGGATATGTTGCCGCGTGACAGTATCAGTCACGGCTACGACGGATACGTTTCGTTAGACGATTTCAAGGGAGAAGTTACGCTTAACGGTCAGAAATTCAGCGATTTCGGCGGAATAATAACGAGCGGCGGCACGCCGTATAGAATTTACTTGGAATACGGCAAAAATATCGGGCAGGGCGATAAAATAGTCATTCCCGAAAATACGCTTTTACAGTGTAATGACGGTAGCTATATTAAATTCGGCTGTACGTTCACCGTAAAGTTTGACGGTTCCTCTTATTCGATAAAGGCGACTTCCGAAAACGTCGATAAGTACGAGGTGGATTCTGTAATCATTCACCCGCACAGCACTACGGAAACTATGATGTATATAATGATGGCGACCGTCGACGGAAACGAATGTATTACCGGTTATAAAGGCTGGGTTGCTTCCGACGAAGCCACTGCGGAATTGAAGGAATCCTTCCTTATAAGAGGAGAGAAGATGTCGAAAGATCCCGGAATTACTATTCAGGGTATGGATATCGCGAACGCTCTGTGTATTTCCGGTTATTATATGGCGGAGGGCGACTCAATAGAGATTCCGGAAGGCACCGTGTTCAATAACGGGAAGTCCGAATTGACGTTTGCCCGCACGTTTACCATCACTTGGAACGGCGAGAGTTATGACGTAACGAGATCTGCGAGGACGTTTACCTTCCCCGAGTACGAGATGCCTGAAAATATGCTTAGCGATTTTACGGATAAATCGATTATTCGTCTTGGCGGACAAAGTTTCCTGGAGGCGGCGGTCAACAAGGAAGTCGACTGTTGGAACACTAATTACGTAGGCTTCCACGTAGGTCGCTTCGTTAGCGAGGATGAAGCTCCCGCAGGTTCTACAAACGGCGGCTATGAGTTGAAGTGGGAAGATACCCCCGGGTTGTTCTATACTTCTATAATGTTCCGATTCCGTGACGATATAACGTTCAATCCCGACGACGAGATAGTTTTCAATATTTATTTTTCCGAAACCATAGATCCCACGTTCAATTTGTGGCTCACGTCTTCGCTTACTCCGAGAATTTGGGAGGCGCAGACCATAATAAGCGGTTTAAGCCTGAAAATGGGCGATTGGAACGAGATACATGCAGCCGCCGCCGATTATCTGGACGAAAATGGCAAGATAGCGCCTATCGCGTTCACTTTGGATTACGGCAACGTATATAAGGGAAACGATATAATAGCGGGCGGAAAGTTGGTGTTCGACAAGGCTACGTTCGTGCAAACGGTAAAAGTTCTTGCGGAAGAACCTGAAATATTGGACGTCAGCGCAGTAATACCCGTAGGGGCAGGAAAGACGTTCAGCGGTGAATCCGATAAGACTTTCGATTGGACCAAAGAGAGCAATATGGCTTTTGCCAGAACGGATAAAATTGTAGACGGCGTGACCGCAAAACTTACCGTAAACGATATAGAGCATTTCTCGTTCTTCTTCGTATTGAACGGCGTCGCCGTTTCGTATCAGAGTGGCGGTGTATATTTCTGGTTCGGAACGACGGGAATAAAGGTAGGTACCGCGCAGAGAATATATATAGACGAGCCGGTGCCGGCCGAACTCAGATCCAACGAAGCGTTCACCGTCGAAATGAAGACGATACCGTACTACGTTGACGGCTTAAAGAGCGGCTGTTATATTGAACTTGCCATAAACGGCAACCAAATAGGCGAAGGCAAGTACATTTCCTATGCGACGACCAACTTCGGTAGCTGGTTCGGCTTATACTTCCACGATTTCAGCGACGACGTTACCGTAAACGTTGCGCCGGTAAATCAGTCACAGGAAGTTCCCATATCGTTGACGCTGTCCACCAACCTTAACGCAACTACGGTAAAAGTTGGCGATTCGCTCGGAACGAGAGTCCGTCAGACGGGTAAATATTACGGCGCCGCAAACGTTTCTTACGAGGTCGTTTCCGGTAACGAATTCGTCACTTTTGACGAGGACGGATACATCAACGGCATAAGCAGTGGCGAAGCGGTAGTCCGTGTAAGCACGACTAACGACTTTGGCACGTATTATAGCAACGAGTTAAAAATCACAGTT
>CAJOMS010000127.1 GCA_905235795.1 uncultured Clostridia bacterium | reverse complement strand
CGTCGCCCTCCGACGGCGAAGGCTGTGGGTTCGACTCCCGTCGGGTGCACCAAGTCTTAATAGGTTGAACTTACTTTTAGTTAAAAGAACGTTCGGCCTGTTTTGTTTTATGGATGAATTTGACAAGTTCAAGGCATAGAAAAAGGCAGGCAGAGTTTTTTGCGCTCTGCCTGCCTTTGCCGTTATTTCGTTTTCTAATCTTGGAAAATCGCGCCCGAAAACGCAATCTCCGACTTTACTTTTACTCCATAGGTTTAATCATTGATTCGATGAAGGCGATTTCGGATTCGTCGAGATTGTATTTGGCGTAGAGTTGGCGATCGATTTCGGGGATAGACTTTGACCAGTCTATATCCGAATTTGATGTAAAGTCTTGCAGAGGCACAAACGAATATACGCCTTTCAATAAATGTTGAGTAGGCTTATGCAATAATACGAGTATTCTAAAAAATTTTGAAGATATAAACTTAGTTACATTTACAGCTTCTTCTTTAGAAGATAAAGGAGTAATCGCAATATATGTCTCTGTGCAAATAGTATTTTGATCTCCAATAAATGGCTTACCTACCACAAAAAAATTATCAGTGATTCTTTCACCGTATGCTGCAGACAAAAATACTTTCCAGTAAGGTATTAATTCTTTATTTTGTGTTACTTCATTTTTATCTACATATATAACTTCTTTATTGCGACCATATGCTAAATAGCAATTATCTTTATCTTGATTTTTAGAATTATTAACATATGTCGTTGGCAAGCCAAATGGACGTTGCGATGTCAATAATGAATCAAAAGTGCCTTTAGTTTTTGCTTTTACTTTATTAAAAATAGAAACACCCTGATTATATCTTATAAAAATATCACAACCTTCTTCTAATAATGGCCGTTTCATTGTCGAAGAAGAATTACTATAGCGAACAGTCGTTAAACAATCGTCATGCATATCACGTGTCCATAATATATAACAAATACCACCAGGAATATCAACGCCAGGAAAAATATCAGATGCCAAAGGATAATCATATAAACAAGTCAATCTATCATCATGTAAAAGTCTATTCCTAAATTCATTTAATCCAAATCCACCCGAAAACCATCTGTCAGGCATAATCATAGAAACATAGTTTGCTCGAACCAATATTGCTGTATCAACAAATTCATTATAAACTGGGGTGGCTTGCGCTTTTGAACCACCTGTTGATATTTGATACGGCGGGTTGCCGACTATAGCATCAAATTTCATACGTTCACCTTCCTTTCCCCAAACGGCGGGGTTTGTGATTTTTTTAACTACCCAATCCATATCTTCCTGCATACGCTCTAAAAGGTGCGGTTGATAGTGGGTATTCGTCTGTGCTTTTGTAAAGCCGGCGAGAGTGCGTTTTGTTATCTTTTCCGCCATAGTGGTTTTACAAAGCACAAAGACGTTATCTTTCAAAACTTCGTTCCATATTGCCGATTGCTCTTCAAAAGTCAAATCTTCTTCCTTTTTCGGCAAGCGTTCCCGATACAGCGAATACGCAACGTATAATGGGTATAGTCCTGATTTTGAGTTTATCTCTAAAATCTTACTGTCTTTATTCCCGAACAGATTTTCCGTAACGTCGCCTTGTGAAACAAATCTCGGCTCTTCCAAAGAATCTTTGCTATCAAATTGTTCGTTTAAGAAACAATAACCACCGACGGTATCGCTCATATGCATATTGACAACGCGCCACGGGGTTAAAACCGTTTCTTTATCGGGATTGCGGAAATGCCCGATTATATCGGTTATACGTTTAACCCTTTCGGTCGGTGGGTATTCGTCGGCTTGTTTGGCAAGCCTTCTTATACGCAAGCCCGCCGCCATTAAAACGTCTTCATCGAAGTATTTGATACTGCGCTTGAAAAGGTCTTTATCTAGGTCCTGCGGCATAAACTCTTTCCACGATTCGTCGTCCACGATTTCGGTAAACCTTATAAGCGGCAAACACTCGTCTATATCAACGTCCGCACCGTATATAAGTAGCGGCAGACGAATTGAAATGTTGCGGAGCAGACCTAAAAACGCATCTCTTTGTTTGCGTTGCGCTTTGAGTTTTTCTCTTAAATCAAGTTGTTCGGGCGTAAGGCTCTTTGCCGGTTTATGCTCTATCTCTACCGCCTTTTTATATTCTTCGTCAGAAAGACCATTGTCGGCAATGGTAACTTTGGTTTCTTTTTTCGTCTTTTCGTGCGCGTTAAAACGTGCCTTTAAGGCTTCAAAGAATTCTTTGTCATGCTCGTCCATAACGATACCGGCATCGACTTTATAAATGGAATCGTCTTCAAAACCGGATTTTATAGCCGCGTCAATGCTGATACGCTTAATTTGGCGCATAAGAGAGTTGGCGTTATACGGTTCCATTTTCGTGCCGTTTATCGCTATTACGGGACAATAATTCATAAAGATAGTCAATGTATCTTTCAGTTTATCGTCGGAAGATTTACTCTTTTTAGTAAGGTTATGCGATTCGGAAATTACTTTTAAGGCTCTGTCGGGCGCGAAGTCAAAGACGTAACAATTTTCTTTTTGTTTGCCGTCGATTTGTCCTGCCGACTGAACGCGGAAAATGGTTTGCATATAGCCTTTCGCATCGGTGGTGGCGGAACCTGTAAGCATCATTACCGCCGTCCACTCGCGGACGGTTACGCCCGTAGTAAGTTTTCCGCAGGAAATGGTTATGGTATAGTCGTTTTCTTTGATAGCGTCCTGAACGAGCTTCAAGGCGTTATCGTACGGCAATTCCTCGTCGATATCCCCTTCGCCAGCAACATTGACTACTTTATAATGCATAAATACGGGGTGCGTTTTGAGGACGGCGGAAAGCGCTTTTGCTTCTTTTACGCCCGGAACCATCCAAAAAGTATGCCTAAATTCCTTTCGGAACTCGTCAGTGGCGAAAGGATATTTAGTGTCTTTACTTTCGGTCGTAATTAAATTAAGGAAGGAGCGAACGTCGTCTTCGTGAACGAAATCGCCTATCTTTCTGCCTTCGGGAACGGGGCGGTAGTCCTTTTCGGCGTCGCCCGTCCACACGCGGAAAAATTCGCGGAAGTTAAACGCAGACGCCTCCGTTTCATAGCGGTAAGAAGTGGGGATAGCCGAACTCATATCGAACGTGAAGATATTCATTTTCGGCATATCGGCGTAAGGGTTGGATTCGCCCGGGTGATTATAATCCCATTCTTCTTTGGCGCGTTGCTCCATAACGTAGTCCCAAGTGTAAACGTTATCGTCAAACTTGTCCATTATGTTATAAGGCGTGCCTGAAAGTTCCAATATCTTCGGCTTTTTGCCGTTTTTCTCCGATTCCAAAAGCGTTTGAACGGTTTGACCTAAATCGGTCTGCGTGCCTTCGTGCGCTTCATCGTAAATGACGAGATCCCAATCCATATCGAAAACGGCTTTGTTTTTATCGAACTTTCCGCCCGCACGTTTGGAACCGCGTAGGTCTTGCATTGAAGCAAAGTAAGTGAAATAATCGCCGCGTGCTTTTGCGTTTTTGAGCGCCGTGTCGTTTTTAATATCCGCACTGTAATCGAAATAGTCTTCCGAATAGGAAAGATTCTGCTTTTTCATAAATACG
>CAJOMS010000126.1 GCA_905235795.1 uncultured Clostridia bacterium | reverse complement strand
CCTATATTTCGCTATATAAAGGCGAAACGAGCCAGATCGAGGCGACGTTGAAGTATAACGGAAAGGTTGTAAATCTTGCTGCTGAAAAGAGCTACGAGAGCACAGATCCTGAAATTGCGTCCGTAGATGAAAACGGCGAAATTACGGCGAAAAGCTACGGAAGTGTAACAATCACTATTATATATAAAATAGGAAGTATAGAGACTTCGGCATCTGTGAATGTAGCGGTAATTTCGGGCGCTAAGGTAGAAATAAAGCAAGAGTCAATAGAACTTGTGTTCGGAGAGAATAGCACCGCAACGCTTGAAGTTGAGGCGTATGAAAAAGGTGAAGTCCAAGAAGATGCGGAAATAACCTTATCGGCATCGGAGGATCAAGACGTAATCGAACTTGGTGAAGACGGTACGATAACGGCTAAAAACGCGGGCGAAACGGAAGTTACGGCTACCTATATCGATAGCGAAGGCATAACGCAGACTGATACTATAACGGTAACGGTATTGCCTGCTAACGAAAACATTGAAAAGACGATAGACGTTAAATATGACGAAAAAGAATACGTAGACGGATATCCTTTGGATCTTACAGAGTTTATAAGCGATGAGAACGTAGTTATTACAGGCGTCTACACCATGAAAGACGGTATAACGGCGGACGTTACGTATACGGACGGCAAACTTGATTTTTCAAAAATTGCTTCGGGCGAAGCCGACCTTTATTTGCAGTCGAGAAACGTTACCTACAAAGTAAGTTTGATTCTCTCGAAGACTTATTATCTTAATAATGAAAACTTCATTAATCGTATGACAAAAGGTTCGACCGTTAATGATACCTACCTTCTCGAGGAAGATATTGAGCTTAAAGACGATAGCGTATGGACTACCGAAGCGCCGTTCACCGGCACGTTTGACGGTCAAAATCATACGATTACCAATTTGAGCGTTGGCGTTGAATCTGGACTTTTCAACACGTTAAAGAACGCAACGATCAAGAATGTATTAGTAATAGATGCAAAGCTTTCGTGTAGTTCGGGTGTGTTTGCCTATACGACCGAAGGCGAAGTAACTTTTGAAAACGTTTACGTATCCATCTATAATAGGCTCTTGTTTACTCAACATCAAGCGTCGACGCTCGGTTCTTGCGTGCTTAACGCCGACTATGACAAAGGCGGCTTGGTTGCGCAGAGCGACGAAACAATCACCGTAAAGAACAGTGTAATATACATGCCCGAATTTATGCCGACGGAGCATGGCTTTATAATGGGTAAAGGCGACGCTGTTATAGAAGTTGAAAACAGCACGTTTATAGGCGGAAACGGCAGACTTGTCGGTTCTAAAGTTGTAATGTCAGACGGCGCGACTATAGTCGACGCGGTAGCGGCTTACAAAGCGCTTTACGGCGAAGATTTCGACGCAACCGAAAAGGACAACAAAAACGGCTGGTCGAATGAACAGATTGCGGCGTTTGAAGCAAATCACCCGTTGGCTGTTTACAGAGCGAAAGACGTTAAACCGGAAAATTTCCAGAATTTAACCACCCAGATCGTCGTTTTGACGGAAGACGTAGACTTAACTGTGATTGGCACCTCTTATAAGTTATCGAAAACCGATGGGGCATTCGCCGGTGTGTTCGACGGGCAAGGCCATACAATCAAAGGAGTGACGGTGACGGGCAATGGCGGATTGTTCCATGCTTTGGGCGGCAGCGTGAAGAACCTCGTAGTTGAAGGTACTTTAAATACGATCAGCGGTTTGCTGACATATTACGTAGGAGCAGGGGCATACTTAGAGAACGTATATCTCAAGCCAAAATATACTTCGGATTACGGAAATAATGATTACAGCCGAATCAAAGGCGGTATCGGCGCTGTAGCGAACCCTAACGGCGCTTTGATGATGAAGAACGTCGTCGTCGAAGTTGACGGTGAGTTCGGGGACGAATGGAACGGTGCGATAATGGGCAGTAACCTTTCAACTCTCGACAAATTCTACGTTCAAATGGAGAACTGTCACGTTATAGCGCCGGAGTATCGGCCGCTCAGTAAAAGAGATACGAACATGAGTATGGGCAAACTCGGTCAATACTTCTTCTGGAATATCGGCGACACGATCGGCAAAACCGTTATGGAGTATGACGACGGATTGGATTGGTATGAGACCGTAGATGCGTTTAATGCGGCGGTTGCGTCCAACACGGCGATTCAGACTGTTTTAGCGATGAAAGCCTCATTTACTCCTGTTGATTCCAGAATTCATATCACGCAAGCGAACTACACTACCGAATTATTCCAGACTTTGGACGCCGCAAAATCATTTGCAGGCTATTACGTGCTTGACGAAGATATAGATTTCGGCGGAAATTACTACGGCAAAAATGACAGACTCTATCTTACGGGTACGCTTGACGGAAACGGCCATACGATAAGCGGCATAACGGTCTCCGGAAACGGCGGCGGCTTGTTTGCAAGATTAAACGGTACCATTAAAAACATAAAGCTCATAGGCACGATGACAGCTGGTAAAGCGGGGCTTATTGCAGCTTCCGGAACGGTAGGTGCTAATGCTACTCTCGAAAACGTGTACGTAGAATACAGTACGTCATATTCGGGGACGGTGGCAAATTCTCAAGGCGCGCTCATCAATAGCGTTCAGAATAAGTTTACCTTGACTATGAAAAACGTAGTAACGTACGGCACTAACACTTCTCAAACCGCCACTACGGGCACTATGTTCGGTTTTTTGAATGTCCAAGGCACAAACAAATTCAAAATCTCAATGAAGAATTGTTACGCAATTACTTCAAATACGAACTCAAAGCCGTTAACGGGCAATCTTCATTCTACTTCTACTTCTAACATCAGCTGCAACGCAGGTTGCGCCGCATATCCGAACGTATTCACTATCTCTGATCCGGAGACAACTGACGGAACGACTATAACGACTTATACCTTACAGAGCGGCAATGGTACGATGGCTGCTACGTGCAGCGGCTCGTTAACGCAATATCAAGGCGAAAATGCTAAGGATTATTTCGACGAGAACGTCGGAAGCAGCTTAAGTAAAGAACTTCAAGCGCTTATGTATCCCGTAAAGGAATAAAGCGAAGAAGGCTAAAACACGGAACATGAAGGTCAGACCCTGAGATTTTCGGGGTCTGACCCGAAGACGTTTTTGCTTGATAGCAAGAAACGGACGTCTCTCTCGTTATTTTTCGAACTTCGCTCGAAATGACAGAGAGCGGACAGGAAAAGACAAAAACAGATAAAAGACAAAAGTCAAATAAATAAAGGTAAAATTTCTCGCCGAGTTTGAAATGACTCACTCGAATGCTTATACCTCTTTAACACAGGGCGGGAGTAAATATAGTAAAGCATTTTTGGAGGTAAAAATGAAAAAAGAGTACCAAGAACCCCAAATTGATATCTTAGAAATTTACTATGATATCATAACTATGTCGGATAACATCGGCGAAAACGACGGTGACTTCGACGACACCAACTGGGTGTAAAATTAAGGGAGGTAAAAGAATAAATTAAGTTTGAACAAAAAAATCTTAATGTTCGTGCTGGCTTTTATAGCGGCATTATGCTTTGCCTTGCCGTTTGCCTTAAATAGTAGCCACACCGCGAAAGCCGATATGCCTGAGAACGGCTCTACAGCGGGGTACAGCGCTTTCTATATGGACAACGGCGCGTCTATCAGAATAGACACAGATGCAAGCGGCAAATATGGTATTCGTTGGACGACGCAATTTACCAAGACTTGGCTTGACGGGCTTAATATCGATACCACAAAGACCGTTACTTTCGGTACGCTTGTTACGTCGGCGACTTTGGCTTCAAGCGACATAACTAATCTTACGCTTGATAATTACGATGATAACAACGACACGTATTATATGAAAAAAATCGTGGCGTATACGGGCACCGACTTTGAATTAGCGGACGGCAATTTCAGAGCGGCTATCAATTACAGTAACGTTAATTCGGAAAACCTGCAGTCATCTTACGGGACCGAACTTATAGCGCGGTCTTACATAACGTTCACCACGAATGCGGTTGCGGCGACGGAAACTACCGAGGCGGTTGCGGCGACGGAATATACGCTTTATGCTTACGTCGGCGATTCGCAG
>CAJOMS010000125.1 GCA_905235795.1 uncultured Clostridia bacterium | reverse complement strand
GTGTTACTCTTTGAATTGACAGAAACTGTACATCGTATCTCTACGATATACCGCTCTTTCTCTTCCTTCTCTTCAATTTTTAATCTGCTTTAGGCAAACCTCGTTTGCCTCGCTATCTCGATGACAGCCTATATATCATACCACAACAACCCGTATTTGTCAAGCATTTTTTCTCACTTTTTCAAAGTTTTTTTCTGCTTTTTTAAGGTTTTTTCCGTCACAATACGATATCAAGTCACCGTTTAAGCGTGCGTTTATATTACCACTTTTAATTTTACTTGTCAACTGTTTTTCACCGGGTTTTTAAAAAATTTTTCACTATTTTTTCAAGAAATTTTTTCGACACAATATATTCCGTTTTCTCTTTATTTTCGGCACAAAATATTGTTTTTCGCTAAAATTTTATTTTTTTGGGGTTTTATGTGCATATTTGCCTATAATTATATATTGATTATATTGACAAATTTTAAAAGTAAGTTTATACTTTTATCTATGATTGATAAGAAAATGCTTAAACTCGGAACCGAGCGTTCCGCCATCAGAGAACTATTCGAATACGGCAACGCCCTTAAAAAAGAAAAGGGCGACGGCGCCGTTTTCGATTTTACTTTGGGCAACCCCAGCGTTTTGCCCCCCGAAGAAGTCAAAGCCTCGCTCGTTTCACTTCTTAGCGACGAGAAAATCCATTGCTACACTTCTGCACAAGGCGCAGAAAACGTCAGAATCGCTATGGCCGACAAGCTTTCCGCTCGATTCGGCGTCAATTACTCGCCCGACAGAATTATTATGACGGTCGGCGCCGCAGCGTCGCTCGCAATTCTGTTCAAGGCGCTCGTTTCTTCCGAAAACGAGGAGATAATCGTCTTAAAGCCCTACTTTCCCGAATACAAAGTGTTCATAGAAAGCACAGGCGGCAAATGCGTGGAAGTCGATTTCAACGAGGACGATCTGTCCGTAAACTTCGACGACTTAAAGTCAAAGATAAACGAAAACACCGTGGCGGTGGTAGTCAACAGCCCCAACAATCCGACGGGTCTCGTCTACTCCGACTCCGACTTGCGCCGCCTTGCCGAAATTCTCGAAGAAAAACAAAGGCAGTTCTCTCACCCGATATATATCGTTTCGGACGAACCTTACAGAGAAGTGGTCTTTGACGGCGTAACCGTTCCGTTTGTTCCGAAAATTTACAAAAACACGATCATTACCTATTCTTACAGCAAGAGCCTTTCTCTCCCCGGGGAAAGAATAGGCTATATCGCAATGTTGGACGACGTCGACCTTGCCGAACCTATCTACTATGCTTGTCTCGGAGCGATGAGGAGCAACGGTTACGTCTGTGCGCCGAGTCTGTTTCAGCGGCTCGTCGCCGATTTGCCGGAAGTTTATTCGGACACGAAAGTCTACGAAAAGAACCGCAACACGCTCCTATCTCATCTCGAAAAGTGGGGCTATAAGTGCTTTAAACCCCAAGGAGCGTTTTATCTGTTCGTGAAATCTCCGATTGAAAGCAGCCTTGAATTTTCAAACGAAGCGAAAAAATACGGGCTGCTCGTAGTCCCAGCGGACACTTTCGGGGCAAGCGGTTATCTTCGCATAGCGACTTGCGTAAAACCCGAAACCGTGGAGGGGGCGTTGCCCGTTTTCAAGCTTTTGGCAGACAAGTTTATATCGAAAAATTAAACCATATCATAATATAGATTATAATATAAAAGGCGGCCGCAAATTGCGGTCGCCTACTATATTTTTGTGTTCTTATTTTTCCAAGCTATCGGGATTCAAAAGAAAATCATAAATGCTTATGGTCAATATCCCATCATCATTATAATAAGGCATAGTGACATCGCCTGTTACGATAATCTTCTTAAAAGAATCTTCAATTTTGATTAGCGGTCTTTGTTCCTGTTTTATCTTTTCTTCGGTTGGTAGAGAAAATGCAGATTGAATATAATACCTTTTTGAACCCATATTACAAACGAAATCTACCTCAAGCTGTTTTCTCACCGATTGATGATTTTCTTTTTTTTCAGTAACCGGAACAACGCCTACGTCTACATTATAGCCGCGCATCAAAAGCTCGTTATATATAACGTTTTCCATTGTATGAGTTCTTTCAAACTGACGGAAGTTTATTCTGGCGTTGCGAAGTCCGAGATCGGAAAAATAGTATTTTCTCGGCGTTTCTATATACGACTTTCCTTTTATGTCATACCTCTGCACCGACTCGATAAGAAACGAATCTTCAAGATATCCGATATATCTTCTGATCGTATTTGCCGTAATGCTTGAATTTTTCATACTTTTAAACGTATTCTTCAATTTTTCCGGATTGGTTAAAGAACCGATATCACTCGACAGAATGTTGAGAAGGTCTTCGAGTTCGCCTTTACCCTTAACCTTATGTCTTTTACAGATATCACTCAAATATATCTCATCAAAAAGCCGCTCAAGCGTTGCGGACTTATCCGATGCGTCATCGCGAAGAACGACCATAGGAATTCCACCATAAAGCATATATTCGACTAATCCCTCATATTTGTCGCCCTTATAAACCGACATAAACTCAGAAAAGCTCAAAGGGAACATATGCACCTCATCGCCACGACCGGAAAATTCAGTGATGATATCCGAAGATAGAAATTTAGCGTTGCTTCCGGTTACATAAATATCCATATTGCTTTTTCGCAAATAACCGTTTAAAACCGACTCAAAGCACCCGAGCATTTGAACTTCATCGAGGAGAATGTAATATAAGCCTTCGCTTGCAGTTTGGCTTCTGATATATGCCATAAATTTTTCCGGATCGACTTTTTTATTTTCTCTTTCAAGTTCAATAAGGTTTTCACCTATAAGGGTTAAATCGTCGGCAGAATCAAAAGCAAAACGAATAATATGATCTTCGGCAACACCGGACTCTAAAAGATAATTATAGAAAATAGTATTAAGCAAGTAGGACTTACCGCACCTTCTTACTCCCGTTATAACCTTTATTAGCCCGTTTTGCTTTCTTTGAATCAACTTTTTTAAATAATACTCTCTCTTGATTTCCATAAATATTGCCACCTGTGAATGATTTTTGCACCTTTTAACACTTTTCATTCATAGTATAGCATTCGTTTTGTCGAAAGTCAAGTGTGTATGAATGATTTTTGCACCTTTTAACACTTTTCGTTCGTACAAAGTTGTATTTAGGATGATGTGGTGTTTTTGTGATGACAAATCCTGCGTTTGAAAAACAACTTCCGCTGCAATATAAAAGGCGACCGCAAATTGCGGTCGCCTACTATATTATCGATTGTTTTGTGTTCTTATTTTTCCAAACTGTCGGGATTCAAAAGAAAATCATAAATTTGTTTTATCCTCTTATGGTTTAGTTTACTTTTTATAGAGTGATAAAAAGACAAAAGAAAAAGGACCTGTCACGCTTGTTTTAGACAGATCCTTGTTCTCTGTGCAATATGGCTATTTATTTTTTCTTGTGTACCCATCTGCGCTTTTATCATTCATTCCCTCGTTTCCCCTTATGTGTTTTTGTTTTATTGGTTTGTTGGTATAGGGGTTAGTAGGAGTGAAGGAATTTAGGCAAACATGGTCGGTTTATGGAGCGGCAATTACCCATTTGAAAAAGAAAAATCTCAAACTAAGCAAAAACCCTTCCGAGATTTATCCC
>CAJOMS010000124.1 GCA_905235795.1 uncultured Clostridia bacterium | reverse complement strand
ATAAAATTCCGTTTACGGAACCGCCACGCATAACGAATATGCAAGGAATACGAAATATAGTTGCAATGTAGTATGCTATATCCTTAATATCGCTATCAAAAAAAACTACCGCCCTAACGTCTTCCGGAACGCCTATCACGTCGAAAACGCTTTCAAAATTAAGCACGGCAAGTTCCGGCATTATAAAGTTAATCGGCTTAATATCGGAAACTTTCAGTTTATCGGTAAACTGTCTGCCGAACGAATAAAAAGAAGACTTACTGTAAATTACGGCAACCTTACCGTATGGAGCGACTTTTTTTACAGCATATATCGAATCGTCAAAAAAACAAACGCTATCTTGTATGCCAAGTTCTTTTGCGTATTCGTTAAAATTGTTTATAATATTTTTATTCATATATTTTATGTTAGCAAATCGCGGATAATATGTCAAGTAAAAGGTAAAAATGTTAATTATAAAAACCCTTGCCGAATATTTACTCTTAATTGAATAAAATTTGCATATTATTTAATATTTTTTATAAAAAATTTAAAAAAAGTATTGAAAAAAAAATTAATTATGGTATAATAAAATTGTCCATACGATTAAGGAGGTAAAAAATATGAATAAAAACGAATTAGTAAGGGCAATAGCAAACGATGCAGGCATAACTTTAAAAGACGCTGCCACCGCTTTAGACAGCGTAGTTGCAGCAATAACCGAAGGACTTAAAAAAGGAGAAAAAATTCAAATCTCCGGATTCGGTACTTTCGAAGTAAAAGCAAAACCTGCAAGAGAAGGGATAAATCCCAAAACAGGCGCCAAAATAAAAATAGCGGCATCTAAAGTGCCTACGTTTAAGTTTGGCAAAGCCTACAAAGATTCTTTTTAACCCTTAAATTTTAACTTTATATGAATCTTATTTACCCGATAGTATTAAACTATCGGGTAAATTTTTTCTGTAATTTGATTTACAGTTTAATTGCACTTTACTTTTAACAATTTAATAATAAAATTTAAAAATTAAAAAAGGCTGTTGAAAATTCAACAGCCTTTTAAGTTTTTAATTTTCGCTAAATCTTAGCCTCTTTTTCTGAGAACGAAGATGATAACGATTGCAGCACCTGCAGCGAGTACACCAACGGCGAGATCAAGCTGGTCTGGTACCACGGTCCGGAAGGAATGAAACGCCGCAGCGATCTGCTTCAGCCGATGGTCGGCGACGATACGACCATCAACGACTGGGGGATCGGCGTCGCGTTCATCGGCGAAAAGGGGCTCGTGGTCTCCGACTACGGCAAAGTTCTGCTTTCGCCGAAGTCCCAGTTCGAGAGCTACAAGATCGACCCGTTCATTCCGTCCTCGCTGGGGCATTACGAAGAATTCTTCGTGGCGGCCAAGGGCGGTCCGGAATCGCTCTGCAATTTCGACTATTCCGGCCGTTTGATCGAGAACAACCTGCTCGGGAACCTGGCGCACCGTGCCGGGAACATCACGCTTCCGTGGGACCCGGTGAAATTCACGACCGGCAACGCCGACGCGGACAAATTCCTCAAATCGGATTACGAGTACCGCGAGGGTTGGGAGGCGCTGCTATGAGTATGGCAAGGCATCTCTATGGAACTGCAAATAAATGGAGCGTATCACTTCCAGCGGGTTCAAATTCAGACCGCCTACACTATCAGTGCAGATAAGCCAGAAAATTTTGTTGCTTTCAGGGTGAATCTTTGGTACAGTTCATTTGAGCATGGACAGTATTGTACTGAGTGTTACTGTTGACACCAGATCTAGCTTTACGACAAAACTGTAAGGAAAGGACCAGTCATCATATGAAGATCGGAATCATTGGAAGCACCGGCATCAGTATCGAATTGTTGGCGGAGCATTATCAATTTGAAACCATCCCTGTAGGAGAAAAACAGTTCAAGTATTATCATCTCAACTTTCCCACAAGCAAATATAGGCCGAAGCCTTGAAAACACGGGCATTTTAAGGGAGATAAATACTCAACTTTCCCATAAGAAAACGGCCCACAAACCCGCGCAAACAAAGGCGTAGCCGCGCAAAGAAAAGGACTATTGACAGGGAATCGGCTGCGCGGCCTGTTCCGATACCATCAATTGTGACTCGGCAATGAAAGTCGGGAATAAGGCGCGGATAAACACAGGCTGGGAGAGGAACCAGTCAATCAGCAAAAGACGCACGGATTCGGACACCGTGATCTCACCATTTCGCAGACCGTCAGTAAAAATAGTCAGGAGCCTTTGCAAAGCGTCTGTAAGTTCAATGTCTTTGACTTCATCATATACGAGGAAAAAGAGGTCTCCCATTGTCCGGGGATCCGTGTCCTCTCTGCGTATCCATTCGAGGAGAATGTAACGAGTAAAGACAATAGCAGTAGTGCTTACCGTCATATCATAACCGACGCCATGGAATTCTTCGCCAAGCTTGAGGAGGGATTTGCAGACTTTGAAGCAGCACTCAATGGACCATCTGGAACCGTAATAGCGGACAACCTCGGAATCAGACAAGCTGCGGTCAGTCGCCAGTATCACGATATACTCGTTTCTTTTGTTCCGGTTACGCACAAAAACAAGCTTGACAGGAATAGAGTGGTACTTTGTTTTGACGCTTACGGAGCCAAAAATCTCGTTCTGGGAATGGAAGCAAATAAACCTGGACAGTTCACGAAGACCATATAAGCGGCCTTTATACCAATACCGCTGCTTGTTGTCTTTCAGCATCCCAATCACGTCAAGCCCTTCGGCAAGAACGCGTTTAATGAAAGGCTCAACCGTAAACCATGTATCCATCAGCAGATATCTGGCCATTATGCCCGCATTCAAGGCATTTCGAATCAGAGCGATAGCCGCATCTGGCTTTTGCATGATAGCGGCGAGCCTGTTTTGATATCCATTCGTCCGCTTATCGATTTGGCTATTTATTTCGGTGATACGGTGCTGCTCCTTGGCGGAAGACATCATGTTGAAACCAACAGGAATGAAGCTGTAATGATCTGTCCAACCGAGTGTGAGCAGATTAAACCCTCGTACCGTTTTTCCAATCACATGATCATACACACGCGCAAGTAATTCGACCCTCTTGCTCCGGCTTCGCTCGATAACAGAATCATCCAATACAAAGCATTTTTCCCTTTTCTCGCTGGTCAAAGGTTCGATAAGTGCAATCACCTTTGCGGACAGGAGCGTGATAAAGCGGCTCCAATTGTAATGGCAATTATTCAAAAACCGGTAGTATGTGTTCTTGGAGCACGCGCAATCGTGTTTCTTTGACGCCAAATACCGGAACAGGTTCTGCCCCTGAAACACCAGCATAATGAGAAAGGTAAACACCGTATAAGCGCTTCTGCGCTCACTGCCTGTTTCACAGGATAATTTACGCGCATCCTTCCGAATGTTAGCTTGTTTCATCAGTAAAGGAACATTGAGCTTCGTAAGCGTGTAAAGAAACCTTCTGCCAGCTTCGATTTCATGCTTGTTATTCTCGTTCGTTTGCGTTATCATAGGGTCAGGCATCCTTTCTGGGTTTTTGGTTGTGGTGACCTTATTATACCAGATTTGGGTGCCTTTTCCTATGTCAAGATAGTATTTATCTCCCTTATAATGCCCGTGTTTTCAAGGCTTCGGCCTATATTTGCTTGTGGGAAAGTTGAGTTATAATCAGATTATCACATA
>CAJOMS010000123.1 GCA_905235795.1 uncultured Clostridia bacterium | reverse complement strand
CGGTCATTGGCTCAAAGTATTTGAAGAAGAAAACGGATTCAAGAGAGTAACTTGTCACGGCTTACGGCACACCTATTGCAGTTTGCTTTTATCTCAGAATGTGCCGATACAGACGGTAAGCAAGTATATGGGCCATTCCGATTCAACGATAACGCTCAAAGTTTACAGCCACTTTATTCCTGATACGCAGGATAGGGCTTTGAACGCCCTCGCGAAATTATCGGTATAAAAGTTGCCGAAACCCTATAAATAGGGCACCCTCGGCAAGAATATCCATCTGGCGATGGATATTAGCGGTATAAGAAAAAATCGAGAAAAGAAATCTATATTTAGTGGTAAAATAAAGAAAAAACCACAAGATATTGTGGTTTTCGTGGTACTCCCGACGGGGATCGCAGACGTTTTGACCAAACGCTTATGCGTTTGGGAGTTGCCTTAACGGCAACATTCAAAAGTCCTTATTATATAATTTTGCTCGCATCCGCTCGCTACGCCGTCAAATGACGGCTATCGGGTTCGATTCCTTAAGTACAATGATAAAAAAGACAGCCCTACGGTGGTACTCCCGACGGGAATCGAACCCATAACTAACCATTAGGAGTTATCCTTTTTATTGAAAATAACGTTAAAAACGTTGATTTTCGTCAAATATCTTTCGTTTTATGCCATATTAATAGCAAAAAATCGTCAAATAACTTTTGTGTTATGCGACGATTTTTCATTTTCAAAATAACTTTTATATCTTTTTTATACCGATTTTATACCGATTTTAATATTACAATCGTAACGGCGTTTATGTCTAACCATACGCCGTTATTTTTCAAAACACCGAAACAATTTCTTTCAAAACACCGAAAATAAAAGTTTCAAAATGCCGAATGTAATTGACATAAACAAAATAATGCTGTATAATAAAAGCAATAGGTGGTATTATGGTAAAAAATTATGTAGAGCGTCTTGCAGAAAAAATTTTGGAAGTAAAGTTAAATTCTTCCGGTTGCGTTGTAGTTTCCGGTCCTAAATTTTGCGGAAAATCTACGATGTGCGAAAGATTTGCAAAATCGGTTACCCCATTAAAAACGACCAACGCAATAGAACTTGCGTTAGCAGATCCGCGTTCCGCGCTGTTTGGCGCAAATCCCCATCTCATTGACGAGTGGCAAAAAGCACCGGAAATTTGGAACGAAATCAAAAACGATCTTGACGAAGATTATGAGTTCGGCAAGTATATATTGACGGGAAGCACTACGCCCGTCGATCCGATGCGTATTCAACACTCCGGCGCAGGAAGAATTACGAGAATGATGCTTAAACCGTTTACGCTCTACGAATCGGGAGAGTCGAACGGCATAGTGTCATTATCGGACTTGTTTCAAAACGGCGGTAAAGACTTCCCAACAAGATATGCGACCGACAACAAGATTTCTCTTCAAGACGTGGCGTTTTTAATATGTCGTGGCGGTTGGCCGATTGCTGTCAAAGCAAAAAGAGAATACGCAGTTAACGTTACGAGAAATTACTTTGAAGGATTATTCGTCGTAGAAAACGAAAGCGACGAGTTTGCCGCTTTTTTGAAAAATAAAAACGTTGAATTATTCCAAATAATTTTGAGATCGTTTGCGCGCAATATCTCTACGCAGGCGAAAAAGACGGTAATGATAAAAGATATCATAGAATCGGGCGTTCGCGCGTCGCTTGACGACGATACTTTTTCATCTTACGAGAAAATATTGAAGGATTTGTTTATTATCTATGATTTGCCCGCGTGGAATCTGAATTTGCGCACGACTATTTCCGTCCGCACCGCTCCCACTCATCACTTTATCGATACGTCTATCGCAACGGCGGCGTTAAAGATAAATCCTGCAGATCTACTTAACGATATGAAATCTTTCGGTTATTTCTTTGAGGATTTTGCCGTAAGAGACCTTTCGGTATATGCGGAATCTATCGGCGGAGGACTTAAACACTACCGTGACAGTTCGGGACAAGAAGTTGACGCTATCGTTGAAATCGAAAACGGCGATTATTGCGCTGTGGAAATCAAGATAGCAAGCGATAAAAATATTGCGGAAGGCGTTTCGTCGCTTAATGCGTTTGAGCAAAAAATGAAAGCGAACGGCTTGAAACCGCCTAAATTCAAAATGCTTTTAACGAGTCACGGCGCTTGTTATAAGACCGCCGACGGCGTATTCGTCGTTCCGATAAGTTGTCTGAAAAACTAATTTATTGAATGAGGAAATTTTCAATGAAAAAAATTATGAAAAAAATCGTTTGCATATTATTTGTTTTAGTTATCTTGATTTCTGTTGTCGCCTGTGGGGGCAACGCGGAAAATGCCGAACCTGAAAAGCTTCTGAGCGGAAATATTGTCAATATATCAAAATACGGCAATATCACTCTTACGACCACAAAAGAAGAAATGACGGAAAAAGGCTTTGAGTTCGGCGATATCGTTACCGTTTCTTTTGCCGATGAAAGCATCGATATTCCGTATTGCAGCACTTATTCGGACGTGGACGCGGGAGCAGCAGGGTTATTCGGCAGATATGACGACGAAACTGTTACTATCGCCGTAAATATGGGCAATTTTGCCACCATTTATAATATAGCCGATAAAATAACGCAAGAAGACCAATCTTACGAGTGGGTTTATCGCGAAAGTATAGACGAGTCGTTGACTTTCGTGATAAATATGAAGCAAAAGCGCGGCTATTACAGCGAATATGTATTGCGGCAACTCTCTTATTCCGACGAAAGAGAAGACTACCCGGAACTTTCCGATGAGCAGTTCGGTAATTTCAGAGTCGTAACAACTACCGGTATCGGCGAAAACATCCTGTACCGTTCGGCAACTCCCGTCGATCCGCAAAAGAACAGGAACACCTTCGTTGACGCCGCGGCAAGACTTCACGGAATAACGGTAGTAATCGATCTTAACGACAGCGAAGCGGCGCTCGACGAGTTCGAAGGCTTTGAAAGTTCATATTTTGCAACAACCGAGTATATCGCTCTTAACATGGGGCTTGATTTTACAGAGACAGATTTCAAGACCAAATTAAGAGACGGTCTTAAATATATGTGCGAACACGAAGGCGTTTATCTCGTCCACTGTCTTGAAGGTAAGGACAGAACGGGTTTTGTAATTGCTCTACTCGAATTTTTAATGGGCGCGACGTATTCGGAAGCGGAAGACGATTACATGATCACCTATTATAACTATTACGGTGTAAAAAAAGGCGATGAAAAATACGACGTGATCGCTTCAAGCAACTTTGAAAAGAATCTTTTGCGTTCTTTTGAAGTCACCGATGTGAAAAACGCAGATCTTGATAGGCTTTCGACTGAATACATAAAGAGTATCGGTCTTACCGATAGTGAAATCGCAACGCTTAAAGCAAACTTAATGCCTCGTGACAGAGGTTGATCTCTGCGAGGCATGATAAGGTTTATTGATTAAATAATCGCAAATAAAAAAAGAGAAATAAAATGAAGCTTGTCAAAAAAACGGCGATCCTCTTATTATTGTTTGCTATCTCGGTGAGTTTGATCTCCTGCAACAATAATAACAACGGAGAGAAGAGTTTTCAATTCGAGTACCGGAACGACTGCGAGGCGTTGACCTGTCTGACGACATACGTTGCGACCGTTACCGACGAAAAGTCGGCGGATTATATCCCGACGCAAGACAGGATAGCCGTGTTCGATATGGACGGCACGCTTGTTTGCGAGGAGGGGTTTATTTAGCCGAGCAGACGAAGTCTGCGAACGCCGTCGGCGAATGCCGACTTATCCATTTAACGAAAAAACGACCGATGAAAATCGGTCGTTTAGTTATCCTTTTTATTGAAAATAACGTTAAAAACGTTGATTTTCGTCAAATATCTTTCGTTTTATGCCATATTAATAGCAAAAAATCGTCAATTAACTTTAGTGTTATGCGACGATTTTTCATTTTTCAAACAACTTTTATATCTTTTTTATACCGATTTTATATCGAATTCCTATATAATTAATATGTATAGAGCAAGTGGTCATTTTACTCCATTTGAATCAAACTCCGCTTATGTTTTTCAGTAATTCCATAATTTCTCGGTTATACGGGCTTGATTTCAACAGCTTTTCTGGAACGATCGGATCTCCTTCGGAACTGTTTTTATAGAATGAAATAATATCAGAAATCAAAGTTTCGGTATCGCTGTTCAGTATATCCATGATCTCAGGCGTAAGCTCCGAATCGTCTTCGGGCGGAAGGAAGAGGGATGTGTTCGAGTGTAATAAG
>CAJOMS010000122.1 GCA_905235795.1 uncultured Clostridia bacterium | reverse complement strand
AAATAATAAAAAAGGAAAACAATATGAAAGCTAAAAAATGGTTTTTGTACGCAACGGAGTTCTTTTCCGGCATGTCGGTAATGGCGGTGGAACTCGGTGCCAGCAGGCTTTTGGCGCCCTATTTTTCGTCCTCGCAGATAGTGTGGACGATAATCATAGGTTGCATTATGATAGCTATGGCACTCGGCAACATCTGGGGCGGCAGGTCCGCAGATAAGGATCCCAATCCGGACAAAGTTTACGGGCGCATACTTATTGCCGCCTTGTGGATAGCGCTTATACCCGTGCTCGGCAAATACGTAATTGCGGGCATTTCGCTTTTACTCGCGCTGTTCGTCAAACAAGGGTTTTTGATATGGGCGTCTTTGATATCCTGCCTCGTGCTGTTCATATTCCCGCTTATGCTGCTGGGCACGGTTACGCCGTCGGTCGTAAAATTCGCCATGTCGGACCCCGATAAGAGCGGCACCACCGTCGGCGAGCTGAACGCGCTTAACACGATAGGTTCTATAATAGGTACGTTTACGCCCACGTTCGTAACCATACCTTTGGTCGGCACGGCGATAACGTTTTTCATTTTTGCCGCGATCCTTATGATAATAGCGGCTACCTACTTCTTTGCGATGAGGAAAAAGATAGTTAAGACGGTTATAGCGTCCGTACTCGTTGCCGCGTGCGGTGTATGCTCGCTTTTTACGGGTTCGTTTGCATTTTGGGAGAACGATCTCGTTTACGAGGGCGAATCCATATATAATTACCTGCAGGTGTACGACAGTTACCGCGCGCGCTACTTTTCAACCAACGTGCTGTTCGGCGTGCAATCCATGCAGATGTTAGACGGCAGCCTTACGGGAAGTTATTACGATTACGACCTCGCCGCACCCCTCATGGCGGGCGTTACCGAAAAGGCGCCGGAAGATTTCGACGTACTTATTCTCGGCCTCGCTACGGGCACGTTTGCCACGCAATGCCTTAAATATTACGGGGACGTAAACGTAGAGGGCGTCGATATCGACGGAAGGATAATTGATATCGCCCGCACGTACTTTAACCTTCCCGAAGAAGTAAGCGCCTACGTTTCGGACGGGCGAGCCTATCTCTTTTCCGGCGAGGGCAAAAACAAAAAGTACGACGTGATTCTCGTGGACGCATATCAGGATATAACGATTCCGTTTCAGATGTCCTCCGTCGAATTTTTCAAGCTGACGAGCGAACACTTGAAGGACGACGGCGTTTTGGTGTTGAATATGAATATGTACTCTGACGAAAACGACTCAATAAACGCCTACATTGCGGATACCGTAGCGAGCGTTTATCCTTACGTTTACACCGCCCGCATAGAGGACAACCGCGAACTTTACGCGTCGTTCAACGGCGAATTTTTAAACGTTTTCGAGACCTCTTTAAAAGACGAACCTCTCGATTCGAGCTTGAAAAAGACGCTTAACAACGCGCTGTACCGCCTTAAAGCAAACGGGCAATATCAGGGCGGAGACCTCATTCTTACCGACGACAAAGCCCCCGTCGAGCTGCTCGGCATAAAGCTTGTTGACTCGCTGATTACGGAAGAACTTTCTTACTATCAAAACGTTTTCAAAACCAAGGGCTTGAAGGGACTTTGGGAAGAACTCGTTTAGTACAAAATTCAAAACTTAATTTAAAAGACGAAAAAGCGCACCGTACTGACTTACGAAGTATGGTGCGCTGTGTTTTTATTCTGTAAGTATTATTTAAGCATTTTTTCTACTTTTCTGAGGTAAGCGATGTACATAAAGTACGCTATGATGTAAAGGACGCTTACGCATATAAGCAAAATGCCCGCGATCATTACGTTTACTTTGAAGAAAGTGGAAACGATATTGAGCACCAATCCCAAAATCAATATAACAAAGATAAAGCGAAGTATTCTGGCACCGAATTCGACGTTCTTCTGATCGTTCATCTTTTGCGAAAGGGATATAAGTCCGTAGATCGAGAAGATGATAGTAAGCGTGCTCATAGTGTTTTGTAATACCGTAAACCAATTTTTAACAGCTACGTTTTGGAATAACCCGCTGAGCAACGAGATTACGATACCTGCTAAGGTAAAGATAAGCGCGTACATAAATAATTCCTCATCCTTTGAAGCCTTGGCATAACCTACAATCCCGATAATGCTCGCTGCGATAAACAGCGCTACGCCTATGATCGCAACAACGAGAAATGCTCCGACCAAACTGTAATTACCGCCGACGGTAATAGCTGAAGATGCTATTAAAATGGCAAATTGAGAGATGATCCCCAAAATTTCCGCCCAAAACAGCAGTCTGACGCCCTTGTAAGCGCTTTCGAATTTCATAATAAATTCTCCTTTTTGTTTTATTTTTCATTTCGCCCCGTTTCGGGCATTTTTAAATACTTAAAAAATTATAATATTATTTGTCGTAATTGTCAACAAATTTTAATTATTAAAATTAAATCTCAACGTTAAAACCTGAACCGTCTCAGCCGTGATTTTAACGCGAATTTGCCGCATTAAATTTCAAGTGCGTCGGAAAGCTCGTTTAGCCAATCCCCCTCGAACAATTCGAACAGACCGCGGTCGCAGAGGTTTGCGAGGTCGGGCTGAATGGGTATTTGCGCAACGTTTTTTATTCCGTGTTGCGCGGCTACGGCGTTTACGTCGCTCTTTCCGTAAATATAATGGCGCTTTCCGCAAGAGTCGCATTCAAAATACGCCATATTTTCGACTATGCCGAGCACGGGCACGTTCATTAATTCCGCCATTTTCAGGGCTTTTTCAACTATCATGGAAACGAGTTCCTGCGGGGAAGTTACCACCACTATGCCGTCCACCGGCAAGGATTGAAAGACCGTGAGCGGCACGTCGCCCGTTCCCGGGGGCATATCCACGAACATATAATCGACTTTGTCCCATACCACGTCCGTCCAGAACTGCTTTACTGCGCCGGCTATTACCGGACCGCGCCATACTACGGGAGAAGTGTCGTCCTCTAAAAGCAGGTTCAAAGACATGACCTTTATGCCCGTTTTGGTCATTACGGGGAAGATGCCCACGTCGCTGCCCTCCGCCTTTTGTTTCAGCCCGAATACCTTTGGTATAGACGGGCCCGTTATATCCGCGTCTAAAATTGCGGTGCTAAGCCCTTTTCTGTTGGCGAGTACGGCGAGCATGGAAGTTACCAGAGATTTACCTACCCCGCCCTTGCCACTGACTACGGCAATTAATTTTTTTACCGAAGAAAGCTTGTTAAGCCCCTCTTTTTCAATAGTGTTCCTCTCGGCGCAACTTTCGCCGCACGTAGAACAGTCATGCGTACAATCACTCATTTTTAGTCCTCCTGTTTTTTATAATAAGTAGCCTTTTTCGCACGTTATCGCTATGTTTTTACTAAAATCCTCACTTCTTTCACGACCTCAATAGCCGCGCCCCGTAAGCTCGCCGCCCGTTTTTAAGCCCTCAAATCCGTTCTGCCTTAACGCCTCGTAAACGGTGAGAGCCACCGAGTTTGCAAGGTTTAGCGACCTCGCCTCGTCTATCATAGGTATGCGCAAACTTTGGTCGTAATATTTTTCAAGAAGGGGCTCGGGCAGGCCGCGCGTTTCCCTGCCGAACACGATAAAATCTCCGTCCTTGAACTTCGCCTCGGAATATATCCTTTTAGCCTTATATAATTATTGAAAGAAAGTAAAAATTATCGCCGGTGTAGTATTTTTCCAACAATTCGTCGATGCCGTCGTAATATCTGATATCCGTAAGATACCAATAATCGAGGCCTGCGCGTTTGAGGTGCTTGTCCGTAACCTCAAAGCCGAGCGGCCGAACGAGGTGCAACACGCTGCCCGTCGCGGCGCACGTCCTTACGATATTGCCCGTGTTTTGCGGTATTTCGGGCTCTACCAAAACTATATTTAACTTCAACGTTTTTCTCCTCTGTATTTTTTTCCGCGGCGCCTCAGCGTGATGAGATGATAATCCCGCCCGACGCGCACGTTTGCAATTGAAATTTTTTGCGGAGAGGTAAACACCGTTTCTCCGCCGTCGCCTATAAGCGCGGCGTAACGATACGCGCACACGGCTATCGGCACGCCGAATTCGTAAGCCTTTGCCCTTGCCGAAACCCCGAAGATCGAGTCTGTAACGGGGTCGGAAATATTGACTATAACGTCCGCCCCGCACAGCGCAAGCGCCTTTACGTGGTCGGAAAACAGTTATTGTGTACGACGTAAGGTGGGGGCTCTCATTGTCAAGAACCAGATGATTATCTCCGATGGCTATAACGGAACTCCATCGGGTTTTGAGAATATCTGTGAGGACGAAAATAATATATCCAAGCCTTATGTACTCCACGCCGAGGCAAATGCGCTCACCAAGGTCGCGCGATCCAACAACTCCTCCGACGGAGCAACGCTATATGTCACCGCATCTCCGTGCATGGAGTGTTCAAAACTGATTATCCAAAGCGGCATCAAGCGTGTCGTTTATGGAGAACAATACCGGTTGATGGATGGGGTGGAGCTTCTCAAACGTGCCGGCGTACAAGTGGATTTTATGCCAATACAGGATAATATGAACTATGAATAAGTTTTCTAAATACATCTTCCCCACGCTCTCTATTATGATTCTATTAGTGGGGATATTGATCGGGAACGCGGTTTCTAACCGTGCTAATGCCCAACGTATCATGATTCAGAATGGACGTCTATTGGTTGAACCATCGTTTGGAAAATTTGTAAAAAATTTCTTGCAATTTTTTTCTTTACATTTTTGTTACAGAGATGTAACAAAAATGTAAAATCAAAAGTATTGAAAAATTTTGGCGTTTATGTTTTAATAAAATTGTAT
>CAJOMS010000121.1 GCA_905235795.1 uncultured Clostridia bacterium | reverse complement strand
TGACATTTCCATATCACTTTCGAAAAGATTTGCAAAGCAAATGTTTTCGAAAAAAGGAGGAACGCGTTAAAAAGTCTTGGCGGTTTGCCTTGCAACACCGCCTGACGTAAAACGCTGTTCCGACGTGGTGACGCGATTGCGCCATAGGCGAGCAATACGCTTTCAGCCGAGGGCGTAGCCCGAACGCCACGGAGCGCAGCGGAGTATTCCGTCACTACGCTCCTTACAAATCCGGTTAGCAGCTCCAATAACCAACCAAAGCATTCTATATCCGAACGCGCCGCGAGAGCGCCTTTTGAGTGCTTTGCCGCTTAAAAAGTCTCTTAAATTTTAAGCACCTGTGAATGTCTATTCGCAGGTGCTTTGATTTGTCTTGCTATTTGATTTATATTCAATAACTTGATACGGTCGTTTTATTCGCCGTACTAACGTAAAGTCGTCCACACAATTTACGTCTGCTCTATAAATTACCTTTGAACTCTGCCGGACGCGTCGCCGCCCGCAAGCGTTTCCACTTCCTTTACGGACACCATATTGTAATCGCCCTCTATCGAGTGTTTAAGGCACGACGCAGCCACCGCGAACTCTATAGTCCTCTGCGGATCGTAGCCGTTTAAAAGGCTGTAAATCAGCCCGCCGCCGAAGCTGTCGCCGCCGCCGACTCTGTCTACGATGTGCATAGAATACTTCTTGGAGAAATACGCCTCGCCTTTCGTGTACAACATACCCGACCAGTTGTTGTCGCTGGCAGAAATGCTCTCGCGAAGGGTTATCGCCACTCCCTTGAAATTAAACCTTTCTGTAAGTTTTTTCGCTACGGAAATATATCCCTCGCGGTCCAACTTTCCGCCGTAGATATCGGTGTTGTCGGCCTCTATGCCGAAAACGTCTTTCGCATCCTCCTCGTTGGCTATGCAATAGTCAACGTAATTGCAAAGCTCGCCCATTACTTCCCCTGCCTTTTCTTTGCTCCAAAGTTTCTTTCTGAAATTGAGGTCGCAGGAAACGGTTATTCCCCTCTTTTTTGCCTCTTGACATGCCTTCAAGCAGATTTTTGCCACGTTATCGGAAAGGGCGGGAGTAATTCCCGTAAAGTGAAACCATTCTACCCCTTTAAATATCTTATTCCAGTTAAAATCTGAAATTTTTGCTTGACTTATAGCCGAATACGCCCTGTCGTACACGACCTTGCTCGGGCGTTGACTTGCTCCCTTTTCGCAATAGTATATGCCCACTCTGTCGCCGCCGCGGACGATTTCTGAAGTATCCACGCCGAATTTACGGAGAGAATTGACTGCCGCCTGCCCTATTTCATGCGAGGGGAGTTTGGTTACGAACGCAACGTCTACACCGTAATTTGCGAGCGACACGGCTACGTTCGCCTCGGCACCGCCGAACGTCGCCTCGTACTTATCACTCTGAACGAATCTCAGATAATTTTCAGGTGCGAGTCTGAGCATCAGCTCGCCGAACGTTACTACTTTACTCATTTTTAAGTGCCTCCTCTACGAAGAAACTGCCACCGACGGCGTAAATTTTATCCCAAGCGAGAAATTCGTCCATATTTTCCCTGTTGACGCCGCCCGTAGGAATAAACTTTACCTGCGGGAAAGGGCCGGAGAGCGCCTTCATCGCTTTAAGTCCGCCGTAAACGTTTGCGGGAAAGAATTTGACTACCGTTATACCGAGTTCGAGCGCCTGCATTATCTCGGTAGGCGTTACGCAACCGGGAAAGTAAGGAATATTTTTCTCCTTGCATATTTTAGCTACTTCGGCCGAAAGCCCGGGCGAAACTATGAATTTTGCTCCCGCTTCTAACGCTTGTTTGCATTGTTCAGCATTTATAACCGTGCCCGCGCCGACGTCCATATCGGGGTAATTTTTAACCGCGTACGCTATCGCCTCTTTTGCGCAAGCCGTGCGGAAAGTTATTTCCGCGCTCGTCAGCCCGCTCTTTTTCAGGGCGGACATTATTCTGTCCGTTTCGGACAATTCTTTTATCACCACTACGGGAATACGTCTATCCATTTTCTTTTACTCGTCCATTTTAAAATATTTTATCGCATTGTAATAACAAACGTTTTTTATAACTTCTCCCACGACCTTTTCGTCGCCGGTCATTTCGCCGTTTTCCATAAGCGTACCGAAGTAATTACACAATATCCTTCTGAAATAATGGTGCCTCGGATAGGACAGGAACGAACGGCTGTCGGTAAGCATTCCTACGAAGGCGCCTATATGTCCGGTGGCGGTCAAGTCGTCTAGGTGCTTTTCCATACCGACCTTATTGTCGAGAAACCACCAAGCGGGGCCGTATTGCATTTTGCCCCTTGCGGAACCGTCCTGAAAACAACCTATAAGCGTCATTATTTCCGCATTCATTTTTGGATTTAAATTGAAAATTACCGTTTTGGGCAAAGAATTTTCGCAGTTAAGCCGATCGAACAGCCTTGACATATTTTTTATGCCGTCGTCCTCGGCTATGCTGTCGTAGCCGGTGTCAAGCCCTAACTTGTTGAGCATTTCGGTGTTGTTGTTTCTCATAGCGCCGACGTGAAGTTCGGTAGAAATATCGTACTTTGCGTAGAGTTTAAACAGAAAATAAGTGAGATAGCCCTTGAAAATCTCGCTTTCCTCTTGCGTTACGTGGCCTCCCTCTCTGCGCTTTGCAAAGACCTTTTCTGCATCTTTTTCGTCTCTTACGGGATAGACCGACTGCAAGGCTATATCCGCCGCGGTGGTCCCTACGCGTATAAACTCTTTTAATCTGTCTTCTATCCTGTTTTCAAGGTCGGAAAGGGTTTTCACGTCGCCCAATTTATCGACAAAATCGTTGTATTTTTCCGCCTCTATATTCATAATTTTATCTGCACGAAAGGCAGGTATTACCTTAAATTTATAATCTTTTTGCGCTATTTTTGTAAACGTGGAAAGGTCGTCGAATATTTCGTTAGTGGTAAATATATATGTTACGTTCGACTTTTCGATGAGTTTTTGCGGCGTTATTTCGTTTAACTTTATATAGTCGTTGCACCAATTCCAGATCTGCTCGGCATTTTCTCCGTTTATTTCGAGTTCGCAATTGAAAAACTCCTTGAGCTCGACCTGAGACCAATGATATAACGGGTTGCCGAACGCCGTACCGAGCACTGTGCAATAAGTTATAAACTTCTCATGATTGCTCTTGATGCCCGTTATATATTCCTCGTCCACGCCGTAATTGCGCATTAAACGCCACTTGTAATGATCCCCCGCGAGCCAAATCTCAAAAACGTCGTTAAACGGCTTGTTTTCAAGTATCTGTTTTTCGGGCAAATGGCAATGATAGTCGAATATCGGCATATCCTTAGCGTAATTGAAATACAACTTTTCCGAGGTCTTGTTCGTTAACAAAAAATTTTCCTTGATATAACTCATAAAATCTTGCCTCTTTATTAAATATTATAACATAGACACACGAGAAATTACAAACGATTTAAAAAATTTTTCCTATAAAACAATGAACGGAACAAAGGTCAATATCCCCCTCTGCCCTGCAACGATTCTTAAACTTGGTCTACAAAAAGAGCGCATACGTAGCTACGAAAACAGCCGTTACGCCAAATCAACCGGCAAGTAATTGCGTATTAAAAATTTTTTGTTCATCAAAAAAGTCCCGTAAAACACGCGTTTTACGGGACTTTTTAAAATTAGTTATCAGTCTTCGGGCTTGGTTTCGAGCGTAAGCGGATAGTCGCCGAGATGCTCGAGTTTAAAGCCGTTTTTCTTATATTCCTCGTAG
>CAJOMS010000120.1 GCA_905235795.1 uncultured Clostridia bacterium | reverse complement strand
CGAGCCCGTCCGTAAACTTCCCTTCGTATATGATTTTTGCTTCTTTAAAGCCTCTGGATTCCGTTCGTTCCCCGACGGTCGAGTTAAAAGAGAAAACCTCTCCGTCGTCAACGACCGTTCCGTTTATATATTCTGCGGCAAGCGCCACGTTGCATTTTCGGTTTTCGCCCGAAGAAGCGTAGTTAGTGGTGAACGTGGCGCGTACGTTTGTCGCCGCGTAAAGCTGTGCTGCGGTTACGTCGGCGCAGAGCGTTTTAAACTTTGCCTTTACCGAATTAGTGCCCTTTTTCACGGCGGAATCGATATCTTGCGCCAACTGCGCGGCGTCTATTTGTCTTCCGTTTTTTTCCGGCTTTACGCTGAATTTTTTCGAACCGTTCGGAGTAAAAGTTATCTCCGCGTCGCTCGGCCGCACTACGGTATCCTTTAATATCCCGTCTATCTTTTCATCTTTTCCCTTAAGATACAAACCGTCTTTACTGAAATCTATTTCCGGGTAAGAATAAACGTATTTCTTTTCGCCCGCGTAAACGGTGAGCTTATATTCCGTCTGCCGTAGCGGCACGAACGCGAACGTCAACCCCGACGCCGCGGCGATAAATGCGGATGCCATGCGAACGATTATATTGTTTTTTTTCATATCATTAAGTATGCGTATAAATTCAACGTTTACACAAAACAACATAAATGTGGTAACAAAAATACAAATTTGTTTAAACAGTTGAAAAATTTTATAGGATGTATTATAATTGATAGGAAAAAGAATTTGGAGGGAATATGACAGACGGAGCAATGCTTGCCGAAGAACTTATTCGGTACGCAAAAAAGTTTTTACATTTAAAAGATATCGACGAAGTTTACACGAGGAATTTGCTTTTACGCGAGTTCGGCGTCGGCGCGCCTTATAAGGGCGACGAGGATCTCAGTTACGTCGAAAACCTGACCGTACCCGATATTCTTATTGATAAAATCGCTGATTTTGCAAAGGAAAACGGGCTTGTATCCGAAGGTGAGGAGGGGCTGTTCGCTGCGCATATTTTCGGATTGCTTACGCCTATACCTTCGGCTATCAACGCGGAATTTTACGATATTGCCTCGCGCGACGGAATCAAGGCCGCTTGCGATTATTTTTACGATATTTGCGTAAAAAACAACTATATCCAAAAAACCGCTATAGATAAGAATTTAAAGTGGGAATATGCCGACGGCGACAACGTTCTCGAAATAACCATCAATCTTTCCAAGCCCGAAAAGGACAATAAGGAAATAGCAAAATTGCTTACCAAACCGGCGGCGGGTGCAAAGTACCCCGAATGTGCTCTTTGCAAGGAAAACGAGGGCTACATGGGTTCGCTTACTCATCCCGCAAGGAGCAATTTGCGCACGGTTTCTTTGAAGATGGGCGGCGAGGACTGGTTCGTGCAATATTCGCCTTACGCGTATTACAACGAACATTGTATTGCTATTTCAAAAAAACATACGCCTATGCGCGTTTATGCGGGCACTCCCGATAAATTGTTCGATTTCGTAGACGTATTTCCCAACTATTTCATAGGCAGTAACGCCGCGTTGCCCATCGTTGGCGGCTCGATACTCAATCACGAGCATTATCAGGGCGGCGAACATATTTTGCCTATGCGCCGTTCGGGTGTAGCCGTGCCGTTGCATTCCGATAAATATCCCGGCATACACGGCGGAATTTTAAATTGGTACAACAGCGCAATTCGTCTGCAATGCAGTTCTCGCGCAGAGCTTGCCGCGGCTGCCGCGGAAATAATAGAGGCGTGGCAGAATTATACCGACGAGTCTGTCGGCATATACGCGCAAACGGACGGCGTTCCTCACAATACTCTTTCGCCCATCGCTTACATGTGCGACGGTGAATATACTATGGATATGATATTGCGCAACAATATTACCACCGAAGAATATCCCGACGGAGTGTTTCACGCTCATCCGCAATATTTCAATATAAAGAAAGAGGGCATAGGTCTGATAGAGGCGATGGGGCTGTTTATTCTGCCCGGCAGGCTAAAACGCCAGACCGCCGAGATAGAAAAAATCCTTTGCGGCGAGCGCCCGTACAACGAGGAAGAACTGTCCTCGCCCGATTGCGATCTGTTCGTTCACAGAGATATGATAGCAAAATTAAAGGCGGAAAATCCCGACGTTAAAGACCGCGACGTCGCGGCGCAAAAAGTAAGGGATTACATAAATAAAGTATGTGCCGAAATCCTGGATTGTACGGCTGTGTTTAAGCGCACCGCCGAGGGAAGACAGGCTTTTGAAAACTTTATGAGCTCCGTCGGATTCGACGCGATAAAATAAAAAAGCGTCTTTTTCGCACGTTAATAAGCATTTTTAGGAGGTAATTATGAAAATAATGGTAACGGGTGGCGCAGGATACATAGGCAGCCACACCACGGTAGAACTTCTTGCCGCCGGATACGAAGTGGTTATCGTTGATAACCTTTCTAACAGCAAGATAGAGGCAGTGAGGAGAATTGAACAGATTTCACAAAAGAAGGTTAAATTTTACAAGGCGGATATATGCGACAGAGCCGCTCTCGAAAAGATATTTGAAGAAAACTCCGTCGATGCGGTCATCAATTTTGCAGGCTTAAAGGCGGTGGGAGAATCCGTTGCAAAACCAGTCGAATATTATTACAACAACGTAACGGGAATGCTCGTTCTTCTTGACGTAATGCGTAAGTACGGCTGCAAAAACATAGTTTTCTCGTCTTCCGCAACCGTTTACGGCAGCCCAAAAACGGTGCCCATAAAGGAGGATTTCCCCCTTTCTACCACAAACCCCTACGGCAGCACAAAATTGTTTATTGAATATATTCTTAAGGATCTCGCGCATGCGGACAAAGACTTTAACATAGCGATTCTTCGTTACTTCAACCCCGTAGGCGCGCATGAAAGCGGATTGATAGGCGAGGATCCCAACGATATTCCAAACAACCTTTGCCCGTACATAACTAAGGTAATAGTGGGCAAGTTGCCATACGTGCGCGTTTTCGGCAACGATTACGATACGCCCGACGGAACCGGCGTGCGCGATTATATTCATATTACGGATCTTGCGCGCGGGCACGTTCTCGCGCTTGAAAAATTGTGGACCAAACCGGGGCTGTTCATAGTAAATTTAGGCACCGGCCATGGATATTCCGTTCTCGACGTTATCAACGCATTTTCAAAGGCTTGCGGAAAGGAAGTGCCGTATCAGATAGTTGAGCGCCGCCCAGGCGACATAGCTACTTGCTACGCCGATCCTTCTCTTGCCGAGCAGATGATAGGGTTCAAGGCCGAAAAGAATTTGGATGATATGTGCGCGTCCGCGCTTAAGTGGCAAATGATGAACCCCGACGGCTATCCCGAGGATTAAGTTTTAAATTAACGGCATTAAGGAGCAAGCTGTAAAATTTCCTTAAACAAAATAAAAAAACGGCGCAATTTTTTTTGACATACCCTGAAAAATGTGCTATTATATTATAGCTGAAACGGATTTTCGTTTAGGCATTAACTGAATAGCATATTTTCAACCGGAGTAATACCCAAGTGGCTCAAGGGGCGCCCCTGCTAAGGGTGTAGTACGGCTTATACCGTAGCGAGGGTTCAAATCCCTCTTACTCCGCCAAGAGCAACTCGTTTGAACTTTTTAGGTTCAGACGAGTTCTCTTTTATTTCTTCCAAATTTTCGGCGTTTTCGACATCTTTTAACTGCTTTTTAGTAAGCCGTTTTACTTCTCTGTCGTTGGAATTGTAGAGGATAATGACCTTGTCGTCGTATAGAATAACGCGATTTAT
>CAJOMS010000119.1 GCA_905235795.1 uncultured Clostridia bacterium | reverse complement strand
ATACCCTTATAGATACCGCGGGCATAAGAAGAAAGCGCAGCGTAGAGGAAGACGTTGAGTATTACAGCGTTATCAGGGCGTTTGCTTCTATAAGGCGAGCGGACGTCGTTCTGTGCGTTATAGACGCCGAACAAGGCATTACCGAACAAGACGTTAAAATTTGCGGATATGCGCACGAGCAAGGCAAACCTACTTTAATAATAATGAACAAGTGGGACCTTATAGAAAAGGATACCCATACGATAAACAAGTTTAACGATAAACTTAAGGCGGACCTCGCGTTTATGTCTTATTTCAAATCCCTGTATATTTCCGCAAAGACGGGACAGAGAACGGAAAAGATTTTCGGGCTTATAGACGAGGTGCTTGAGCATGCTCGTTTCCGCGTTACGACCGGTACTCTAAACGATATCGTATCCGATTGCATAAGGACGCAGGAACCTCCCTCAAAAAACGGCCGTCGCCTTAAAATATACTATACCGTGCAGGACGGCGTCTGCCCGCCGACGTTTATATTTTTCGTAAACGACGAGGAGTTGATGCACTTCTCTTATAAAAGATTTCTCGAAAACAGCTTGCGCGACGCGTTTGATTTTTCAGGAACGCCCATCAGGCTTTTCGTAAGAAAGAGGGAAAAGGAGGAGTAATGAAATCTTTTTCTGAAATTTGGTGGATATTGCTTTTGATGGCAGTCGGTTCTTACCTTATAGGAAGTTTCAACTTTTCCATACTTATCTCTCGCAAGAAAGGGAAGGATATACGAAACGTCGGCAGCGGCAATCCCGGAATGATGAATATGAGCCGAAACTTCGGTTTGAAAACGGGAGTTCTCATTTTGTTTCTGGACATGATTAAGGGTATAATACCCACGCTTGTCGGGTGGCTGTGCTTTAAGGACGTATATCTGAAGGGAACGGATTTTATACTTGCCGATATGACCAAATATATGTGCGGCTTTTTTGCGGTATTAGGGCATATATTTCCGATATTTTTAAGGTTTAAAGGCGGCAAGGGGATATCTACCACGATAGGCGTTTTCGTAGTCGCTTACCCGTCGGTCGGCATAATCAGCGCGCTGTGCGGTCTCGCTTTTATCCTCATAACGAGTATGGGATCGATGGGCTCGCTTATAGCGGTAACTCCTCCGGCAATAGCTGCGGAAGTGTATTTTTACGTAACTTATCTTTATAATAACGACGTTGGATACGTTCAGCCTTCGGCGCAGATGACGGTAGTATTGCTATTTGCAACTTTTTTCGTGCTCGGTATATGCACGTTGACGTGGGTAGCGCACAGAATGAACATACACAGGTTGATAACCGGCGACGAACATCAAACGACGTGGTCCGCCATGATAAAGAAGTACAAGGAAAAATTGCGCGAAGACCGCGCGGCTAAAAAGGCTGCCGAGAGCGAAGGCAAATCCGAAAAAAACAAATAATTTATGCATATCGTTTTCAATCCTCTCATATACTTACTGTGAACAGTGAGTTGTGGGAGGATTTTTCATGCAAAACTATGATATTTATAAGGATATTGTCGAACGTACGGGCGGGGAAATTTACATAGGTGTAGTCGGCCCCGTTAGGACGGGTAAATCCACTTTCGTTTCAAAATTTATGGAAAAACTCGTCATTCCAAACATAAACGGCAAGAATAAAAAACAGATTGCCACAGACGAATTGCCTCAATCGGCAGTCGGCAAGACGATCATGACTACCGAACCCAAATTCGTGCCCGCGAACGCGGTGAACGTTCAATTCGGTAAAATTTCGGCAAAAGTAAGGCTGATAGACTGCGTGGGGTACTTGGTGGACGGGGCTGTCGGCCACGAGGAGGACGGAGTCGCTCGTATGGTAAAAACGCCGTGGTCAAACGACCTTATGCCGTTTGAACAAGCCGCCGCAACGGGTACGGAAAAGGTTATAAAAGAGCACTCCACAATAGGCGTACTCATCACGACCGACGGCTCCATCGGCGAAATACCTCGCCCGAATTACGTCAAGGCAGAGGAGAGGGTGGCAAAGGAGTTAAAGGCGTTAAACAAACCGTTTGCCATAGTTTTAAACACCACTTCGCCCGCCTCAAAGGAAACTTTAAAGCTCGCGGCAAACATGTCGGAAAAATACGGCGTGCCCACGCTGCCCGTTAACGTTGCCGATATGTCGGAAGAAGACGTCAACTCAATAATAGAGGCGGTGCTTTACGAGTTCCCCGTAAAATGTGTGGATATCGCGTTGCCAAAATGGATGCAAGCCCTTCCCGCAGGCAATCCCATAATTGCCGACATTTTGCAAGAAGTGGCCGAAAACGCGCAAAAAGTAGCAAAAATGCGAGATTATACCGCTCTGGAAAACATCTTTGAAAACAGCGGTTCGGTCAACGTGCCGTCCGAAATTGAGGCGATGCCAGCCACAGGTAAATTGCTCTATACCATTTCCGCCAAGCCGGAGCTTTTTTATAAAGTTCTCAGCGATGAGTGCGGCGAGGAAGTTCAAAACGAATATCAGCTGATGAATTACGTTTGCGGACTTAAAGAGGCAAAGGCGACTTACGCAAAGCTCAAACAGGCGCTTATCGACGCGGAGGAAACGGGTTACGGCGTCGTTACTCCGTCCGCCGACGAGATGACGTTGAACGAGCCTGAAGTCGTAAAACAAGGCGGCAGATACGGCGTAAAACTTAAGGCGCAAGCACCCAGTTTGCATATTATGAAGGTGGACGTAGAGGCTGAAGTCAGCCCCGTGGTCGCCTCCGAACAGCAGGGCGAAGAACTTGTTAACTACCTCCTTTCCGAATTCGAAAACAATCCGAACGGAATTTGGGATACCAATATGTTCGGCAAACCTCTTTCGCTTTTGGTCAGAGAAAGCATTGCCGGCAAGCTCGACGCTATGCCCAAAACCGCTCAAGGTAAGATGCGCAAAACCGTAACGAGAATCGTAAACGAAGGAAAAGGCGGAGTTCTCTGCATCTTGTTGTAAAAGTATAAAATATTCTTTTTATTAAACCGCGTTAAATTTAGCGCGGTTTTTTGCGCTAAATCGAACTTGTTTGCTACGATTTGTTAATTTCAGTAAATTGTAAAATCGGAGCCCTGCGAGCATAGCAAAAACAATTTGTTAACTTTTTGTTAACAAACATATAAAAATATTTGACAAGCGCGCACGCACTATGATATAATACAAATGCAAAAAGAAAATTGTTTTATGTGTTTTTTTACGGGGGGAGTACGTTCCTTCGTGGTTTTACTTTATAAAAATAAATGTAGAATTTTGTCGAAACACATAAAAGAATTTTGAAAAATATGTTTTTAATGACTTGCTTTAAAGCGGTCATGGAGGAGACTATATGAAAAAAATTTTGTTGGCATTGCTCTCGGGCCTTTTTGTTTTGAGCTTTGGAGTTGCTTGCGCGAAAATCAGTACCGGCGTTACACCCAACGATTCCGCAACCAAGATAGAGTTAGAATATACCGAGTCTTGGAATGCTAAAACGCCTACGGAAGATCTTACCAAGATAAACAAAACCGGTGAGTTTGAACTTTCCGGTGATGCCATCGTCGATATAAAACTTCTCGGCTCAAAGGGTTTAAGGTTTACATTCCCGATTGGCAATGGCCAAACAATAACTAACGTTATTATGGCGAGTGCCTCGGGTGAGTATACCGCAAGCGACGTTTCCAACATAAAATTCGGCGTCGTTTTTATTCCCAAAGAGGCAATAAAAGACCTTACAAATTGGTCTAACAGCTTTGTCGCCGGTATTAAATTTTCCGATTACGGTTATTCCGTGGGGCAAGTTTCCTCGTCGTCTTTC
>CAJOMS010000118.1 GCA_905235795.1 uncultured Clostridia bacterium | reverse complement strand
AAAAGCAGCGGAAATCAAGGCAACGGTTGATAAAGAGATAGCAAAATTGGACGAAAAACTAAAACGCTTAACTCGTATGCGCTTGGAAGACGAAATCCCGAAAGAATCTTACTTAGAACTTAAAAAGGAAATCGAGCAAGAGAAAATCGAACTTATAAACAAAAGGCGTATTCTTGATGCGGGAATGGTTCCAAACGAAGACGGCGAAGAAGAGCCTGCTAAAAAGGTGGAAGATTTTCTATTATCAAAGATGGATTTTACCGATCATTATATTGATAGAGAAGTGATTAAGCAGTTCGTTCATACCATTGTTCCCGTAACGGAAACTTGCTTTAATTGGTATATGAATTTTGACTTAATTGACGTGCCTAACGATATGAAAAAGCAAGTGTGGGAATTTACGATTGATTATAAACAAGCAAGGTCTTACCGAAAGGAAAAAGACGGTATGCTTAGACCAAATCAATGGCAAGATTTAACGGTAAGGGTGTTTATATAACAAAAGAATGATAAGGGGAAAAACTTAAAAAAATTAAAATTGAATACAACCGCTACGTCGGATAAAAATATGGTTTATATGTGTATTTAGGAGAAAATAGTTGACTTTTTTTTCAAAAAAATATACAATAAAAAACAGTTGTTAGTATCGTGATAACAGCGTAATGTTAAACGGGCAATTTTTCGCTAAGGGCAAAAGATAAATAGCACAGGCCGCTATAAATCAAAAGAATGCTAAGTAAAAAAAGCGAGATAATTTAAAATTAACGATCGGGCCGCTGAATCGTATAGATTCAGCGGCTTAAATATTGCAATAAAACGGCGGTTTTGGCTTGACAGTCGCTGTTTTTTAATGGTAAAATTAATAAAAAAAAGAGGTTTAAATATGGAATATAACGTGTGCGGAAATACCGTAGTTTTAAGACTCGATAAAGGTGAAGATATAGCAGAGGAGATATTATCCGTCGCTAAGAAGGAAAACATAACCGCGGCAAGCGTTACGGGCATAGGTGCCACAGACGATTTCGTCGTAGGCGTATTCGACGTTGAAAAGAAGGCTTACGAAGAATTTACATTTAGCGGAAATCACGAAATAAACGCGCTCGTCGGCAATTTGACGTTCGTCGACGGAAAGCCTTATTCTCATCTTCACGTTACTTGCACGGGCAAGGACGGTAAAGTCGTCGGCGGACATTTGATACGTGCCAAGATTTCACTTACTTGCGAAATATTTATAAACGTTTTGAATAGTACGGTCTCGCGCCGCCGCAACGAAGCTCTCGGAATAAACGAACTTTCTTTTTGATTAAACAGGTTAAAAAATGCGCCTCGCGCAGCGCAACAGGAGTTAAAATGCCTTATTTTTATTGATAAAAGCTATTTACAAATTGTTCGAAATTGTGTTATAATATATAAAAAAGTTCAAGGCGGCGGATATGGTCTGCAAACGTTGTAACAATGAGGGCGCGATAGCGTATAGATATATAAAGGACGGCAAAGAATATCAGGTTGAGCTTTGCCACGATTGTTACAATCTGTTGCTCGGCAGGCAAGAGCCAGCGCCTAAAAAAAAGAGCTTTTTCGATATAAATTTGCGCTGTCCCGGGTGCGGCACCTCGCTTGACGAAATTCGAAGGACAGGGTATATAGGCTGCGCCGACTGTTTTAAAAATTTTAAAAACGAACTCGTGCCGGTCATCGACGCGTTTCAAAACAGAGCTATCAGCCGTTCGAGAGAAATACAAAAAGAAAAAGACGTTATGATTTTGGCGGGCGAATACGAGCATTTAATGGCAGAAAATTTAAGCTCTCCCGCAAATTGCGCAAAAAATGCGAGAAGGCTTAAAGATATAAAATTGAAACTTTTAGCTTTGGGGGTAGACGTTGGCTGATTATTTAAATGCCGAACAATACGGGTTTTGCGCCGTGTCTTCAAGAGTGAGACTCGCCAGAAATTTGGCTGATTACCCGTTTTTCG
Organism: uncultured Clostridia bacterium; assembly: GCA_905235795.1. Lineage (GTDB taxonomy): Bacteria > Bacillota > Clostridia > Christensenellales > Borkfalkiaceae > RGIG3732. The sequence goes on along the minus strand of CAJOMS010000118.1, from coordinate 1,862 downwards.
GTCCGCAGGCAAACAGACTTAACGGCGAGATTGTAGAGAAAGTCTACCGCACTTTAAAGCCGCTCGATACGTTCAGCGTTGTGTATATGAACGATTTACCCGACTTGCAGGCAGGGTATCTGCGCGAAAAATACTTTATCAGTCCCCTTCTTGCGGAAAACAGGGTGAACGGCGCCCTGATAATTAATAAAGACGAAACTTTTTCCTGTATGGTCAACGAAGAAGATCATCTGCGAGAACAATGCTTTACCGAGGGGCTGAATTTGTTTAAGGCGTATGAAATAATTGCCGTAAAGGATAAAATTTTATCCGATAGAATGAATTTTGCGAGGGATAAAGATTTTGGGTATATAACTACCTGTATGTCAAACGTGGGTACGGGTATGCGCGCATCCGTAATGCTGTTTTTGCCCGCGCTGCACGCCACGGGAAAGATGAACGAAGTCATTGCGGAAATGAAGCAAAAGGGCTTTACCGTGCGCGGAGTGTTCGGCGAGGGCAGCCGCGGCGAGGGCTATATGTACCAGATAAGCAACGAGGTGACCTTCGGCTTCACCGAAAACGAAATTTTAAAAACCGTTTCTTACGCGGCGTGTAAAATTTGCGATCTGGAACTTGACGAGAGACATAAAATTTTCGATTTCGATCCGTTGCGAACCGAAGACGAATGTATGCGCGCTTACGGCGTTCTTGCAAATTGCAAACTGCTTGATTACGGCGAATTTGCGAGCCTTTGGGTTAAACTTGCGCTCGGCGCTTATTACGGTTTTTACAATCTTAAACCAAATTTGCTTTACAGGCTTTTTATCAATATGCGGCCGGCAATAATCAGCTATCACGAAGGCGTTTTTACTTCAAGAGACAGAGATATTCATAGGGCAAAACTCGTTTCCGAAACGTTAAGAGGAGCACTTTAAGTTAAAAATTCGGCAAATGATCTTTCGGAGATTATATGAGCAACAAATACACTAAAAATATTATAAATGCAATACGTGAGGCCTACAAGCTTTCGGATAAGAGGGGCGCAAAATACGTCGGCAGCGAGCAGCTTTTGTACGGGTTGCTGGCTATCCCGTCTTGTCGTGCGCACGAAATTTTGATTGAGGAAAACGTGGATCCCGAAATTTACGGCGAAATGGTTATGCGAAATATCGACGTAAATTGTCCGATAGAGGGACTTACGGATTCCTGTAAAAAAATTTTGGACAAAACGGCAGATATAGCGCGGCGTGCAGGGTGCGATTTTATAGCTACCGAGCACGTTTTGTATTCTATTTTGACCGAAACCGACTGTTACGCCTTAAAATATTTGCGCAGTATGGGCATCGATATAGAGGGCTTAACAAGCAGGACAAAGCAAGTGGTCTTTCCTAAAGAGCGCATCGCCACGGACGGCTCTGATTTTCTTTTCGACGATGACGACGCCGAAGATGCTGATATGCACATGCGTGACGCGTACTCAAGAAAATCGTCGTGGCAAAGGAAAACTTCTCTTAGCGCGCTTTCGGCTTACGGCGTAGATATGACGGAACGCGCCAGACAGGGCAAATACGATCCCGTGATAGGCAGGGATAAAGAGATAGAGCGCATGGCGCAGATTCTTTGCCGCCGAACAAAAAACAGCCCCATCATCATAGGGGAGCCTGGCGTGGGTAAAAGCGCCGTGGTAGAGGGCTTTGCGCAGGCAATTGCAGACGGTAAAGTGCCTGAAAATCTCAAAGACAAAACAGTATTTTCTCTTGACCTTACGGGGCTGATTGCGGGGACGCGATATCGCGGAGATTTCGAAGAACGGCTGAAAGAGGCCATTAATGCGGTTATTGCCGACGGCTCGGTTATACTTTTTATTGATGAGATACATA
>CAJOMS010000117.1 GCA_905235795.1 uncultured Clostridia bacterium | reverse complement strand
GAAATCGGCGTCCCACGGTTCCAGAACGAGGCGCATGCGGCTTTGAAGGTCGCCGCGCAGGCGCCCGTAAGACTGCAAGCCCCAAAACGCAAACGCTACCGCCAGCACCGCCCCGACGAGGAGCATGGTAGTCAATATAAATCTCTTTCTGAACTTGTCTATCATTCCTCTGTCGCCTCCAAAAAGTAACCGGTTTTTTGAATTTTCTTTACGGTTACGCGGGAATTGAGGAATTTCAGCTTTTTCCTTATAAAAGTAACGTAAACTTCAACGTTGTTGTACGTCGCCTCGGAATCCGTTCCCCACACGGCGGAAATGAGTTTATCCGGCGAAGTAATGCCCGACGGGTTTTGCATAAGCAGCTTTAAAATTTCAAATTCCTTTGCGCTAAGCCCTATTTTTTCGCCGTTGCACGCAAGCTCTTTTGCGGTCAAATCGAGCGTTACGTCGGCAAATGTTACGTCGTTGACGAAAAGATTGCCCCTGCGCCGAGTCAGCGCGCCCACGCGGGCGATCATCTCGTCCATATCGAAGGGTTTCGTCATATAATCGTCGGCGCCGTGGTCCAGCCCCGTAACCTTGTCGTTTAGGGTTGTTCGGGCGGTAAGCATCAAAACGGGCGTGCCCACGCGGTCCTTGCGAATCGTGCGCAACACCTCGAAACCGTCCATTACCGGCAGCATCACGTCGAGAATTATCGCGTCGAACTGCCCCGCCTCCGCGCTCTTTACCGCGGATAGCCCGTCGTACACCGCAGTTACCGAGTAGCCCTTTATCTCGAGCATCTTCTTGACCGCGTTGGATATTGAAATTTCGTCCTCTACGAGTAAAACGTTCATATTTTCCCGTTTGCGGCAAGCGCCGCTTGATGGTTTAAATGTAATCCTTATTAAATAAGTGCCCTATTTCACGCGTTATCGCGCAATTTCGCACTTTTTTCACCGCTTATTTATGTACAAAATATGCACATTTTATATACGAAAAATGTACGTAACAAGTACGTTTCGGCGTTTATTATTTTGCCCAGACGAAGTTGTCGCCCGCGCCGACGGAGAAATCGTACTTGACGATGCCCAAATCAATATTTCCGAGCCTTCCGCCGCCGGTTGCTGTTATGCTCACCTCGTTGCCGCTGCGTTTGATAAAGAATTTTTGCTCGTTTATCGCCGTGGGGGCGCAAAGGGCGCACTCAACGCCGTTTTTGTACCAATCGGGATCGCCTTCCGAAAGGTCGCTGAGTTTTGAAACGGGCTTGTTTTTGTGCGAAATACCGCTCGTTTTGCCGTAGCCCAGCGCGATGACGCACACGACCTCCTCCCCCTCGAGCACGGAGATATTCGCCTTCTTTTTATTGTAAGTCAGGTACACCCAGCAGGTATTAAGCCCCAAAGTCTGCGCGTAGATGACCAGCCTTTCGCCCAAAAAACCGAGTTTTTCGTCGAGGTCGTCGCTTGAATTTCCGACCAGAGCTATGTAGTTTTTAACGTTTTCAAACTTGCCGTAGTGCGCCAAAAAGCCCGTAAAGGCGTTCGGCTCGTCGGTTACGAGCTGAATATGGTAATTGCCGAGCGCGTTGCACTTATCCACTTCCGCCTGCAGTTGCGCCTTAATTTCGGCGGAAAGCGGCTCGTCGGTGTAAGCTCGCACGGAATGTCTTTGTTTAACGGCTTCTAAAAGTTCCATAACGTACCTCCTTGGGGTAAACGCCCCGCGTTTTAATAGATTGCGACCGCCGTTTTAATTAAATTTCTATCGGCGCTCTAAATTGATTATAACCGTTTTTTGTAAATCCGTCAACGCTTTATAAAAAATTTTTTCCTTCGCAAAAAAAAGTGCCCTTTTTCGCGCGTTATCGCGATGGGCACTGAATAAAAAAATTTGTTTTCGCTTAAAAAATCTCGTACTCGGCGCTGCCGGCGGGCTTTGTGCCGTAAAATTCGGCGTCGGCGTCGAAGTTCAAAACGTTTTCGTACGCGGCGAGTTTGGAGACCGAAACCTCATACGCGATCATGGTGCGCACCTCGTTTTCGCTGACGCGCTTTTGATATTCGCGGCTTTGAATTCTGCCGCACACCACTATTTTTTCGCCTACGGCAAGGTTCTTTACAAACCGCGCGTTTCTGCCCCAAGCGATGGCGGGGATGTAGTCCGACTTGTTGTACGCCCTGTTAACCGCAATCAATAAGTCGGCTATTTCGCGGTTAAACGGGGTGGTTCTGTAAATGGGCGGCTTGCAAACGTAGCCCGAAAGCACCACGCTGTTCGGGCTGACGGCGAGCGGTTCGCTTAAAAGTTCCCTCACGAAAACCGTGAGCATCAGCTTGCTTTTGCCGTCGACAATCTTGTTGTAGCTTCTGAATTGCCCTATCGCAATGATTTTGGAGCCGACGTCCAGTCCTCCGTCCTCCACGAGCCTTTCGCTGACGGTAACGGGTAAAATATCCGCCTGCCCCGAAAGCCTGTTTACGCTTACGTTAAATTCGTAAAAGCCCTCTCCGTACACCTCGTGCGAGTACACGGCGGGCGTAACGATATCGCCGCACAGATATACTCTGTTATTCTTTTCGTTGTAGTAATCCATTTTGTCCTCCGGTTTATTAATTATTTGACGGACGCTGTCTGCCGGCGGCGTCTATCTTGAAATCCTGTTTGTAAATAAGTTCGCCCACGGGCACGAATTCGTACCCCCTGCCCTGCAAGTCGGCAAAGATATGCGGCAGGGCGTCCAGCGTGTTTTTAGCGTTGTTATGGCACAAAATTATGGCGCCCGCGCTCACCTTGCTTATTATGCGCGCGGAGATATCGGACGCGGAAATCTCCTTCCAATCGAGGCTGTCCACGCTCCATTGCACGGAAAAGTAGCCAAGTTTTTCGCACGTGGAGATCAGCCTGTCGTTATAGTCGCCGTACGGCGGGCGGAAGAGCGTGACCTTTTCGCCGGTAACGCGCTCTATCGCGGCGGACGACGTTTTAAGCTCCTCCGTAATTTTTTCTTCCGAAAGTTTGCTCATATACGAATGAGTGGCGCTGTGGGTGCCTATTTCATGCCCCGCCTCGTGAATTTTCAAGACGAAATCGGGGTATTTTTCCGCCCAGAACTCCGTCATGAAAAAGGTGCATTTAACGTTATATTCCGCCATGCAGTCGATAAGCCCCTGAGTTTTTTCGGCACCCCAGGCGCAGTCGAAGGAAATGGCTATTTTTTTGTCGTTTCTCTCTACCGAATAGATGGGAAGTTTCCTCGGCGCGGCGTTGTAATACACGGCGTACGCGCCCGTTTTTCCTGCGGCAAAACACATGCCGCACAGCGCTACGAAAAGCAATGCAAACGCCGTAACGCGCTTGTTTACGATAAACGTTATCAACTTTTTCTTCAAAATTATACTCCGTTTTAAATGGCGAATTTATAAACCTATGGGCGAAATCTAAACTATTATGTCGAAAACTTCTCCCCCCGTTTACAAATAATATATATATTCCCGCTATGCCGTAAAAATTCCCACACCGGCCCGCGCTATTAAAGAAAACCGCAAAACGGCAGGATTTTAACCCCGTAACCTAAAAATAAATTAAAGCGAAGAAACCGAAAACCAAAAACGACAAACAAGTTGCTTAAAAAATAATCAATAAAACAAAATAAACAGGCGAGCGCCCGCGGAGAATTACCCAAATTCTCCGCGGTCGCGGTTTTTAACACGGTTTTTAACGCGGTTTTTTATCCGAAAAGCCGTTTTGCAACGCCCTTCGGCGGCTTGATTAAAATCAATTGACAGATATTGTTATATTTTGGTAAAATGTAAAAGAATTATTAAATAGGAGATATTTTTATGAAAAAACAGAGAAAATCGTTACTTTTCATAATGCCGGCAGTAATTCTTGTTTTCGGTATTGCTTCGTTCACGGCGTGTAAAACCGGTAAATCGTCAGAATCCGGCACATCGCACGAATATGACGACGGAGTGGTAACCACTCCCGCAACCTGCACGGAAGATGGTGTAAAGACCTTCACCTGCACGGCGGGAGACGATACCTATACCGAAGCTATCCCCGCGCTCGGGCATAAATATAAAAACGGCGTTTGTACCCGTTGCGGAGAAAAACAACCCACTTCCGACGAATACTTTACGTTTAATTATTTAAGCGACACCGATTCTTATGAGATCAAGGCTAAGAACGCAAAAAATATGCCGGCTGAAGTTGTAATTCCTTCCAAACATGAAGGTAAGCCCGTTACTTCCATCTGTTATTATGCATTCCGTAGCTGTAGCAGTTTAACGAGTATAGTTTTGCCATCTTCGGTTACTTCTATCGGTTATGCTGCATTCTGGAGCTGTATCAGTTTAACGAGTATAGTTTTGCCATCTTCGGTTACTTCTATCGATAATTTTGCATTCGTTTTCTGTAGCAATTTAACGAGTATAGTTTTGCCATCTTCGGTTACTTCTATCGGTGGGCAGACATTCCAAGGTTGTAGGAGTTTAACGAGTATAGTTTTGCCATCTTCGGTTACTTCTATCGGTTCTTATGCATTCTATAATTGTAGCAGTTTAACGAGTGTAACTTTTGAAGAAGGAAGTAAACTTACTTCTATCGGTGATGATGCATTCTCTGGCTGTAGCAGTTTAACTAATATAGTTTTGCCATCTTCGGTTACTTCTATCGGTAATAGAGCTTTCGATGGCTGTAATAGTTTAAAGAGTATAGTTTTGCCATCTTCGGTTACTTCTATCGGTGATGGTCCATTCAAAGATTGTAGCAGTTTAACGAGTATAAAAGTTGAAAAAGGAAATACAAACTATAAATCAATAGACGGAAATTTATATAGCTATGACGGAAAGACGTTAATTCAGTATGCAATAGGTAAAAATGATATGTCGTTTAATATTCCTTCCTCGGTTTCTTCTATCGGTTCCTATGCATTCGAATACTGTAGCAGTTTAACGAGTATAGTTTTGCCATCTTCGGTTACTTCTATCGGTTCCTATGCATTCGTTAACTGTTACGGTTTATATAAAGTAATCAATCATAGCGATATAAATCTTACTTTCGAAAGTAAAGATAATGGTTATCTTGCGCGTTATGCCGGTATAATCGTAAATAAAAACGGAAATGCAACCTATAAAGACGGCTGGTCTGAAACCTTAGACGGTTTTGTGTTTGATACAGATAACAATAAATATCGTTTAAGGGCTTATTACGGAGATAAAACTACTGTAACGTTACCGCTTACGTATAACGGACAAAGTTATGATATTTATTATTTCAGAGGAGCTACAAAAGTTATCATTCCCGAAGGGTTTACTTCTATCGGTCGTGATGCATTCTTTGGCTGTATCAGTTTAACGAGTATAGTTTTGCCATCTTCGGTTACTTCTATAGGTTATATGGCATTCTTTAGCTGTAGCAGTTTAACGAGTATAAACTTCAATGGCACTAAGGCGCAGTGGAAAGCCGTTTCAAAGGTAACTAACTGGAATTACAACATGCCCTCTGACTATAA
>CAJOMS010000116.1 GCA_905235795.1 uncultured Clostridia bacterium | reverse complement strand
GAAAACGACAACTCGTACGAAACCAAACAACAAATTTTGGACGACATCACCATGTCGCTTGGCGGTCGCGTTGCCGAAGAACTTGTGATCCAAAACATCACCTGGGGCGCGCGCGGCGACATTAAACAACTGACCGAACAGGCCAGGCGCATGGTTACCGAGTGGGGTATGAGTGACGTTGTCGGTCCCGTTTACTACGGCAGCGAAGGCGAAATTTTTGTCGGCAAGTCCTACCAAACGGAAAAAGGCTACTCGGAAGAAATGTCCAAGATCATTGACGTGGAAGTGCACAAAATCATCGAAGAGTGCCACAAACGCGCAACGGACATCTTGAAGGAAAAGGAACAAATTTTGCACAATATGGCAAAAGTGCTGTTGGAAAAGGAAACCATCCACCACGAAGAAGTGCAAATGTTGCTTGACGGCAAATCCGCCGACGAAGTCATCGCCTATATCGAAAGTCTTGAAGGAAAACTCGCGCAAAAGGACAACAAAAACTTCTCCTCCAAAAAGAAGGTAGAAAAGAACTTTGAGGAGAAAAAGGTAGTAAATAAGCGCGCGCTAATAAAAACGCAGATATCGGTGGAGGATTTCGACGAGAACAAGACCGGTTACAGGAAACTGCGCACCAAAAAGCAAAAGAGCGAGCAGACCGTTCAGACGGTAAAGATAGAAAAAGCCGTTATCACTTCCGAAGTGATACCCATAAAAGTATTGAGCGAAAAGATAGGTATTTCCGCGGTGGAAATAACCAAAAAGCTCTTTAAAGAAGGTATAATCAAGACCATAAACGACACAATAGATTATGATACCGCCGCGTATATAGCCGCGGATATAGGCGTGGAACTCGAGCTTAAACTCGAAAAGACCGCCGAGGACGTGCTTTCCGCAATAGCCGATCAAGTCGAGGAGGACGAGAGCAAACTCGTAAAGAGGCCGCCGGTAGTTACCGTTATGGGGCACGTCGACCACGGCAAAACCTCGCTTTTGGATAAGATTCGTTCCACCAACGTAACGGCGGGCGAGGCAGGCGGAATAACCCAGCACATAGGCGCGTACACGGTAAACGTAAACGGAAATCAGATAACCTTTATAGATACCCCGGGGCACGCGGCGTTCACGGCAATGAGGGCGAGGGGCGCACAGGTAACGGATATAGCCGTTATCGTAATTGCCGCCGACGACGGCATCATGCCGCAGACAATCGAGGCAATAAACCACGCAAAAGCGGCAAACGTTTCTATAATAGTTGCCGCAAACAAGATAGATAAACCCACCGCAAACATAGATAGGATACGTCAGCAGCTTACCGAACACGACATCCTCGTGGAAGATTGGGGCGGCGACGTCATCCTCGCACCCGTTTCGGCTAAGACGGGCGAAGGCATACCCGAACTTCTCGAAACGATACAGCTCGTAGCCGATATGCGCGACCTCAAAGCCAATCCGGACAGGATGGCAAAGGGCACCATCATAGAGGCTAAGCTCGACAAGGGCAAAGGCCCCGTAGCCACCGTTCTGATACAAAACGGAACCCTGCACACAGGCGATAACGTGTAGGGCGCGTGCGCGCAATGATAGACGACAAGGGCCGCAACGTTAAATCGGCAGGACCGTCTATGGCGGTATCCATTTTAGGCCTCGAAGAAGTGCCTAACGCTGGCGACAATATCTACGCGGTAGAACAGGAAAAACTGACCAAACTCGTCGCTCAGGAAAGAAAGAACAAAGAGCGCGAGGATATGATTCGCCAGACTTCGCGCGTGTCGCTCGACGATTTGTTCAACAAGATAGAAGAAGGCAAGCAACTTGCGCTCAACCTTATCGTCAAGGCGGACGTGCAGGGCTCGGTAGAGGCGGTAAAACAATCGCTTACCAAACTTTCCAACGACGATGTAAAGGTAAACGTCATACACGCCGCAGTGGGCGCCATCAGCGAAACCGACGTTATGCTCGCGGACTCCTCCAACTCTATAATAATAGGTTTTAACGTCCGTCCGGACTCCAACGCCAAGGCTATAGCCGAACGCCAGCATATCGACGTTAAGCTGTACAAGATAATTTACGAGGCGATAGAGGACGTTCAGCTCGCTATGAAGGGCATGCTTGCGCCTAAGTTCCAAGACGTTTACATGGGCAAGGCGGAAGTTCGCAACACCTTCAATATTTCGGGCGTGGGCACCGTTGCAGGCTGTTACGTAACCGACGGCAAGATCGTGAGAAACGGCGGGAAACTCAGGATTTACCGCAACGACGTAATGATTTGCGAAGGCAACGTGTTGCAGTTAAAGAGGTTTAAAGACGACGTCAAAGAGGTCAATCAGGGCTTCGAATGCGGCATTTCAATAGAGAATTTCAACGATATAAACATTGGTGACTTTATAGAGTGTTACGTCACCGAAGAGGCGAAGGACCGAGCGTAAAGTTTCTCTCTCGTTCGCCTTGATTGAGAGGTCAATATGAAAAGAGTAAGAGAACAGCGGCTCGCAGGAGAGTTCCGCAAAAATATATACGAGATTTTGACTACGCGCGTAAAGGACGCGGATATTTGCGAGATGTTCAGCATTTCGGAAGTAGAGGTAGCCAACGACCTTAAACACGCAAAGGTTTACGTAAGCGTCTTTTCGGGCACCGACGAGAGCAAACGCAAAACCTTTGAGGCTATCTGCGCCTCCGCCGGGTTCGTAAGAAAGGAACTCGGCGTGATGATGCACATAAGAATGGTGCCGGAATTGCACTTCTTGCCGGATAATTCGGCGGCGTACGGCGAAAAGATGGATAAAATTTTAAGCGGACTGACTTACGGTACGGAAGACGGTACGGAAGATGACGATAAGTAATTTTGCAGAACATTTAAAACAGGCGCGGTCGGTGCTGATATTTTCGCACGTGCGGCCGGACGGAGACACCCTCGGCGGCGCAATGGCGTTGAAGGCGGCGTTTACGTCCTTAGGCGTGCGCGCGGTGACGGTTTGCGCGTCGCCCGTGCCCGATAAATATAAAGATTTTCCGCTCGCCGCGGAATTTTCTTCTACCCCCCCGCAGGAAACTTTCGACGCGCATCTGGCGGTCGATTGCAGTACCGAGCAGATGTTCTCCACCCTTGCGGGCACGTTTTTTTCCAACAAAAACAACTACAATATAGATCACCACGTCTCAAACACCAAGTACGCGCACCACAATTGCGTTATAAACAGGGCGTCTTGTTGCGAAAACGTGTTCGAGCTTATAAAGGCGCTGGGCGTAAAGCTCACGCCGGAAATCGCGGAGTGCGTCCTTTTGGGCATAGTTACGGATACGGGCTGTTTCGCGCATAAAAACGTAACGCCGTCAACGCTAAACGCGGCTGCCGAATTGGTGGGTGCGGGCGCGGACCTTAACGCCATCAACTACCGCATGTTCAAGGCGCAGAGCGTGGAGCGCGCAAGGCTTTACGCTAAAGTAATTGCGGGTATGAAGTTTTATCACGACGGCAAGTTGGCAATGATTTTCATTCGCCGCGCCGATTTCGAGCAGACGGGCGCCACGCAGGATATGACGGAAGGGTTCATCGACTTTCCGCTCAGCGTGGAGGGCGTGGAGGTAGCCGTAAGCGTAATGGAAACGCAAAACGGCAGTTTCAAGATAAGTTTCCGCTCAAAGAGCGTAAACGTAAACGAAATTGCCGGCACTTTCGGCGGCGGCGGGCACGTTTTGGCAAGCGGCTGTATGCTTAACGGCTTTTTCGAGGACGTTGTCGACAAACTCGTGTTTACGGTAGGTAACTATCTGTGATAGGTTTCGTAAATATTTATAAAGATAGCGGCTGCGGCTCTACCTACGCGGTGGGTAAAGTCAAGCGTAAGCTGAACGTTAAGTGCGGGCATATGGGCACGCTGGATCCTTTGGCGTCAGGCGTTTTGCCCGTGGGGATCTGCTTACTGGCACGGATAAAAAACAACGTTTGCCCGTTACCCCGAAAAGGCGCCGAGGAGAAAGTATGAAGTTTTTAAAATCCAGGATATTTTTATTGTTACTGTGCCTTATTTTCGTATTCTTTTTCTCAAACGATTTCGGCATAATCAGTGTGGAAAAAACCGCAATCGTGGTTGCCCTCGGTATAGATAGAGAGGACGATGAATACTTGGCGACCGTTCAGGTATCCGTGCCTCAGGCAAGTACCGAAACTACCGAGAATACCAAGGCGATCATATCCGGCACAGGAAAAACCATCGCAGGGGCGCTTAATAAAATAGCCAACGAAACGGGGTGGTACCTTAAACTTTCCTTCTGTAACCTCATCATCATAGGGGAAAGTATGTTTTCTTCCAATATAAACGACGCTTTGGATTACTGCGCCAAAAGTTTGAAGATCACCTATTCCGCCATAATGGCGGCGGCGGACGGAAAGGCTAACGAACTGCTCGAAGTAGCTTCGCCCTTGGATAAAATATCGTCGTTCGCCCTGCAAAAGGTGCTTCTGGAAGAACACAGCTCCGCCGTAAACGTTACTTACGTGGACGTAAATACTTTTACCAAAGGATATTATTCGGAGTGCGGCGTTTCCTTTTTACCGCTTATCAAGATGATCTCCCCAAAAGACGACAAAGAGGATAACTCGGTAAAGCCTCAGGCAAGCAAACAAGATTCGGGGAGCGGATCGGAGCAGGAACAACAGGATAAAAACGCCAAGAGTTTTGACGCAACTACCACCCTTATATTCAAAAAAGGCAATCTTATCGGAAGTATGGAAGAGATGGAAACTTTCGTTTTCAATATGCTGAAAAAATCTGCGGAAAAGAGCTACTATCCCGTGGACGAAGTGGAAATACAGGGCGAAAAGGTGGACTTTTTGCTGAATATTCTCGGCAACAAGTATAATAGAACGCTTAAAGTCGTTAACGAAACGCCGACGGTAACCTTTACGGAAAAAGTGCACGTCGTTGTGGAAGATCACGATACCTCTATCCCCTCAATAGCGCTGGGAGATCAGGGCGTTACCCCCGAAGAAGTTTTGAGAAAAGCAGAAAAAGATTTTTCCCAAACGGCTAACGACCTCTTCAATAAGGCAAAGGAATTAAACGCCGATATATTCGATCTCATTAAGGATCTTTACAGATATAATTACGATTACTACGGTAAGTTCAAAGATAACCTCTATCGCCATTTGAAAATGGATATAAAAGTGGAATTCATAGGTCAAAAATAAATTAAAAAAAATTTTTAAAATTTGAAAAAAAATACTTGACAAATATTTTATAGGTGTTATAATGTTAGCAGTTGAAGGGATAGAGTGCTAACAATTAATAAAGATAACTGCTAGCAATTATTCAACAAGTTTGTTAAAAGGAGATAAAAATCATGAGAAATTATTTAACGAGAAATAACGATAACAATTACGGACTCAGCCTTTTTGACGAGGCTTTTGACGGATTTTTCCGCCCGATGTTTGCAGGAGAAAGGCTCGGCGGCATGAAGACGGATATCAGGGAAACGGATAAAGAATATAAATTCGAGATCGAGATGCCCGGATTTGATAAGAAAGATATTTCCGTCAACGTGGAAAAAGGATATATCACCGTTTCCGCCGAAAAGAATGAATCAAGCAATGAGGAAGGAAAAAC
>CAJOMS010000115.1 GCA_905235795.1 uncultured Clostridia bacterium | reverse complement strand
CTCCTAAACAATACGTAAAAGATTATCTTGAATTGGGATTACTTCACTAATTTTTTCTTGTAAAATTTGTCTCATATGTTTGACAAACCTACATTTAATATCTCGTTTTTTAACATTTTTCAAGCAATTTAATATCTCGTTTTTTAACATTTTTCAAGCAATTTAATATCTCGATTCAAAAAAAGTTGCAGGATTACGACGGCTGTGAGAAAAAAAATAAAAAATAATAGCAATTAATAAATCTTTTTAAGATTTTAAAAAGCAACTTTACGTTCATGAAGTAAAAAATAATTTTCCTGCCGCTAAATTGGCTTACTCCTTTTTGAGCTTTACGGGCGTAAAGAGCAATAAAAAAAGCGAGAATTCAACGCTTCTCGCCTATCGGATTAATTTATCTGTTTTTGACCAACACGAGCGCCGTATGGCGGCCGACTTCTACCTTTAATTCGCCATCGGTTACCGTGCCCGCCGCCGAATTTTCCGCCGTGTGTCCGTTCTCGTCCGTGCGGAAGGCTATAAGCGGCGTTTCGCCGTCCTCCGCTCCCACGTCGCGCAAACGAAGGGGAATCATGCGCGTTTTATTCCCGTTGTTCACTACGGTTACAACGTAATCTTCGCCGTTAAAGCGGGCGTAAGCTATCCAGCCGTCCCCGCCGCCCAAGGGGGTAAACGATCCCGTGCGCAGTACCGAACGTTTGCTTCTTAAAGAAATTATATCGCGGTGCAGCTCGATCAGTTCCGTATCTTCCCTGCCCCACGGATAAGTGCGGCGGTTGTCGGGATCCGTCCAGCCCACCTGACCGGCTTCATCCGCATAATAAACGGTGGGGGAACCCGGCAGAGTCATTTCCATTACGACCGCCTCTCTGAAAACCGACTTGTCTATCCCTTCGCCGGCGGCAAGAGTGCCCAAAGTGTTGAGCCTGCCCACCCTGCGGTTAGTGCGGGTAAGAAAGCGGGAATGGTCGTGATTTGAGAGTTCGTTCATGGCGCATTGCAGAGAGCTGCAAGTAAAGCGCGCCATTTTTTTTTGCATATTCTCAAAAAATTTTTCGCCGTTCTGATACAGATCGTCACGCATCGCATCGCTGTGCTTTTCCATGCCTGTAAGGAAATAGGTTACCGGCTCCATAAATGCGTCGTAATTCATGACGGTATCCCACTGGTCTCCCGCAAGCCAAGGCGAGGGATCGCCGTAGTGTTCCGCAATAATTACGGCGTTGGGATTCACGGATTTCACCCTCGAGCGAAATTCTCGCCAGAAAGCGTGGTTAAACTCCTCGCTGTGGGCAATATCGGCGGCTACGTCCAAACGCCAGCCGTCTATGCAATAAGGCGGTTTTAGCCACTTTTGCGCAACGGAAAAAATTGCCTCGCACAAAGCTTCGGACTGTTCGTAACAAAGTTTAGGCAACGTTTCCACGCCCCACCAAGCCTCGTAGCCGGGATTGCTGTCGGTATAATTAAAATAATCGTGATAGGGGCTGTCGCCGTCTTGAAACGCGCCGCTTTTAAATCCGGGTTTATCGCGGTAAATTCCCTCGCGATCCATCCAACGGTGGAAGGATCCGCAATGATTGAAAACGCCGTCGAGAATAATTTTCATGCCTCGCCCGTGTATCTCTTTGCAGAGCTCGGCGAAAATCGCGTCGGACGCCGTAAGGTTTTTCTCGGACAGGGTGCGCGTAATGTATTTTCTGGCGTAACCGTTGTGCTGTTCCCAATCCTTAAAATTATGGTCCGTATCCTCCTCGATAACGCCCAAATGCGGATCTATATGATCGTAGTCCTGCGTGTCGTATTTATGGCTGGAAGGTGCCAAAAAAATGGGATTAAGGTAAATTGCCTCTATTCCGAGCCCCTGTATATAATCGAGTTTTTCAATAATTCCGGCTATATCGCCGCCGTAAAAGCAACGGTAATCGTCGGTTTCGGGCGGGCGATACCAGTCGGCAATACGCCTTACGTGCTCTTTATTGTAAGAATATTCGCTATCCGTAACGTCGTTAGACACATTTCCGTTTCTGAACCTATCGGGGAAAATCTGATACTGCACCGCGCCCTTTGCCCATTTCGGGGTGTGGAAGCCGGGTATGATGCGGAAATTCAAGCGGGAACTTATCGCCTCGCCCGCAAAACGCTTAATACCGGTCTTTTGATAGACGTAGCTCTCCCCGTTATACTTAATAAGAAAGTAGTAGGAAACGGGGGCGTTCGGGCACGAAAACTCGTATTCGAATAGTAAAAAATACTTGCCGTTTTCGCTGCTTTGCATGGGAATCGGTTCGGGAAAAGCGTCCGCAACCAAATAAACGCTAAGCTCGTTCAGTTTTGGCGCGCGCAGACTTACGCGTACCTTCTGCCCGGCCTCCGGCTCTTGCGGATATAGATAGTTTTCCGTTTCATCGCTGAAAAATGCCGACGTAAAGTCGGCAAAGTTGTTTGAATCAATACTTGCCATATTTATACTGTCGTTTATAACGTTTATAATTAGTTTCTTTATTAGTTTACTTTTTATCGGGGAAAGCTATTATTACAGCCTCGAACGGCCGCAGGGTGTATTTCAAGCGGTAAGGCCGCCCGTCGCACTCTCCCTCGCAGGAATTTATAGTCGGTTCGCCGCCCACCTCGTCGGGCCCGCCGCCACCCGGCAGCGTATCGTACGTGCTGAAAACTCGCTTATATTCGCCCGCAACGGGCACGCCGATACAATAATCCGCGTGCGTAGCCGGCGAAAAATTGCAAACGACCAAAAGCGCCTCGTCGAAGTTCCAAGGGTTACGGCGTATATAGCTTATGGTGTTTGCCCAACTGTCGTTGCGGTTTACCCATTCAAACGTGGCGGCGTTTTTAGAATCGGAATAGAGCGCCGGGTACCGCTTATAAATTTCCAAAAGCCTTTTTAACGTCAACATTACGTCCCTGTGCCCAAACTCGTCGGCAAGGTGCCAATCTATGCTCTCGTTTACGTTCCACTCCCTGTCCTGCGCGAAATCCTGCCCCATAAACAGCAATTTCTTGCCCGGGTGAGTCATCTGAAAGGTGTACAGCGTTTTTAATCCGCCGAAGCGGTCCTCGATCTTTCCGGGAGCTTTCTCACCCAAAGAATGCTTGCCGTACACCACTTCGTCGTGGGAGAGTACCAGCACGAAGTTTTCGGTAAAAGCGTAGTCTGCGGTATGCGTAAGTTCGCCGTGGTGCCATTTGCGGTAGACGGGGTCCTTGGATATATAGCGCAGAACGTCGTTCATCCACCCCATGTTCCATTTAAAGGTAAAGCCGAGGCCGCCGTTTTTCACGTCCTCGGTTATTCCCCACTCGGCAGAGGAGTCTTCGGCAATCAGATATCCGCTCGTTTTGCCGCACACTTCGTAATTGAGTTGTCGCAGGAAGTCCATACTTTCCAAATTCAAATACCCGCCGAACTTATTAGGTCGCCACTCGGAGCGGCTGTAATTTAAGTATATCATGGCGGCAACTGCGTCTACGCGCAGCGCGTCTACGTGAAATTCGTCAATCCAGTAAAACGCGCTCGATATTAAAAAAGAGCGGACTTCAGATTTGCCGTGGTCAAACGCAAAAGTCCCCCATTCGGGGTATTCGGCGCGCAACGGGTCGGCGCACTCGTAAAGGGGCGTTCCGTCAAAGCGGGCAAGCGCAAATTCATCTTTCGGGAAGTGCGCGGGCACCCAGTCCAAAATTACCCCTATGCCGTTTTGGTGCAGACGATCTACCAAATAGCGAAAATCGTCGGGCGTGCCGTAACGGCTCGTCGGAGCAAAATAGCCCGTAACCTGATATCCCCAGGAAGGGTCGAACGGATATTCGCATATACCCATAAGTTCCACGTGCGTGTAGCCCATATATCCGACGTATTCGGCAAGCTCGTCTCCGAGTTGGCGGTAGTTTAAAAAGCCGTCCTTATCGAACGCGTCGCGGTAAGCCTTTTTCCAGGAGCCGAGATGCACTTCGTAAATCGCCATGGGCTTTTCAAGCACTTTAGCGTTATCTCTTTGCGATTGATATTCTTCGTCACCCCAAACGTAACCGTCCGGGGAGCATATTATAGAGGCG
>CAJOMS010000114.1 GCA_905235795.1 uncultured Clostridia bacterium | reverse complement strand
CTATGATAAGGACGACTCCGACAAGAAAACGGACGACGGCAAGAAGGACGGAGACGGCGAAGAGGGCAAAGAAGATGAGACCAAGAAGAAAGAAACCAACGCCGTAACGTATTATGTAAAAGAATACGATTCCGTAGTTTCCGGTGACAAAGAATCCGCATGATTGCGGAGGACGGCACGCCGTTTACCGCACACACGACGAATCCCGTTCCGCTCATTCTCGTCAGCGAACAGCCGGAATTTAAAAACGCAAAGCTGAAAAACGGCATTTTGGCGGATATTGCCCCCACGCTTTTGACATTAATGGGAGAGGATATCCCCACGGAAATGACGGGCAAGTGCCTTATAGAAAAGGCGTAATTTGTTAAATTTTCGCCAAAAACATAAAATTGTAAAAAAGTACGAAAAAATGCTTGTGTAATTTTTTCAATTATGTTATAATCATTAGGCATAAAAATTTAAACGAAAGTTTACGGAGATAGATATGGAAAATATAGCAAACATTTTGGAAATGTCAAATACGTTATACGTAACTTTAAGTATAATTTGCTTAGCTCTTATAGTTGTTGCGTCGATATTCGTCATCATCGTCGTTATGATGCAACAGTCGAATTCGGACGGAATAAGCGCCTTATCCGGCTCAAGCGAAACGTTTTACGGTAAAAATAAAAACAAAACTATCGAAAGCAAGTTGAAAAGACTTACGGTCGTAAGCATCATCGTAATAGGTGTGCTTTGCGTGCTGTATTTTATCATCGGTCTTTTAAAGTAATCTAATCGAAATTTTTACTTATGGGGTTTCTTGGTCGAAACCCCATTATTTTTTATTTTATGGAATATTATTCGGAGATCAGACAACTTATAGGGGACGAAGGAAAGACCATAAAGCAGATTTTTTCCGCTTTAGGCTTAAAAAAGGGCAGCGAAAAGGACGCCGCGCGCGCAGCTATTACGCAACTTGAAAGAGATTGCGTGCTGTTTTGCGATGGCGGCAGGTATATTCCCTTTAAAAAAGCCGGTTTAATTAAGGGCGAATTGCGCTGTCATGAGCGAGGTTATGCCTTTTTAGTGCCTGAGAACAGGGAACTTTCGGACTTTTTCATCCCACCGCGTGCGCTTAACGGTGCGATCGGCGGCGAGATAGTGTTCGTAAAGCCTAAAAGCGCCTGTGGAGACGGCAACGACGAGGCTGAAGTGGTCAGAATCGTCAAGCGGCGAGAAAGTTTGGTGGGAGTATATCAAGCGGAACAAAATTACGGCTTCGTTATACCCGACGACCGCGGCTTTTTGATGGACGTTTTTATTCCTTACAGAAATGCGCACGGTGCCGTTACGGGCGATAAAGTCAGCGTAAAACTGTTGCGCTTTCCGTCGGGGAGAAATCCCGAAGGGGAAATAGATCGAATTTTAGGTAAACAGTACGAGCCGAACGCGGAAGAGCGGGCTATACTCGTATCTCACGGAATACCGGAGAACTTTCCGCAAGACGTGATTGATTACGCCGAGGGGCTTACGTACGGCGCTTTGAACGAAGGCGACCGCGCGGACTTTCGCCACGAGCAGATAATAACCATAGACGGTGAAAGCGCGCGCGATCTCGACGACGCTATATCCCTGAAAACCCTTGGAAACGGGCACTTTTTGCTCGGAGTGCACATTGCGGACGTATCTTATTACGTTCCAGAGGACAGCTCGATCGACAGAGAGGCGCTCCGCCGCGGCACGAGCGTTTACTTGCCCGACGCGGTCATTCCCATGTTGCCGCGCGCGCTCAGCAACGGGCTTTGCTCTTTAAACGAGGGTGAAGATAAGTTTACGCTTTCGTGCGTTATGGAAGTTGACGGCGAAGGGAACGTGGTAGATTATAAAATTTGCGAAAGCGTTATTCGTTCTTGCCACAGAATGACGTACACCGCCGTCGATTCCATTATAAACGGCGACGAAGCTACCCGCACGAGATATGCGGATATTTTGCCGCTGGTCGAAAGGATGAAGGCTCTCACCGAGATTTTGATATCAAAACGAGCTGCCCGCGGGAGTGTGGACCTCGACGTAAAAGAGGCTGATATTTTCGTTGACGCAAGCGGTGAAATTTCAATTACTCCCCTAAATCGCACGTTATCGCACAGAATGATAGAGGAATTTATGATTTTGGCGAACGAAACTGTAGCCGAATTCGTAAGATACGCCGAATTGCCCTTTCTGTACCGCGTCCACGAGGCGCCTTCTGCCGAAAAAGTCGCCGATTTCGCGGATTATCTCAAACATTTAGGCATTTCGGTAAAATGGAGCAACAAGGGGATATATCCCAAAGATTTCGCAAAATTGCTCGACCGCGTAGAGGGCACTAACGTGTATCCGCTCGTAAACAGAGTTATGCTAAGAACAATGAGCAAGGCGAAGTATTATCCCGAAAATTTAGGGCACTTCGGCTTGGCGGGCGACTGCTATTGCCACTTTACTTCGCCAATACGCAGGTATCCCGATCTCGTTGTGCATCGCGCTTTAAAGCACGTAATAAACGGGCGCATCGGCGAATGGGTGGATAAATATTCCGAAAATATTTACGATATAGCGCAAAGTACGTCCGAATGTGAGCGCCGCGCCGACGAGGCGGAGCGAGACGCCGACGATCTGTTCAAGGCTTATTATATGAAAAAACATATCGGCGAGGAGTTCAGCGGCATAGTCAGCGGCGTAACGGCGTTCGGGGTATTCGTGGAGCTGAAAAACACGGTAGAAGGGCTGATTAAGATAGAAACGCTTCCCCGTGCGCGGTACGTTTTCGATAAAAAAAGTTACTCGCTTTCGTCCGGTAGATTATCGTTCAGACTCGGCGAGGAGGTTAACGTTATGGTTGCCGGCGTAAGCATGGCAGAAAAAAAAGTGGAATTTATTTTTATAAATAAGCTCTGAAAAGTTGCGTTTTACGGGGGATATGGTATAATTAATTTATGAAGACTATCGCTGAAAACAGGCAAGTACGCCACGAATATTTTATTGAGGATACCTACGAGGCAGGCATTTGTCTGGAGGGGGCGGAGGTCAAGTCCGTGCGCAACGGGAGCGTAAATTTGAAGGACAGCTTTTGCTACATTCGCGACGGAGAGGTGTTCGTTAAAAATATGCACATCGCCGTTTACGATAAAGTGGGGGCTTTTAACAGCAAAGACGCAAAGCGCGACCGAAAACTGCTTTTGCACAAACGCGAGATTTTGAAAATTAAAAGTTTGGAACAGCAAAAGGGGTATGCGTTGATACCCGTTCGTCTGTATTTCGACAGGGCGCTTATCAAAATGGAATTAGGCGTTTGCAAGGGCAAGCACACTTACGACAAAAAGGAAACGCTTAAAGAGCGCGACATCGCGCGCACTGCGGAAAGACAGATGCGCGGCAACTATTAAAAGTGCCGTATTTCGCACATTAACACATAATTTTGAAATTCGGGGTAGTTACGGTTTCGATTGCTTGTGGATGGCTACGTAAGCATACCGAAGCGCACGGCTTCGTAAAAACGTGCAAAAAAAATTAAATGCTGGAAATAATAATAATTTCGCATTGGCTGCTTAATTAAGCGCCTGTTCGGTACGGGTTACCCGTCGGCACGTTATCGGGCATCATTTTCAGACGGGGAACGCTTCGTTTCGTTTTGGTTGCGGCGAGCGGAACGTATTGAGTAACTCACGGCGCAAAGGGTTTGTTCTTCGAAACTTTGCGCAAGGGATTAAAGAAGAAATATGTATGTAGAAAGCTGGTTTGAAACAGGTAAGACGGCGGTTCAACTCCGCCCTACTCCACCACGTCGGAGCAAGGCAAGTATGCCTTGCTCTTTTGTTTCGCAAAAGAGCAAGGGCTTACAGCCTGCTCCTCCTTTATCCCGCGGATATTTTCTTTGAAAATCTCCACGGGAGCCCTTTTTTTATGCACGACGATTTATGCAAGAGGTTACTTTAGGTAACCTCTTTGCTTTTACGTCGGCTCCTCCTTTATCCCAAAAACTTTTGCATTGCAAAACTTTTCGGGAGCCCTTTTGAGACAAGGCAAGTATGCCTTGCTCTTTTGTTTCGCAAAAGAGCAAGGGCTTACAGCCTGCTCCTC
>CAJOMS010000113.1 GCA_905235795.1 uncultured Clostridia bacterium | reverse complement strand
GTAAATGCTGTCTGAAACGATGGGCGACCCGCTCATCCACCACCCCCAGCAATTTTGAGAGTGGTCTTCGCACACGGTTCCGTCTTTATAATAGACGTTTATCTGTGCAAGCATCTTTCTGTCGCCTAACCAACCGTGCCCCACCAACACGCCGAGAACGTTCCTCTCACTCCAAAGAGACGTAACGTCGTACACGCAGTAAGTTACGGTCTTGGAATATTCGGTAACCGGCGGATGGAGAACGGCGTCAACGACTTTTTTGCCGTTGAAATACAGCTCGTGATATCCGAGCGCGCATAAATATATTCGTACTCTGTCTACTTCTTTATCCGTGTGGAATTGTAATTCTTTTCTGAAAGAAACCGCACCGCCCTGAAAATTTACGGGCATCGACACCCACTGTCCTTTCCAGTCCTCGTCGTGCAATAAGCCCATTTCAAAATGCGCGATATCCGAAACGGATAATTCACCTTTGCCGTCTTTTACGGTTACCCGCACGTAAGCAATTTGCCCGGAACAGAGCGGCTTTCCGACGTATTCTATGCCAAATTGTCTTGACGAAACGATTTCCCCGCTATCCCACAAGTCGGCGGAATTAGCCGCCAGCAGCTCCTCACTGCCGGCGACCTCTATCCTGTAAGAATATTGCAAAGCATCATCTGCCTGCGCGAACTTCCAGCCAAAAAGCGGACGTTCATTATCTATGCCGATGGGATTCTTTTTAAAATCCACCAGCACTTCCATAATCTTTAACATATTACTCCGAAAATCTTAATGTTTTTATTTACTTTTCCTTTTTAAGAGAGCAGCTATTCCGAGTGCCGCGAAAGCCAAAGCAGCGCTTGCCGCAGTCATTCCGCCAAAACAGCCGCTGTCTTCTTCTACGCTGACAGCGATAGAGCCGGAATATACCTGACCGTCAACCGTTACCGAAACGACCATAATATCGTTGTTTGCAGCGGTCAAATCAAGCCCGGTGATCGTAGCTTCGGAAAGGTCGAGTTTTTCACTCTTTCTGCCGGAAGCGTATACGAGCCATGCATTTAAAGTAGTAGCGTCAAAATTGTCGCCTACCTTGAAGGAAAGTTGCTTTTCTTCAAACTCGATGCCAATGATAGAATCGGTTACGGTAACTTGTACGGAAACCGTCTTTTCTCCTGCGGGGCCGCCGCTGATCGTAGCCGTGATAGTAGCGGTACCTTCGCTTATACCGGTTACAATACCGCGGGCGGAAACGGTTGCCACGCTCGGATCGGACGATTCGTAAACCACTGTTCCGCTCGTAGCATTTGCGGGAACTCTGGAAACGCCGGCGTCGACCGTTTGATCTATGTTGATCTCTATTTCTGCGGAAGCGACAGCGAGGTCTTCGTATTCAACGTACACGCCCCAAACGTTGCCGTCGTAGCGATACTGAACGGTTTCTTTCAAAACTGCCTCTATAATATACATACCCGTACCTTCCTCTATAGCGGAATTGTCGGTTGAGGTAGCTTTTGTTTTACCTGTCCAGCGCCAGATAGAGAGGCCTGCTTCGAGAGTGAGAACGTCGCCTTCGAGATAGTACTCTTTATATTTTTCGCTGTTTTGCGGTTCTTCGCTGAGACCTGAGAAGTAGAACAGAGCAAGGTTACCGCCTTTAAGCATATAGAAACCGGGCTTGTTGAGGACTTCGCCGTTCTTGCGGGTGTACGTGATGTGGTTTACTACGTCGTGCAAAGTACTTGTTGCAGTAACGTTAGCTCCGCTCACAGAAGAATTCGGATATTCGACGAAAAGTGCAAATGCAAACCAATCGACGATAGCAACTTCTTTAATATCGAGGTCGTAAGGAGTATAAACTTCTACTACGTATTCTACGGTATAAGTTTTACCCTTGTACTGAATTTCGATTTCGAGAGTCTGCGTGCCTTCTTCTGAAGTATCAACTTCAGGCAAAGTTGCGTTTTCGCCGTCTACGAGTTCAAATTCGGTACCAAAAGATCCGTTTTCAAAAACAACGTGCGCCGTGAGTGCGGGAAGTTGAGCTTCTTCGCCTTTTATCACGTAATAAGTGTATCCGTTTACGAGTTCGACGCCTTCTATTTCAACAGCGGGCATAACGTTTATTTCATACGTAGCGGAAATTTCACCTATAGTTGCGGTAACGGTTACCTTACCCTCGGCAAGAGCGGTAACTTTACCTTCTTTACTTACTGATGCGAGCGTTTCGTCGGAGACGGTAAACGCGGGCGTTCCGTACGTGCCTTCGGGTAATGCGTACGTAATCTGCAATTCTGCGCCTACGGGCAAGTCTTTATCTGCCGCCGTATTCGTGATGGTTATAGACGTGGGAACCATGCTATTGTTGAACACGGGCATGGAGTGCCCCATTTCTCCGCGGCAAAGATAAGTTGCGTCGTTTGCCAGCGTGGCAACGGTATTGCCTACCTCAATGCTGAATCCTTTTAACAAGGTTATAGTGCCGCCTGCGTATAACGGAGTAGCGGCTCTCACGACGAAATATCCGCCGGTTGTGTGTGTAATATCGCTTAATTCGAGCGAAGTACCGTACGCGTCCACCAGACGAACGTAATTCTTATTGTAAGACGAAATGTCCGCGTACAAACCTAACTCTCCGTCCCAATTTTCAGTATCGAAGTTGATCTGAACTACCGTTCCGGACGAGGTTCCCTTGCCCCAATCCATCGAATAGTTTACGTCGTCTATCGTGCCTTGCTTGATGATTGTGAGTTGAACTTCTTGTTTTACGGCGTTGGGATCGTAAACTACCCAAGGAGCTCCCTCTTGATATATATAAGTTATATCTTCGGCAATCTTCTCTCCTGTCGACGTGATGCCGTCTACGGGAGTTTTATATATAATTTCGAAACCTTTAAGGAAGGTTATCGTCCATCCGGTGGAAGGAGCTACGCCGTTTCTGTTTACCAAAACGTATTTTTGCTGTGTTTCCGCAGTTACGTTTACAACGTTGCCTTCGCCGTCTTTTAAAACGATTTTATCGGTTTCAATCTGTGCCCAATTTGCTTTTTCAGGCGTACTATCGCCAAAGCTTACCATAATAGAAGCGCCGTACCAAGGATCCGCGTAATTTATGCTATTTATCACCAACGGATCTTTTTCAACGGGTTCCTCAACGGGTTCGGTCGTCGTCCAGGCGGATCCGTCGTACCAGTAAGTGGCAGCAGGGAGCTGTTCGTTTGCGAGAACGCCGCAGCCTTCGTCTATCACGAGTTTGTAGCCTTTTACGAATCCGCTTTGCGCCATGTTGCCACCCGCACCGTTGGATACGAACACGTAAAGCGACTGACCCAACGTGTATATTCCGTTAAGAGACTTCTCTGTGCCTTTGTTGTCGTAAACGTGTACTTTACCCATTGCGTACGCATTGTTTGAAGTTACGGTAGCCGTATTCGCAGTAGTCGTATTAATGTAAAGCGCAACCCAATTCGCATCAAAGCCGACGTTATTAATAGAAATGTCAGTTTTTTCGGATTCGGCAAAAGCCGTTGTGATGCCAAGCACGCCCGCAAACGCAAAGACAAGCGAGAGCATCAAGATAAATAGTTTCCTCTTCATTTAATTTTCCTCCATATTTTTTTATTTAGACGGTAACTATGCCGGTAGTTACCACTCTGCCAAAATTATCTTCCGTTTTGATATAGAAGTACTTTGCGCCTTCCGGAACGGAATAAGTTATAACGTTGCCGCTTACTATAGCGCGGCGGCGACTCCACGAAGTATCGCCTGAGGGTTCTTCATCGCAGTAAAATACCGTGGCGGATTCTATACTTTGATCTTGCGCGAGTTTTAATTTTATCGGCTTTGCGTCAGCCGTGGGCTCGCTTTCCACTTTTGCGAGAATTTGCTTTCCGTAAACAATCTCGTCCGCAAAGTCGTAAACTTCGGCGCACGCTGCCGCTATGGATTGAGAGTGCAACATCCTGTCAAAATAAGACACTCTTGCATTTTTACACTCGTTGTACAGCTTTGTTGCCGGCAATGGCGACATAGAA
Organism: uncultured Clostridia bacterium; assembly: GCA_905235795.1. Taxonomy (GTDB): domain Bacteria; phylum Bacillota; class Clostridia; order Christensenellales; family Borkfalkiaceae; genus RGIG3732. The sequence continues at coordinate 101 of CAJOMS010000113.1, read as the reverse complement.
AAGTCGTTGTTGGGCAACACGAAGAATATAGGCGTATCCACATTTTTGATTCCGGTCGCGTCGTCCCAAACAAGAGCGGCGGGATTCTTTTGATAATAATC
>CAJOMS010000112.1 GCA_905235795.1 uncultured Clostridia bacterium | reverse complement strand
AAAGGTCTTTCCTGCCAACTTTCGTCATTGCGGTGAAAGTTAAAAACCGTACAGCACCAACCCTCGCTGACGGTAAAAGCAATTACGTTTTCGCCGTTGTGGATCAAATCCGTCACGTCGTACCGCTGTACCTGTAACGTTTTCCGATAAGTCGTAAAGCCGGGCGTCATATACGCGTCGCCAACTCGTACTCCGTTGATTTCAACCTTATAAACGCCCAAGGCGGTGGCGTTGAGTACCGCTTCGGTTATATCGTTTACAGTAAATTTTCTGCTAAGTACAAAGGTGTTCGCGCCCTCCGCGGTAGTGATAAATTTTCCAGATATTAAAGCGTTCTCTGTCATAATTCTATCTCCTCTCCGTCAAAAGCGACTTTCGCTCCGAAACCAATCGCTTGTTCTTCCAACTTTTCTTGAATCGGTTTTCCGTTATGCGAAAAGTGATTTAAAAATATTTTCGTTTCAGCCGTTACCGAACCTATATCGCACAATTTTTCACAAAGTCGTTTGTTTAAATTCAGCGACATATGCACTGCCGTTTCTCCCAATATATTAAAGACCTCCGTACAGTCAAGCGAAATAAAGTCGAATTTTATTTCGTTTGTTTTTAAATAATCGAAAACTTCATCGTAAAAATATCCGCTGTCGTGTCCGTAAAGAATTTTTTTGTTCTCTTTTTCTATTACATAAATAAGCGCTTGTTCGGTAGTCATATGGCGAGCCGGAAGCGGAGTAATCGCATAATCTCCCGCAATATAAGTTTTAAACGGCTCTACCACCGTTACCTTAACGCTGCCGTTTACGTTTGTAATACCCGTTTTATAAATCTCGTCGGCAACGGCGGCGTTGCATAATACCAAAAGTTCTTCATTTAAACCGTGAGCGTACGGTTTCTGACGCATAATAAGTTCGTATGGCGCAAAGTGATCGCCATGCGAATGGGTAACGAGCAGATATTTTATTTTATCTAAACGTAATCCGTATAATATTTCATACGTATCGGGGCAAAGATCGATCAACAGATCTTCATCGATCATCGCCTGCGAACATGTCCTGATGTTTTTGCCGCCGAGTTCCCTTGCCATTTTACAGTTTTCGCAATCGCAGAAAACGGCCGGAACACGCTCTGCGGCAGCTGTGCCCAAATATTTAAATTTCATAATCCACCTCTAGAATACGCGCTTGATAATCCGCGCCGAAGTCGATTTTAACGGCGCCGTCTTCAAGCGAAACGTTGAAATTTCTTTTTGCGGGATATCCTACGGTTACAGCCTTCGCGTTTATTTCGGGCAGAGGCAACGTTCTGTTGCGATCGCCGCCCAAATTCCACACCGCCAGATACAATTTTTTATCGCTCTTTATTCCTGCGGCGGCAAAGTCGGCGCCGAATTCGGTAAAGCCCAAAGGCAAATACGGCAAACTGCTGCCTTTTATCCCGATGATTTTATTATAATACGTTATTGCCTCGCGCACAAGCGAAAGTTGTGTATTTTGCAATAAATCAAGACGGCTTGCAAGATGAATACGCCCGAGCATTGAATTTACCATATTCATAATTATAACTTCATCGTTAAGAGAAGTCGGATCGATTTTTTCCGGCATATTCGCAAGCGGATACGCCCACACCGCCGCTTGCTCGGGACAAACGGCAGACAGCGCATTCGCCGCTATATAGGGGTACTTTTTATAATCAGTCTGATCCGACGTGGACTGAATGGAACAGAGAGAGAGCATTGCATAGTCCATACGGCATCCGCCGCTGGCGCAATTTTCAATTACGATATCGGGATATTTTTTAAACGTCTCTCTGAGCCAATCGAGATATGCGCGGTTATGCATAAGCAAACCGTCTCCGAGAGTTCTCGTATGGCAGTCGCTGCCCACGCCAGAATCTATATTGTAGTCTATTTTTATGTATTCCGCTCCGAGTTCCACTACTTGCGCGATCAACCTATCGGCCCTTTCGAGTACTTCTTTTTGGGTAAAATCGAGGGAAAGCCTTTCGTGATTGACTACTCGTGCCCCGTTGCGCCTGAAAAAACAACCGTCCGGCATACCGGCGGCGTCGGAACGAACGCCCACATCCTCTATTTCTAACCAGATGCCGGCTTTCATTCCCTTGCTTTTGATATAATCTATCGTCTTTTTTACTCCGCTCGGAAAACGCGACTTCGATTCGCGGAAATCACCCAATTTTTCCCACCAATCTTCTTCATCGTGCCAACCTGCGTCAATACAGAAATATCCGCAGCCGAGCGTACTTACGGTGTCTATCAGAGGCTTCAATGCGCTTTCGCTCGGATAATCCCAAAAAGCGTGCATATAAGCGTTAAAGATAATCGGCATAGCTATGTTGTCGTCGTTCTCGCGGCGAATGGCACGGCGATAAGATGTGATTTCGCCGAGCACTCCGTTAAGCGACGTAGAAAGCGAAACGGACGCCGCAACTCCCTCAAAACTTTCGCCGACGTCTAAAACCTTTGCCCAATTATTGTTTTCGAAATCCGGGCCGCCGACGTTAAGATATAACTTGTTTTTCAAATCGCCGAGTTCATAGCGCCAGCTTCCGTTGCTCTCTATCTGCCATAAAAGAAAAACCCCCTCCGTTTTATCTTCCAAAATGCCCATAGGTAGATATTCTTTCGTTGACCACGAACCTGTATTCGACACAGAAATACGTTTCATCGATTCTACTTCGTTTCCGTTGAATAAAAACAAATCGCGCAGGCTACTCTTTTTCCATTGCGCTTCAACGTGCCAGGAGTTCGTCGGAATATAGAGAACGAGCTTGGAAAGATCCGGATGTTCGCCGCCTATTCCGTATAGAAATAATGAGTTTACTTCTTCGAGACAAACGGGAGAATCCGAAATGTTTTTTACAGATTGAGCGCAACGCAAAGTTCTGCTTCCGTTTATGAAATCGAAAGTAGTGGTTATTTCCACCTTATCCGTTTGGCTCGTAAAAACAATGCGTCGGTATTTGTCGGTCCTGACGTCTGAAAAATTTTTATATTTTGCCGTTTTGGATTCGTATGCTTCAACGGCTTTTGCACCGCGATGTCCGCTTCTGTCGCTTCCGGCAAGGTGAACTTGATTATACACGTACTTCTCCGGCGAAGAAACGCACGATGCGGAAAATTTTTCCTCTAAATATATTCCCATCAATCTGTAATTCGTTTCGGTTTTTACGAAATGCATTACTATACCGTTTTCGCTTATTATTAAATCGTCCTCGTTTTTTCTCATTTCTAAAACATTGCTCCGTTTTCAGTGAAAGCCCGTACCTTCAGATACGGGCTTTTACCTTTTTTTTGAAAACTATTCAATCAGTCGTCGTTCACATTACTGTGCGCGAGTCCAAACTATATTATCGTTTGTAATAGTCCAATACTCATTGTTGAAACCTGCCAACGAAGCGGTACCATTACCTTCGAATCCGGTCTGCGGATCAGCGGCTATCGCGGCAACGAGAGCGCTCGTAGACGTGAACTTGCCCCATACGCAGGTCGCGCCGTTGGGCTTAGCCCCGCTTTCCGTGTCGATCGCAGGCGCCGTCGTTCCTTCCACTATGATGGCGAACGTGTTGACGATCATCGTACCCGCTTGCGTATTACCGGAGATAACGCCGTGATTGGTTGCCGTAGCGATCGTATCTTTTGCTTTGAGAACGACGATGTTGTTGGTTATCTTCGCAGTTGCGCCGACGTACCGTGCGATTATGCCGTTGCCGTTACCGCCATTGAGCGAATCTACTTCTATATAGCAGTTGTCCACCGTGCCGTTTACCACCAAGCCGACACCTGCCCACCAATCGCTAAGTCCGCGTTTGATAATAAGCGCTACGTTCTTAACTTCGCTGCTTGCCGCCACTACGCCGAGCATTCCGCGGTCGCCTATCCACAGATTGGAGAGAACGTGTCCCCTGCCGTCGATTACGCCGTACCAATCGTTCAGCGCAGAACTGTCTGCACCGCCCGTGAGGTTGAAGCCTTTTTTGTTTGTACCTGTGTACATTTCCTTAGTCGTTGACGTTTTGCTATTGGTGCTGACGCATTGCAAACTCTCCGTCTGGGAAAGGTCTAAGTCGGCGCCTATAATGTAGTAGCCGTCACGGTACTTGCCGGTGCTCTCGTCGCCGGCAGCGCGGCGCGTCCAGTAATTGTCTCTTATTTTAATGAAGTCGTCATAAGATTTGATAATAAGCGTTGCAAGATTTACTTTGCCGTTATACGTTGCGGTTGCGGTGTCTATTATGAGTTCCGCTTCTTCGCCCACGGCGCAGTTAGCAAGTCCTTCGAGAGTAATTTGTTTGCCGTTTATATTGGCGGTAACATCCACACCGCTCACCTTGACGGTTGCGCCGGTAAGGTCGCCTATTTCGCTTACGTCGGTAAAGTCAAGCACGTTGTTGGTGCCTTGATCTATATCGAGCACGGCGGTAAGCGCAACTACGGCTTTATCTTTCTTTATCGTTGCGGTGGCGTTGACGCTTGCGCCCGTAATCTTTGACGTTACGGTAAAGGTTACTTCTTTGCTTTCGCTTACTTCAAGTCCGCTTACGTGAATCTTGCCCTGAGCGAGCAACGCAGCGTCTATATGCCCCGCGTTGTCTCCGGTAGCCGTTACGGAACAAAGAGCGTCGCTGATAGTAAACGTTGCGTCCGCTTCGCCTTCCGTATAAGTTTTGCCATTGAACAGAGCCGCCACGGCGTTCATTCTTTCGTTGTCTATTGAGGTATATTTCTTCCAAACGATTCCGCTATCGGTTATAGTCCAATAAGCGCTGTTAAAGCCTGCCGTAGAAGCGGTACCGCTGCCTTCGAATCCGGTCTTATTCGCAATCGCGGCGGCGAGAGCGCTCATAGACGTGAACTTGCCCCATACGCAGGTTGCGCCGGTGGGAAGAGCCCCGCTTTCCGTGTCGACCGCAGGCGCCGTCGTTCCTTCCGCTATGATGGCGAACGTGTTGACAAGCATCGTACCCTTTTGCGTATTTCCGGAGATAACGCCGTGGTTGTTTGCCGTAGCGATCGTATCTTTTGCTTTGAGAACGACGATGTTGTTGGTAATCTTCGCGGTTGCGCCGATAAGTCGTGCGATCACGCCGTTGCCGTTAC
>CAJOMS010000111.1 GCA_905235795.1 uncultured Clostridia bacterium | reverse complement strand
GAAGACGGCAAAATAAGTATGTTCCTCAAAACGATGCCCGACTATATCGGCACCAACGTTGACGGAAAGCCCTACGTTATCGACGAGGAAGATAAATTTACCGGATATCAGGTTTACGACGAACCTTCCTTCCAAGCGGCTATTTCCGCGATTGAAGATATGGCTGCAATTTACGGCTTGACCGCGGCAAAGTACCCCGCAGAAGTTGCGCCCGCTACGCTCGAGGCGGCGGAAAGCGGCCACACTTACGAAATAACCTACGCCAACGTCGTTGCGGAACCCGCGCGTTACGCTTACCTGCACGACTACTTGACTAAATTCGAAGTTGCCGATACCGCTAAGGCAGAAAACGGCAAACTGATAGCGGAGATAGTTCCCAACGGCGTCAACGGCTTGAAGTTGGGGCTTGCGCTCGATCCCGTTAAGTACGCATACATACTCGCTTACGACACCGAGGCGGGCGAGATAGGCAACAGCTACGCGATAACTTCAGGCGAAAATATGTACGTCGCCGTAGAACTCATCGACAAACTTATGGAAGCCAACGGAATGGCTGCAACGGCAGAGGCTCCTGCCGAAGAATACAGCTTTGGCGAGGTTTATAAGTTCTATATTAAATATGACGTAGAGGAACCCGCAGTAGAGGAAGTTGCTCCCGTAGAGGAAGTAGCCCCTGTGGAGGAAACAGCTCCCGTAGAGGAAGTAGCCCCTGTGGAGGAAACAGCTCCCGCAGAGGAAGTTACACCGGAAAAGATGTTCGCCGCTATAAAGAACGCCGCCAACAGCTACGCGCTGTTCGCAGAAGAAGGCTCTGCGCCGGATACTTCGCTTGACGGAAAGATAGTGCTTAAAGCAACTATGGCAGAGAACGTCATCACCGTAACGGTAGATCCCGAAGGCGAGCCCGCCGAATATAAAGTGGAAAAGGCAGAAGATATGCCCGCCGCGTTGGAGGCGATAGACGCCGCAATGACTAAGTACGGCCTTGAAAAGGATTCGGACTTCACCCCCGCGGAGGAAACGACCGAGGGTAACGCCTTTGGTTACAGAATAAAGTTCTGAAATTAAACGAAAGAGCGGTTGCCTGTTTACCGGCAACCGCTCAAATCAATATTTATATATTACCATCCGAATTTATCAAGATTGACACAAAAGTTTTCATCAACTACTACACCTTCGTTTTCAAGCAGTTTTCGCTGAACCTCTCTGCCGCCGAATGCAAATCCTTGCGCCAATTCGCCGAACCGATTGACCACCCTGTGGCACGGAATTACGCCCGGTGCGGGATTGACGTGCAAAGCCCAGCCCACCTGTCTTGACGCCCGAGGTTTTCCTATAAGCGCGGCAATCTTGCCGTAAGTAGTTACTTTCCCCTCGGGTATTTGTTTTACAACGTTATAAACACTTTCAAAAGTTTTCATATACTAATTATATCACAACGCAATTTACCTTTCAAGTTTTTGCGCGGCATGCGTTTTAACGTTACGTATCACCCAAGCGCTCTGTATTTTAACGCGCGCCGAGAGTTTTTATAGGGTTTTGTAGCTTAAAAAGCCTTAATTTCGCGCTTTGCGATCGATTCTGATTAAAACGCTTTTGTTTAGTATAAAGATATAAAATTTGAATATAAATAATTTGTAAAGTTTTCGGCGGCTCGTGGGTAATTTTTTCAAGCTCCGATGGAAAAGTTGCAAATTTTTACATATATTTTAGGAATTTTACCGATTTAAGTATGAAAGATTATAAAATAACGATTTTATCGACGATAGACGGGCAGACCAGCGAGGTCATCGTTTACGGAAACGTTTACAAAGAGTACGGCTCCACCGTAGTTTATTACAACGAAGGCGAAAGCAACGATCCCACCAAAATAGTCATTGCCGACGAGGTGATAACAATCGCGCGCGAGGGCGAAATGAACACCCTTCTCACCTTCGAAAAAGATAAAACGTACAGCTCCACCCTCGATACGGAATATGGTTCTATCGACATAGAAATGAAAACATTGGACTTATATTCCGCCGAAAAGGATCGGGGCGTGGAGATGGGCATAGAATATCTTACGCAAATCGCCGGGTTGGAAAGCCGTTTCAGCATATCCGTCCGTGCGGAAAAAGTCTTGCAGGAAGATTTAGCGGACGAGCCCAAAAGCTGAATTTATTTAATGCGTTCGGGGAAAAACAAAACTCTCAAAACTTTTTTTAATGCGTTCGGGGAGAAAATCCCCTAAAACGCGCGAAATCTTATTATTTTTGCTACCGCGAATTTATTTCTCCGCGCGAAAAATAAGTGAAAAACAAGCTCACAACGGGAAACCGCGGGGGAGTGGGAAACTCACCGCTACGGGAAAGAGCGAAGAAAAGTTCGCCGCAACGGGTAAGAGCGGGAACGCGAACATGGAAAGGCTGATCCCGCGCGTGTTTATCCATATATAGTATATAGATTTTATTGTGTAGTGGCGCGTATCTTTTTATGTAACGCTCCCGCTTGTTTATAAATGCCGCGTAGATAAAAACACTTCGCGCCGCTTGCTAATAAAAGCCGCGCAGATAAAAATACTTCGATAATAGCCGCTTTAATAAAAACGCCGAACAAAATTAGCGTTAATGCCAAAGCAGCGGTAAAATTTAAAAATTTTACGAATATTAAAAAACTTAATCAAATTTAAAATTTCAGGTGAAATATGTTTTTGAAATATTTAGGACACTCTTGTTTTTATTTGAAAGGAAAGGATTTTTCGGTCGTTACCGATCCGTTTACGGGCATCGGGTACGAGATGGAGCGCGTCAGTTGCGATTACGCGCTTTCTTCCCACGCGCACTTCGATCACAACTACTTTGCGGGCGTTGACGCGGGACAAATTATTACCGAAAGCCGCGCACCGTTCACGGCGATACCGTGTTTTCACGACGAGTGCGGCGGCGCAAAACGCGGCAGGGTGAACGCCTTTTATTTTAATATCGACGGGCTTAACGTCTTGCATTTGGGCGATCTTGGCGAGCCGTTCTCTGCCAAAAACGCCGCAAAATTCAGCTTGCCGGTAGATATTTTGTTCGTGCCGGTGGGCGGCAATTATACCGTCGGCGCGGGGGATGCGGTCAAGTACGCGCAAAGTATCGGCGCGCGCGTAACCGTTCCCATGCACTACAAAACCCAAAACAGCAAACTCGATATTGCCGGCAAAGAGGAATTTTTGTCCCTTTGCGGCGACTATAAAATAGTTGAAAACGGCTTGGAAATAACGCCGAACAATATAAAAGAATTATCCCACGTAACCGTCTTAAAATTTGACTGACGGGAAAGGAGGCTTATGAAAAAGAATAAAAACTTTGAAAAAACCGTGGCGGAAACCGCCATTGCGGATCAATCCGGAGACCAAACCGCAGACCAATCGCTCGACCAAACCGCAGACCAATCGCTCGACCAAACCGCAGAGCAAATGTCAGACCAAACTGCCGACGCCGAAGACGAGCAGGAACTCAGCGCGACCGCGAGCAAACTGAACAAATTAGGCATTTTTGACCTGAGGAGAATGTTGCGTTCCATCGGCGGAACGCCCGGCACCAAAACGAAGGCAGAACTGATAATCGATATTGAAAACATCAACAACGGCGCCGTGCCCGTACGCAATCCGCGCGGCAGAAAGGCGGTGGAAAGCACGACCGACGTAAACAACATCGATTTGAACAGCCCGGACGACGAGGACGACGATATCGACGTAGAGCCGGACGACAATAAATCGGCTAACTCGTCCGGCACCAAGGGCAAAAATGCGAAACACGGTCAATCGAACATCGTAGAAACGAACGGTTCCGAACCCGTAAGCGGCGTTTTGGAACTCCACAGCGACGGCTACGGCTTTTTGCGCGTTAAAAATTACGAAACTTCGGCAAGCGGCGATACGTTCGTATCCCGTCAGGCGGTCAGGGGCTATTGGCTCCGCCGCGGCGACTTTGTTGTGGGGCGCGCAGTGAGGACGAGGGAAATAGGCTCCTCGTCTTTGGTGGAGGTCACTTCCGTAAACGGCATCAAGCCGAAAACCGAAAGAAAGAATTTCGACGACCTTACGCCCTGCTATCCGGATAGAAAAATAAATCTTTCGGGCAAAAGCGCGGGCGGCGATTACGCGTTGCGCCTGCTCGATATGTTATCCCCGCTCGGCATGGGGCAAAGGGGACTTATCGTCGCGCCGCCCAAAACGGGCAAAACCAC
>CAJOMS010000110.1 GCA_905235795.1 uncultured Clostridia bacterium | reverse complement strand
GAGGCATATCGACGAATTTCGTATTTTCGCCCTTGAATAAAAGTTCAAAACTGCCGACGGAGCCGGCACGGTTCTTTTCAATCAATATTTCGGCAACGTTTTTCATAACTTTGCCCTTTGCCATATCCTCTTCTTCGGCAACTTTATCGGGACGGTGAATGAACATAACTATATCGGCGTCCTGCTCTATTGCGCCCGATTCACGCAGGTCAGAAAGCACGGGTTTTTGTCCTTTTCTGCCCGTGACCAAACGAGACAACTGCGAAAGGGCTATAACCGGTACGTCCAGCTCTTTTGCTATCATCTTTAAATTACGGGATATTTCCGTAATTTCCTGTTGGCGGTTATCGCCGCGCTTTACGCCGCCCTTCGATACTTCCATAAGTTGTATATGGTCGACCACGATGAGGTCCAAACCGTATTTACTCTTTAATCTTCTGCATTTAGAAAGTATTTCGGCGGGCGTGGTGATGGACGTATCGTCGATAAAAATACGCGCGTCGGCAAGTTTCTTTCTTGCCGCCCAAAGGCGTTGCCAGCCTTCGTCGTCAAGATTGCCGCGTATCGCGTCGCTGTTGTTTACGCCGCCGACCGAACACAACATACGCTGAGCGAGTTCGTCTTTGGTCATTTCCAACGCAAAGACGGCGCAAACGGCGTTGCTCTGCATGGCGGCGTTTTCAACTATGTTCATGGCGAGCGTCGTTTTACCGTTAGACGGGCGCGCCGCCAAAATTATCAAATTGCCCTTGCGGAAGCCGTTCGTGTACTCGTCCATCATCTTAAAACCGGACTTGAGCCCCGCATAAGCGTTTGCATCTTTGCTGATCGCCTCAAATCTCTGCAAAACTCCGTTGAATTGCTCGGTTATGCGCGTGAGGCTGGAAGTATCGTTCTCTGCCGAAATATCGTAAATCAACTTTTCCGCATACGATAAGGACTGCATGCTGTCATCCGATTTTTTGGAATCTTCTATAATAGCGTCCGCACTATGAATAAGTCTGCGCAAAATGCCGTCGTTTTTTACGATTTCAACGTAACTGCGGTAATTGGCGGTAGAAGGAACGAAAGACGCGAGGTCCGTCAGATACCCTATACCTCCCACGGTTTCAAGTTTGCCCTGCCATTCGAGCCTATCGCTTAAAGTTACGAGATCTATGGGCTTACTCTGATTATATATATCGCACATGGCGGAAAATATATCTTTATGCGCACCTATGTAAAAATCGCTTTCCTTCAGCTCCGTAAGCAGCTCAGACTGCACTTCTTGATCGATAAGAATACACCCCAGCACTGATTGTTCGGCTTCCAGATTGTGCGGAAGTTGATTAGTCTTTGGCATAAAAACCACCTTTTTCAAACGTTATCACAGTTTTTTGAATTCTTCCAAAGTTGAAGCGAACGACGCCATAGCCGCATCGAACGCAGTTTTTTCCATAAGGTTTACTCCTGCAAGTTTCAAGAGTTCCACGGGCGAATCACTACCGCCGGAAGAAAGGAATTTAAAGTAATCCTTTACCGCGGGTTCGCCCTCCGTATAAATGCGCTCCGCAATGGAAATTGCGCTGATTATGCCGGTTGCGTATTTATATACGTAAAACGCGCGATAGAAGTGCGGTATTCTTGCCCATTCGTAGGCGATCTCCTCGTCGTGAATGACCGCATCGCCGTAATATTTTTTGTTGAGAGCGAGATATTCGGCGTTCATAACGTCTTTGGTGAGCGGCTCTCCCCTCTCTGCCTTGCCGTGAGCTATATATTCGAACTCTGCAAACATCGTCTGGCGGAAAAGCGTTGTTCTTATCATATCCATATAATAACTTAAAAGATATTTTTTAAGTTTTACGTCGTTACAGGTCTTTAAAATATATTTGAGCAACAACACCTCGTTTACGGTGCTTGCCACCTCTGCTACGAATATTTTATAATCCGCTTTAGCCTGAGGTTGATATTTGTTGGAATGGTACGTGTGCATAGCGTGTCCCAATTCGTGAGCGATGGTGAACACGTCGTGCGTGGTGGGCTGATAATTCAAAAGCACGTAAGGATGTTTTAAAGCGTAAACGCCCGTGCTGTACGCTCCACTGCGCTTGCCCGTCGTCTCCTCTACGTCTATCCAGCGTTCCGCCTTTGCCCTGTCGAGCAAAGCCACGTAATCTTTGCCGAGAGGCGAAAGCCCTTCCTTAACGAGTTTAAACGCGTCTTCGAAATCGAGTTTCAACTCCGCGCCCTCTACTATAGGGGTGTGAAGGTCGTACATGTGCAACTCGTCAAGCCCCAACGTTTGCTTTCTAAGCGCGATATATTCGTGCATGAGCGGGAGCGCGCCGTTTACGGATTCGAGCAAGTTGTCGTACACTTTTACGTCTACGTCCTCGCCGGAAAGCGCAGCGTCCAAACAGCCGTTATATTTGCGGGCGCGGGCGATGAAGACGTCCTTATTGACGTTGCCTATATATATCTGCGCCAGCGTATTTATGTGCGAAATATATGACTGATAGTAAGTTTTAAACGCCGCCTCGCGAACTTTTTGATCCTTGTGCGAGAGCAAAACGCTGTACATCCCGTGTGAAAGTTTTACCTTTTCGCCGTCCACTTCTACCTCGCCGAACTGCATATCGGCGTTGTCGAGCATGCCGAAAATTTCCCTGAACCCGCCGAAAACGTTTCCGCCGAGAGCCAATATCTGCTCGCTTTCGACCGAGAGCACGTGCGGCTTTTCTTTGAGAATACATTTGAGCATGTAGTCGTAATCTTTAAGATCGGGATCGGCTATATACGCGTTCAGCACGCTCTCGTCAAGCGCGGTCAATTCCGGTACGACAAACGCCGTTTCGGACGCGTATTTTACGAACAAGTCGTTGATTTTGCCCATGAGCGACGCATATTCGGAATTGCGCGAGTCCTCGTCGTGTTTCATAGACGCGTAAACCGCGAGTTTTTCCACGTCGTAAGCGACCGCGGCGTCGGCCTTACAATATTCAAGGAAGTCTTCCTTATTGCCGAGCTTGCCGATAAAACGTTTGTAGTCTATCATTTTATCGACTTTATCGTAGGTAGCGGTCCAGTCGACCGTCGTTGCAAAAATATCTTCCGTCGCCCATATATATTCGGGCTTTACTTGAGATCTCTCCTTAGGCATAATATCTCCTTTAAAATGGTTTATTCAAAATCGCTGCCGAACGGCGAATCTTTAAGCACCGTTCTGTTTACAATATCGTATGATGAAAGGACGTTTGAGTAAGTATTGAATTTGATCATATCACCCGCCCTGAAATCGGGCAGAGGTTTTTCGCAATCGAGCATCACGCGTCTTTCCATATAATCTTTTTCTTTTTCGGACCACTCTACGAGCGTCATAGAAGAAAGATCGACGCCGTCCTTAACTGTTACCTCGCTATTAAAGCGCATGAAGGTCGCCTCGCCGCTCGTCGGTTCACGGTTGAGTATCCTCTCCAAAAAAATGCAATATCTGCGGACTTTTTTGAATTTGATAGACAAATAAACATAGGCGAAAATAACGAACAAGCCCGTAATTACGCATTCCGATAACAATAGCCACGGCCGCTTGGGCGTACCGTACGGCTCAAACAAAAAATAAACGAATATCGCAACCGACGCCGCAATATAGATGCCGAGAATGGTAAAAAACAAAACCAAACTGCGTTTCTTTTGTTTTACTACCGCATCGTAATCTCCCGCGGAATAAATTTCAGTCATTTTTATTACCGTTTTCCTTGTCTTTAAAATTCACTTTAACAAATTTCAGTTCGTTTCCGTCGTCGTAGTAAAGTTCGTATCTGTCGGAATATTCCGCCATAACGTAATTCGGGTTTTGCTTTACGCGGTAATATTTCGGTTTTTCGGTTTCGCCTTTTTTGTCGATATCCGAACCTTTACGCTTTTTCTTTTTTTCTTTTTTGCGCTCGGCGTTCTTGGCGCAGTCTACGACGTGATACACGGTGGCGATCACTGCGTATAGAGCGGCAAGCACCGTTATTACAATCATGACGATGAGCAAGGCGCGCGTAAACTGTTCAGGCGGCAAAAAGGTTTTTAGCGCAAGCCAAACGACGGCGACCGTAAACAGCGGTTGCAATCCCAGCGTTCTAACGACCGCACAAACGCCCTGAAAGAACTTGTCCGTAAATTTTATAAATTTACCTATTGCGCTAAAACACGAAATTTTTACCATTTTTCCTCTGTGTTACTCTGTATTCTGTGTTACTCTGTAATAAACAACAGGCCGATCGTATTTCCCCCGCAATGCGCGGTAACGGTGCACCCCGCTTCGCTTTCAAGAACCTGATCGAAATCAAACAATTCTTTAGTAAGGTCTATGCACAACTGAACGAGTTCTTTATCCGAAGGGCTATGCGTAATAAAACAGCGAGTCTTATCGTATTTCGGATATTCTTCCGCAAGGTCCTTTATATAAGTCGTCAAACATTTGCGCATATTGCCGGCATACTTCTTTTTAGGTTCGAGCTGCCCGTCTATCATCGCTATATAAGGGTGAAGTTTTAACACCTTTGCACCCATAAGCGCGGTAAGCGAACATCTGCCGCCCTTATGCAAAAAGTCGAGAGAATCGACTACGAAAGAGGTTTGCACTCTATTCGGCAAAGTCTTTAATTCCTCGCAAATTTCCGCGTAAGACTTGCCCTCTTTTATCATATCGCAAGTCTTCATTATGATGAGCCCCTGTCCGGAAGAAAGGGCTTTGCTGTCCACCACGAAAATATCTCCGCCCAGCTCTTTAGCCGCGGCTACGGCGTTGTTGTACATGGTAGAAGCTTTTGAAGAAATATTGAAATGAATAATTTTGTATCCTTCTTTCTGATATTTCGAGAAAACTTCTTTGTACCTCTCGACGTTGGTGGCAGAAGTTTTAGGAAGTTGTCCGCTCTTGTTGACGTAATCGAGCACGCCTTGGGCGTTTATTCCCTCTCCGTCCAAAAACACGTCGTTGCCGAGGATTATTTCGACGTTTATAATTTCAACGCCGAGCTCCTTGACCTCCTCCGGCGTCAAATCGCAAGTGCTATCTGACAAAATTTTAATTTTTTCCATAATTTGATATAATTCCTTTTTTATTTAAAGCGATTCGCTTTTTGAAGTCTTAAAAGTAATGCCCGTCAATACGCCTTTATATTTGACCGACCAATTAGGGATTACGGCAAAGATCTGTGAAATTTTAAGCGCGGCGTACTCGGTATAGCGGCTGTCCTTACTCACAAGCCTGTTGTCGCCCAACACGAACACCTCTCCCTCGTTTACCTTGTGCGGCATAAAAGTGGAGTGTTGAACGGTCTTTGTTCCTTCGGGCAAATACGATTCGTCCAAAGCCTCACCGTTGCGAAAAACCTGGCCGTTGTATATGTCGATCTCGTCGCCCGGCAAACCTATGATTCTCTTGATGATTTTTTTATTGGTGCCGTCCGGATTTTTTTCATCCGTATCGATAACTACGATATCGCCGTATTTGTACGCCCCGAATTTAACGGATAGTTTGTTGCCGATAAGATAATCGCCGTCTTTTAGCGTTGGATCCATAGAATCCCCGCTGACATACACCGTTTGAAAGACGAAAGCCTTTAACAGCACGACGACGACAAGCAATATCAACATCACCCAAATCACGATATTCGCAGCCTTACCCTCGCTTTTGCCGTACATTCTGTCACGGAGAGCGTCGGGCATATAGTAATTATTTTCCATATACTTAAAAAATATTATAACATATTCAGCAGAATAAATAAAGCGTTTTGATAACCTTTTTAATTTTCCGTACCATAGGTACGGAATTTGAAAGGCGCGTTTTTTATAAACGTCGACTCAGGTTGAAATCGGTTATATGAGCAAAACGTTGTTGATCGCAAAGAACCCGTCGGCGGAAAAGACGAGATATTCAGGCTTGAAATTTTCCGGCAACGACTTACCGTCGGCAGTTTTAAAATCTTTAATGCTGAGTATGACGTTTTGCCAGACTTCTCCTTTCGTCACGGACGCGTAAACGCTGTACCCCACCGTATCGCCACCTTCCACGCCGACATACATAGTAACTTTCAACGTGATTTCCGTATTGCAATACAAATCGAGTTCAAAAATAGAATCCCTGCGGATATCCACGCAATTCTCGCCTACTTTAAAAGTGAGAAGCCCTTCCGATGAAGATATGCCGGAAATACCCATGGGTCCCTTGATTAAGGTAATAGGGCTGAGAGTATAACACATAGCGCCGCCAAGCAAAGTCTTTTCGTTTACCTGATAGGTAAAATCGCCTTCGCCGTGTGTGTTTTTATAGAGCAAATTTGTCTTGACAATCTGCGTTTTAGGGCACTTATGTGCCGTTATCGGCGTGCTGACCGTTATGCCGTTACGGTAATCGACAACGGCAAAAACAAAAAGAATCTCCCCGCCGTTCACCAAGGAGTAAGTGCTGCGGAATTCCGATTCTCCCAACTTTTCAACCCCTTTCATTTTTATCCAATTTCTTTTTGAGGGGGTTATCTGACTTTCGCAAACGTAAATATCCACGTTGCGCGGGCGCAAAGCTTCATCCGTCTTTACGTCGATTGTTACCTTCCTACCTTGATCGGTAAAGGTCAAAACCGGTTCGGTAGCCATTTGCACGCGGCTTCCGTTTAAGTATATGGCAAAAAACAGCTCAATATTTCTCGAACAGTTAAAATCCACAGCCTCTTGCATTCGCGGAGAAAGGCAGAAAAACGCGTCGACGTTTTCGTTTACTCTCCTAAGGGTATCGTGCGCCCTATCCGCATCGAAGCGTTATCCGTATAAGTTTACGCAGAACCTGAATGTCAGTGGTAATGTCAGGATATCGGACGGTTGGACTATCTCGTTCTCCTCGGGTTATGACTTCGAG
>CAJOMS010000109.1 GCA_905235795.1 uncultured Clostridia bacterium | reverse complement strand
GCTGAGCGGTTCGGGCTCGCCGGGGTCGTATTTACGCGCGTCCTTATACGCTCGCCAACCCGCGCCGAACAAACCTACGGCACAAGTTACGCGGCTGTCCGTAGCGATAAGATGCCACATTATTTCGGCACCAGTCTTTATTCCCAAAACGCCGATTTTTTTAGCGCCCATATTTGAAATAACGTAACTTACGGCATATCTGGCGACGAGGCACCACTCGTACCAACAAGTTTGCTTTGGCGAACAGCCTTCCTTTATCTGATAAAACCCGTTATCCGGATTAGAAATATTTGCGTATTTTAAAGATGACGGATAGCTCGTTCTGTTGTTTTCAACGCCGTCTCTAAGCCCCGCGTAGTCAAACATAAAAACGTCGTAACCCATATTCGAATAAAAGGTTAGAAGTTTTATATCCAACTCCCCCTCACAATCGGGAATTATGAGAATAGCGGTATTCTGGACTTTATCCACGTGCCTTGCGTACATCCCGTAAATAGAGACCTTGCCGTCGGACATTTGTCTCCCGTTAAAGAACACCTCGTTAAAGACCACGCCGTCGGTAGGTGCGTCCTCCTTGGTATTGCCGTAACGAATATCCGTTTCCGGCACGAAGTCCTCATACAAATTAATGGGTGAAAAAAAATTTTTTTCATTTTCATTGTTATCCATACAACACCTTGATAATGCGCGTTTTACGGCACTTAATACACTATTTCAAGTTTAGAGCCCTCGGTTGCGGTCGCGCCGGAAACGATGACTTTTGCGCTTATTCGCTGTCTTAATTCGGGCACGTGCGATATCACGCCTATAGAAAAATGCTCGCCGCGGAGTTTATCCAAACTGTCGAGAACGACGTCCGTAAGGTCGGAATCGAGAGTTCCGAAACCCTCGTCAAGGAAGAAAAACTCTACGGGGTGCATGGTTTTTTCGCATATAGTCTGCGAAAGCGACAGCGCGAGCGATAGCGAAACGAGGAACGTCTCCCCTCCGGAAAGAGTTGAAACGGACCTGCGCGCGCCGCAATTAAGGTTATCCAGAACGAAAAATTCCTGATCGTAAATTATGTCGTAACGGCCGCTCGTAAGCATAAGCAGAGTGCGGGACGCCCCGACCGAGATTTCGGAAAGATATTCTTCTGCGATAAAATCGAGAAGTTTGTGGTTTGCCAAAACCTTTTCGAGCTTTTCGCACAGGCCGAGCTTGCCGGAAACTTCTGCCCTACTCTTAAAAATATCGGCTGCTTCCTGAATTTTTTGTTCTGCTTCTACAATTGAACTGCTCGTTAAAACGAGCTGAGAATACGTCTCCTCCTTCAAGGCGGCAACCTCAAGTTTTTCATCTTTCAACTTAACGTATTTTTCGGGATCGAAGTCGCAATCTTTCAGCTGACTTTCGATGTCCTTTTTGACGGCGTTTGCATTTGCAAATTCATTCTCGAAACGTTCAACCTTTATATTATACTCTGAAACGGTTTTTTCGTCAAGCGCAAATGTCAACGCCTCATCCAGGCTCGAAAAGCCGCTTTCCGTCACGGAGGCTTCCAAAACTTTAGCGCGTTCGGCAGCTTCCATAGAGAGGAAATTTAATTTTTCCTCGGCCTTGCTAAGTTCCACCGCTGCGTCTTCGGCAATTTTTAAAAGTGCGTTCCTGCGGTCGTTGAGTCTGTCCTCCTCCGCCTGTAAACCGCCTTTTTCACGCATTAACATATCTTTTGCCGCTTTGAATTCCGCGCCCGAACACACCGAACAACCGACTTTTTCGGAAAGAGCGGAAAGAATTTTTTTACGTTCGTATCCCCCGTCCGCGGCATTTTGCAAGGAAGTTTGAGCCGAGTGGATCTTTCCCTCGATACCGGCAAGTTCAACGTCGCACGCGCTCGCACGTTCTTTTATCTCGGCAAGTTTCTTGTTTGCCGCACGAATCTCTTTCATTTTCTCCAAAAGTTTGGTTTCGTCGGCGCTTTCGGAGGGAATTGCCGCTATTCGATCGCACAAAAGACGCAATCTTTCATCGACGCTGTGCGTCACGTACTCGCCGAGCGGACTGTTTTCGTATTGTTTTACCCCCTCGTTCAACTCTCCGAGATAGCTCATCTGATCCGCAACTTCCCTCTTTATAAGCCCCGCGTTTATCTCGTCAAAAATGCCGTCAAGCAGTTTATCGGGCGATCCCAAGAGTTCAATTTGAACGGATAAGTCGCCTTTTTCGCGCATTAATCGCTCTTTTTTGTCTGAAAGCTCCTTCACTTCCTTTTGAAAACGCAGGTAATCCACTCTTAGTTTTTCAATTTCCAAAACGGTCTTTTCACAAGCGTTCAGCTCGCCTATAAGCTCTGAAAGTTGCATGATGCGGGCAGACCTATCCTTGGCGAGCTCCGCGTTTACCATGGATAGCTCACGCTCGTTTTTTTGACTACGCAACAATATTTTTTCTCTTAGTTCCGTAGTCTCTTTAATCTTAACGTTTACTTCCTTATACGCATCCGCAGCAGTTTTGACCGTGCTTACCAAAGCGCCTTTTGCCGCTTTTTCCTTTAATTCCGATATCTCGCTCTGCCTGCAATTAAGGTCGCTTAAGGTTTTATCCACGTCGGCAAGTCGGCGCGTAAGATCGTAAAAATTCCGCCCATCGTCAATAGCTTTTTCTATCGCAGAAAAGCGTTCGCACACCTCGGCATACATTGATTTTTGCGCGTTTTCGGCAACTTTTAAACCTTCAAGGTATTCATTCGTGTATTTTTCGTAAGTGTTGTACTTGGTGTTTAATTCAATAAACAAATTGTTGAATTCTTGTTTCCTTTTCTTTAAAGCATCGTTAAGATACACGTCGTACTTTTCAAGCGAAAACAGCTTGCTGACGAGTTTCAGCCTATCGGTGCGGGTGGCTTTTACGAAAGCGGCAAATTCGTTTTGCGGCAAAATAATGCACTTGGAAAACTCATCGTATCCAACGCCGATTATTTCGCAAATTTTTTCATCGACCTGTTTAACTTTTTCCTCTAACGGGTAAACGCCGTCCTGCCTTATTTCATACAAAACCGCGTCGGTCGATACCTCTTTCTTTTTGTTTGTTTTGATATTTCTGCGGACGTTATAGCGCCTTCTTTGCCCTGCGGAAAGCATTTCGAAGGTAAAATCGACGAACGCTTCGTCCGACCTTTCGTTTAAATTATCCGCGATACTGCGACTGCGGGGCATCCTGCCGAACAGCGCGAATATAATGCAATCCAAAATCGTGGATTTCCCGCTGCCCGTCTTGCCGAAAATGCCGAACAATCCGTCTGCAAGCAGTCCTTCGAAATCTATTTTTACTTTTTGGGAAAAGCTGTTTATCCCTTTGAATTCGAGATTTATAGGTTTCATCGACCGCTCACCTCCTCAAGCAAAGAAAGGTAAAGCTCTTTAAGGTCGTCGTCGGGAGCCACTCCGTACTGTTTTTTATAACATTCTTCAAAGAGCATGCCGTCGCTCAGCTCTCGCCTGCCGCGCACGCTGCCCTCGCCCGTACTTTCAACCTCTAATTTCAGCGAGATCACGTTGGGGCACTCAGAGTGCAAAAAGGCGTTTTCTTCGCGATTTAGGGGACTTTTTAATTTTAAAGTCAACTCCACCAAATAATTTTCGTACCCGCGGAGAATCTCCTTTGCCTGCTCGACAGAACACGCAGAAATCTTTGCCAAACGCTTGCCTGAAACGAGCGGTACCACGTGCAGATTTTTTACGCCGTCCGCTGAAATATCGAAAACGGTAACGGATTTTTCAACGTTTACCTCGTCAAACGCATATTGAAGTATAGAGCCGCTGTAAATTATATTTTTTTTGCCGTCTATCACTTGCCTTTTGTGCAGGTGCCCGAGCGCGATATAGTCACATTCCGGAAAGTCGTTTTTATCTACCGCCTTAGCCCCGCCAAGCGAAATTTCACGCTCACCCGAAGTAGTTACGCCGCCGAGCGCAAACAGGTGCGAAACCAAAATCTGCGGCAGTTTTCGGGTATTGTGGCAAAGGCAGTTGTTCATCCAGCCGACCATCTTTTCGGAATAAGTCGCGTCGTCGCTCTTTTCGCGGAAGCGCGCTTCGGTTGGGTACGGTAAAAGTCCGAGGTATACTTCTTCTCCCTCGGCGTTTTTGAATATGGCGTAACCTTCGCCGCTCTCGCACGGGTAAATCGAACCGTCGCTTTTTTCGTTAGCAAACGTCCGCCCGTGTATATTGCCGGAAAAATATATTCCGTTCCTTTCCGCAAGCGGCGAGGTGGCGCAAAGACGGGTAGCGTCGTCGTGATTGCCCGGAATAATCACCGCCGCCCGACCTGCCGCCAGCTTGGTTACTTTTTCGTAAAA
>CAJOMS010000108.1 GCA_905235795.1 uncultured Clostridia bacterium | reverse complement strand
TGGGATATTCTTCAAGCGCTGCGAACTCGTGTTTTTCTTCGTTTTTGCTCAGCCAGCTCGCGAGTGCGCGAACGGTCGGGTTTGCGTTAAGGTCGCTGTTATCGACGTCCTTCCCGAATTTTTTGGAAAGGAGTATGGCGAATTTTATCGAAGTTACGCTCGTAAGTCCCGCCTCGTAAACGTCAGTCGTAACGCCGAAGGAATCCATGCCGAGGATGTCTTTCAATATGCCGTAAACGACTTCTTCCTCGGGCGTAGACGGCAAAATCTTTTCCTGCGCTTTCAGCTTCGGCTCGGGAAGTTCGCGCTTGTTTACCTTTTGGTTTTGGTTGAGAGGAATTTTGTCTATCTGCATCGTGTAAGCAGGCACCATATACGGCGGCTTTTTAGACGCGATAAACGCGTTGAGTTTATCGATATTAATTTCCTCATCCGATACGATATACGCGCAAATATATTTTATGCCCGAAGGATCGGTGAAATCTTTTACCGTGGCGTCCTTAATGCCGTCGAATTCGCGTATGACTTTTTCCACTTCCGAAAGTTCTACGCGGAAGCCTCTTATCTTTACTTGTCCGTCCTTTCTTCCGATAAAATCTATCGTGCCGTCGGCAAGATACCTGACAACGTCGCCCGTCTTATACATGCATGAAAATTCCTCATCGGTTTCAAACGGGTTTTTGATAAACGCCTTTTTATTTTCCTCGTCGCGATTTAAATACCCCCTCGCAACCTGCACGCCCGAAATATAAAGTTCTCCTTGACAAAGCGTGGGCAAACGCTTCATATTTTTATCGAGGACGTAAGACTTGAAGTCCTCGTTAATCTTACCTATAGGCACGCGATAATAAAGTTTGTCCACAATATAATCCGTGCAATATACGGTGCCTTCCGTAGGGCCGTATAAGTTGTGCAATTCGTAGCCTTTGGGCGGTTCTATCGGCACGAGTTTTTCTCCGCCGACCATAACGTATTTAAGGGTTTTTGAGTCTATCATCTCAACGAACTGCCTGCCTACTTGCGTAGTAAGTATCGCGTGAGTAATGCCGCATTCATTGAAATATTCTCCTAGTTTTATAAGGTCTAACCTGAGTTCGTTTGGGATCACGTACACGCACCCGCCATGCGTGAGCGTGGGATATAGGTCCAGCATATCTGCGTCGAATCCGTACGACGCGTACGCCGCAACTTTTACGTTTTCGTCAATTTCATACTTCCTTGCGTGATAGGTGGAAAGCGCGTTAATGTTTTTGTGTTCTATCATAACGCCCTTCGGTTTTCCCGTCGTGCCCGACGTGTAAAGCATAATGAACAGATCGCTTGGATCGAGCTTGACGTTCACAGCTCCGGCGTTTTCAAGAGATTCTATTTCATCGGTAAACAGGACTTCTCCGCTGAAATCGGCAAGCATATCCGCCAGATCCCTGTCTTTTATCAGAGCCTTTGCTGCGGAGTCTTGAATCATAAACTCCAGCCTATCTTTCGGGTATCCGGGGTCGAGCGGTTGATATGCTGCACCCGTCTTTACCACGCCGAGCGAGGCAATTACTATATATTCGGATTTATTAATGAGTATGGAAACCTTATCGCCTTTCCCCACACCCTTTTTAATAAGGCAGTTTGCCAACTTGTCGGACAGTTCGTCCACCTGCTTGTAGGTATACTTTCTATCCTTAAACACCACGGCAAAATTATCGGGGAATTTTTTAACCATATCTTTGAAATCGTCGAGGATCGTCCTCGATTTATCGATATATGAAGTGTCCGTGACGTTAAACGAGTCGAGCAGCGCCATTTCCGTTTCGTCAACCGGATCGACGTCGGCAAGGTACTTTTGAATTAAGAATTGTTTAAGCACTCTGTCGTAAAGCGAAATCAAGTGGCGAATAGTGTTTTCCTCATATAGGTCTGCCCTATATTCCACCCAAACGAAGAAACGATCTCCGTCGCGGTGAAGTTCTATAGCAAGGTTTTCCTTTCCGTCCTTTCTTTCAAGTTGATTTACGTATACCGTTTTGCCTTGGAATTCGGATTTGTAAAAATAATCGCCTTGGTAAGCAAACATAACCGTGCTGTTGATGCCAAGATCCTTCGCCATGTCCGAAAACGGGTAAATAAGATTTTTGACGCTCTCGGCAAGTTCTTCGCTTGCGTAGCGGATATATTCTTCAACGGTATCTTTATTTTCGATATAAAACGGGAAAGTCTTGACGAACATTCCCATGCTGTCCGACAGCTCCTTCGTCCTGCCGTTGTTTACGGTAAGGAAAAGCGCCTTGTCCTCCATATTGACCTTAGAGAGCAAATATCCGAATGCAGAAAGGAAAAACGCTGACGTCTTAACGCCTAATTTGCCCGTTAGTTTTTTTACTTCCGCGTTAGTTACGGAAAGATCCTCGTGAAAAGCTCCGTTTTGCACGGCGTCATCGGTCTTATCGAATATCAAGCCGGAATCTGTTTCGGGATCGGCTATCGTTTTTTCAAAATACGCTTTTGCGTCTTTATATTCCTGCGTTTTTAGTTTCTTTTCTTCTTCAAGTGCAAATTCGTTAGCGCCGTACGTTTCTTTCTTTAAAGGCTTGCCCTCGTAAGCGGAAAGGACTTCGTCCAAAAACAGTTTTATCGAAGTGCCGTCGAAAATTATGTGATGAAAGTCAAAAACAAACCAGTATTCACCCTTAACGAGATACAAACCGAGTCTGAAAAGGTGATTTTCAAGCATTTTAAACGGAGACGACTGCAAATTGAGTTCGTCTGCCTTTACGACTTCGAGCTCGATCTTTTCCGGACATATCTTTTTGTAGATATTACCGTCTTCTCCCTCGAACAAAACCGTAAAGAGCGTTTCGTGCGCGTCAAACACTTTGGAAACTGCCGCCGTAAACTTTTTTACGTCGAGGTCTTTACCGAGATTGACGTAGTTTGTTAAATTGTAAGCGTCCGTCTCTTTAAGACAAGCGACGTAAATACCTTCTTCCGTCTTGGAAAGCGGATAATATTTTTTCATAAAAGACTCTCCTCTTGTATTTCTATATCAAACGGCTCTTCGCCTTTTCGCGTAACCGATATAACGAAATCCGAAAAACGCGCCCGCCGAGAAAAATATTTTTCTCCCGAAAACTCCTTAACGCCGTTTAACGGCAAAGCCACTATATCTTTCGGCTTCTTTTTTATCCCGCTGCCTTCCGCCTTAACGAGGCTTTCCTTCGCGGTCCAAACGTCAAAAAAATCCTCGTCTGTCGAAATGCTTGCAAACTCGTCCTCCGAAGAAACGTATTTCTTCAGTCCCGCATCAACCTCGCGTATTCTTTCAACGTCAACGCCCACGTCGCCGTCTGCCGGCACGAACACGACCGCTCCGTCGCAGTGGGATACGTTGAAATATTTATTGCGAGCAACGGGTTTCCCGCTCGCGGAAACAGTCCATTCTCCAACGTATTTTCGCTTAAAATAAGCGGAAACGAGATGCAATACCTTATCCTCGTCCTTCACGTATCTCTCCGCCGACGCTCTGTCGGCTTCGGCAATAAAATTTACGCCTTTCAGATCGCCGTAACTGACGCCGTCGGAAAGGTAAATAAAAACGCTCAATTTCCCCTTCAATTTTATCTCCGATACAATTTTACGATACGTAAAACGACGTTATATTCAAAAATCGCAAAGCAATTTTATGGCATTATAAATATACTTTTTTATTATATCACGTTTTTTAACTTTTTACAATTTTTTATTGCCTGATTTTTTTGTAATTTCCTTTTTTATAAAAAAACACTCTCAGTCATATCAGACCGAAAGTGCCGTAAGTATCAAACTTATTTATTATTAAAACTCCCGCGCCGTTTGACCGTTAAAGCGGAAATTATGCCCATATAGCCATTGCCAAAGTGCCGCAAAGCATAAGCAACAAGCCGACCGTCGCCTTTTTGCTGAGTTTTTCATGAAATACCACGTATGAAAAAATAATGGTTATCAAGATGCTCATTTTGTCTATAGGGACGACTACGCTGACGATTCCGTTTTGAATTGCGTAATAATAGCAGAGCCACGAGGCGCCCGTAGTAACGCCTGAAATCGAAATAAAAACGAGTTCTCTCTTGTCGATGGTTTTCAGCATCTTTTGTTTTCCCTTGGCGAAAACTATCAGCCAGGCGATAACCAAAACGACGCCCGTTCTGATGGCGGTACCCAAATTTGATTCCACGCCCGAAATACCTATTTTAGCAAGTATTGACGTAAGTGCTGCAAACACGGCAGAACCGATAGCATAAGGTAGCCAAATTCGTCTTATTTCCTTATTTTCATCGTTTTTCTTGTCTATCATAAGGAATATACCCACCGCGAGC
>CAJOMS010000107.1 GCA_905235795.1 uncultured Clostridia bacterium | reverse complement strand
ATAGGCGTTGCAAAGCCCGTTTCGCTGTTCGTAAACACCAACGGCACGGGGAAATTGCCCGACGGCGAGATCGCGGATATAATAAACAGAGAGTTCGACCTTCGCCCCGCCGCTATTATAAAGACGCTGGACTTGTTAAAGCCCGTCTATAAGCGGACCGCGTCCTACGGGCACTTTGGCAGAGAGGGCTTTTCCTGGGAAAAGACCGACCGCGTTCAGGACTTGAAAAAGTACCTCGGCTGATGAAGGCGCCGTCGTTTTTCGCCCCGCATACGGAGGACGTGGCGTAATGGCACGCGTTAAGGACGCCTTTTTCAAGGCTTTTAAAACCGTAAAGCACGAGATAACGCGCTTGGACAGGACCTGCAACAACTGCAGGAGAGAAATTTTCGGGGGAGATACCTTCGGAGAACGATTGTTTTGCCGCGATTGCTACAATCACCTTCCCTTTAACAACGGATATATTTGCGCGCATTGCGGAAGAAGTACCCTCGAGCCGGTAAAGTTCTGCGACGACTGCGTAACGGGCTACGAATCGGTTTTTGAAGCCGCTCGCAGCCCTTTTTATTACGCGCCGCCCGTGGATAAGTTCATCAGGAATTTAAAGTACGACCATCAGGCGTTTTATGCGGAAGTCTTTTCCGGCTTTATGGCAAAAACGCTGTTAGAGGAGTTCCCCACGGCGGAAGTCATCACCTTTTCGCCCATGCTGATAAGGGAAAAGCGCAAGCGCGGCTACAACCACGCCGAACTGCTGGCGCGCCGCTTGGCGGAAAAGGTGGGGTTGAGCGTTTCCGAAGTGCTGGCAAAGTCGTATAAAACGGAAAATCAAGTGCGCCTCGGCCGCGATAAACGGCTGGAAAATTTAAAGGGCAGCATTATTTTGTTTGACGATGATTTCGTTCGCGGTAAGGAAGTCGTGTTTGTGGACGACGTTATGACCACCGGCGCCACCGCCGAAACCTGCGCCGAGGCAATGCTTAAAGCGGGTGCAAAGTGCGTTTACGTTTTGACCGTGTCGTCCGTAACCGACCTGCAAATCGCGCGGGCGCTCGGTCAGGAAATTTCGTCTACCCGCATAAAGAAAATTAAGCGCGCCGCTCGCCGCAACCGCAAAAATTCTCAGCCGCAAAAATAGCGCGGCGTTTGGCTTTGAAATTTGAGAGTAGCATTGATTGAGGTTTCAAAATGTAAAAAGTGCCCTAAAACGCACGAAAACGGCTGAATTTGCGTTTTTTGTGCAGTTTAGAGGCGTTTTTAGTCCGAAAACCTCTAAAAGTGCCCTAAAACGCACAAAATCTAACGATTTTACCCCTTTTCGCGGCGATAAACGTCCTGTAAAACCGCTAAAACGGCAAAATATGCGTGAGTAAAGCTCCCTGCAAAACGGCGGAGCGTTGAAAATATTTTAAGTTAAAAAATTTAAAAACTCAAAATAAAAACGCCCGTGTAAAGGCAAACACGCGGCGTTTTTGGTTAAGGCTGTTTTACTGCTCTAATCCGGCAAGATAATCTATACTTACTTTGAAAAATTTTGCGATTTTTACTAAATTCGATAAAGTAGGTTCGCTTTTGTCAAGCTCCCATAGGCTTATTACCGATTTTCCTACGTCCAATTCTTTGGCAAGGGCAACCTGCCCTAAACCCTTTTCTTGTCTTAAATATCTTAATTTTTTTCCGAAAGTTTCCATTTTAATACTCACCGCTAATAGTTTCCCACAAAAGTGGGAAACTAACTTGACTTCCCATTATAATGGGAGTATAATAAAAACGGAAATTTTATCAGCGCTCTTTTAAAATTTTAATATATGCGCTGAATTTTTTAATTTGCGGAGGGGATTTTTTATGAAAAATGCAACTTTATCGAACTATTTCAAGAAAGAGAAGTACAAATTTTTATCTTTCATTTTACTTTTAGTCGTTACGCCGTTTATCGCATATAGGAGTAGAGTTTATATTAATCATTTACCTTATTTATGTCTTAATGATAGGTGGTATAGATATTCTATTATGTATTTTAATCATAATGTATTTCTTCAATATATATGGTCGGGGCGGTTCATTTTTACTTATTTTTTAACCTGCACGATATTGGCTTTATTGTCATTTGCAGGAATTATATTAGCCGTATCGCCGCTGGAATTGTCTGATAAAAAGAGAAAAATCATACTTTCCTCGGCGTTTGTTTACCTTGCTTTTGCTGTGTTAATGATTATTCAGCCATTTAATTTGGATATTTTATTTTTTTATAAGGGTCATATTAATATTATCTGCACGATATTGGCTTTATTGTCTTTTGCCGGAATTATATTGACTGTATCGCCGCTGGAATTGTCTGATAAAACGAGAAAAATCATACTTATTTCCGCAGCGGTTGCTTGTCTTGCGCATGCTTTGTTAATAGGTATCGAGTCATATTATTGGTACGACGAGCATATATCGGAAGTTGGTGTTATCGGCATGTTATTGGCGGCATTGTCGTTTTTCGGCATTATTATAACCGTATTGCCGTTGAAATTGTCTGAAAAAACAAGAAAGATTATACTATTTTCCTCGGCGATCACCTTTCTCTTGGTTGCTTTGTTAATGGATTTTTTTGTTACTTGGGGGGAAATGATATATGGTATTTTTTATTTTATTGCATTTGTTTTTTTATTTTTGATAGTTGTGTTCAACCCTACGGATAAACCTACACCAAAGGGAGCTTGGACTGAAAAATTTTTCTTTATTCCGGCAATCTTAATATTCATTGGCGGAATGGTGTATTATTGGTTGATGGGGTGGAAAGAACCGAGTTTTATCGGATTGTTTTTGGTACACCTTGTAATAGCGGCAGGGGTGTTCTTTTTGTGCAGAGATCTCGTTTCTCCTTACATTAAAGAGAGAGAAAAAAAGGACGTGCCTTTCGGTTACGTGGGAATGATAAAACACGTTTTGCTCCTTGTTTTTGTAGACTTTATTTGGAGATATATCTGGATATTTAAAATGACGAAATACACCAACGAATATAAGGGCGAGGCGGCGAGAAGTCCCGTAAAAAAACTTTTATTGTGCTTTTTCGTGCCGTTCTATTCGTATTATTGGACTTACAAAACCGCTCAGAGAATCGACCGGTTAGCCGCCGAAAATCAGATGGAGTGCAACATAACGGAGGCAAGTACGCTTCTTGCCATATTCGTACCTATCGCCGCGCCCATTTTAATGCAGTCGAAAGTCAACAAATTGGTTACCGGTAATTACAACGTATTTCACAGCTACCGAAAATACGGCGAATTGAACAGTGCCGGCGCGGGAAACGCAAATAACTTCGGCTCGGAAAACGCAAATAACTTCGGCGCGGACGGAAATACTCAAACGATTAATGAAAATGATTTGCTTGACGAGGGAATAATCACGGAAGAAGAACCCGAAAACAATAACAGGCTCTGAAAAAAATATTTCAAGTTAATAATGCGAAAATTGTCGAAAAAGGGCGAGGGGATAGGCGAAATCTTTCGGCAAAGTTTATTAGGAATATAAAACTATAAAAAAATCGTTTACTTTTTTTGCATTTTATAGTATTATTATAGTTGAAATATCTATAAGGAGAGATCCTGTATATGGGTTTAATACGTTACATCCTCGGCAGCGACAGCCGAAGAAATCTTAAAAAAATAACCGCCATGGCTGAAAAGGTGGAGGCGCTTTCGCCCAAGTACGAGGCGATGACCGACGCGGAACTTCAAGCCATGACGCCCGCTTTGAAGGCGCGCCTTGCCGCCGGCGAAACGCTTGACGACATTTTGTACGACGCCTTTGCCACCGCGAGAGAGGCCGCTTACCGCGTGCTTAACATGCGCCATTACAAAGTACAGATAATCGGCGGTATCTGCCTGCACCAAGGCCGCGTTGCCGAAATGAAAACCCCTCGCAAACTTCGTTGAAGGTCAATGTACCATTCGGAACAGGCACGGCATAGAAGCTGTGAGTCCCGACCTTAGTGTTCTCTTTAGCATAATACTTCACTTTTGCCATAATCGTAAAACGTATTAAGTTCTCTACTCTGAACCATTGCCTGGAAGCTGCCTATATCATCCGTTTTAGAGTTAGTGGGTAACTATAATAGAGTTAATGGGTAAGTCTATTAGAGTTAGTGGGTAACTCGAAATCACTTCCTGTAGTATCTATATCAGTCTTCCTTTGATGATTCATTTGCAAAGATAATAGGAAAAACAATACGATGTACATAAACTGTGGTTAAAAAATACAAAAACAACATCATTCCTAAACTATTTATTAGCTTAGGATGCGATTATTGGAATATTTTGATTATATTTGCAATCACAAATTGCCATAATATCAACATAATA
>CAJOMS010000106.1 GCA_905235795.1 uncultured Clostridia bacterium | reverse complement strand
ACGGCGAATGGGCTAACGTGGTCATATATATAGAAGGTTCGCAATTTGCGTCCTCTACCTACACCGTCTACCTCGGTCTCGGCGTCGGCGACGAACACGTTGCCGCCGAATATGCGGAAGGTTTTGCCTTCTTCGACGACGTTACTTTCGAAGTTATCGAAAAGAACGAATTTACGGACGGCGCCGCAAAAACAGCTGCTTACGACACCTACAAAGTGTTCGATAAAGACGATGAGACCGCGACCTATTTACTCTTAAAAGACGATATGATCGCCTCCCTCGCCGGTAAGGACGACTACGCAAAGAACGTTAAAGACGACGCGAACAGCAAAACCGTTTTGACCTACGTTCTCAGCCACGGCATCGATACCGACGCGCTGGCGGCTACCATCGAAACGACCTTCAATCAGGACGCGTTCGCTAACGCCGAACACAAAGCGGAAGCGGAATTAATGAAAGACAACGTTGCTTACGAAAAGCTTTCTGCCATTACGGAAGGTAACAAACTCGAAGACGCAAAGGCGTTTTTGGGCGAGGATGACGAGGAGCTGTTCTCGGGCGACGATCAATTCCTGTACTTCAACTACACCACGCCTTCTTCCTTCACCGTAGAGTTGGCGGAAAAGACCGTTCCCGAAGGATATTTGCTTATAACCTTCTGGGCGAAAGTTAAGGTTGAAGACGCGCACCGCACCTCTACCGGTCTCTCCGTTGCCGTTATCGATATGGGCGACGGAACGATTGACGAGGATCAATATTCGGAAACGAAGATAATTTCTTCCGTAATAGAGACCGCGACCGACAACAACGGATGGAAACAATATTCCGTTATGATCAAAAACGTTAACAAGTCCGTAAACACCGCTACCGGCGTTGAGGAAGATACCGTGCCGAACAGAACCTTTAAAATTAAGGTTACCTTCGGCCCGACGGACGCTTTACTTACCGATAAATACGCATTCCCCAAGGGCTACGCGTTGGTAGGTAAAATGGGTACCGCCGTTATTGGCGAAGACGAGCAACCTTTGCTCTCGGTTAACAACAGCGTTAACCTTTCCGCCGAAATCATCAACACTAAGTACGACGACAGCGACGTTTACAGCTTTACCGCACGCGAGGGCGAAATCAAGAACGGAATCCTTTCTCAACCCCTCTCCACGTTGCAAGTGTATAATACCGGCAATGCAAATTCCGGCGTGTTCAATACTCAATATCTTAAAACTATAAAAGATATAAGCGTAGAAGGTCTTGAAACGGACGAAAACAACGATTATTTGCAGGCGCTTGCCATCGGCGATCCGACCGGTTACTACACCGGCAGTTACACCGTTAACGCAGGTTCTACCGCAAAAATAACCGTTAAGCTCGCAACGCTTGGAGGCGCTACCGCTTACGTAAACGTGCTTAACAGAAACGAAGTTCCTTCGGACGGAAACAAAGGATACGACATCCTCAAGCTTTCCGCTGCAGACTTCAAGACCGGCGACAACTACATCGCAGGCGAAAATGCCTTCACCGAAAAACAGTATCAATATAAATTTACCGGTAAAGACAACGCTTGGAAGACGGTTACCTTCTACGTAGTTGCAGGTACTGAAGATTTATCTTTCAGCGTGGAAATCTGGAACGGCGAAAGATTTGCCGAAACGACCACCGTGCCCGGCCTCGTAATAGTTGACTCTTTGAGCATCGTAACTTCTAATTCCACCACTTACAACGATTTGATCGACGACGCAGAACTCAACGGCAAGACCGGTTACACGGACTATACCTTCACCTACAAAACCGTAAATTACAACGAGGCCACTAAGGACTCCTCCACGAAGGAAATAGTTTCTTACACCGTTACGGAAGACGTAGGCATCGCCTTTGAAAACGATAGCGACGACGAATACGTACTTTTGATGAACTACCTCGTAACCGACTACGTTGACGAAAATTACGTTGAAGTAATTGACGAGAACGAGTCGAACTCTGAGACGAGTTCTTCCTCTACCACCTCTAACGAGGACGCTCTGCCCACCGAGGTAAGATGGCTGGCTATTTCTTCGTTGGTTCTCGCTCTTGCTCTGATAGTCGTGCTTATCGTTATTATAATAAGATACTTCGTTAAGAAGTCCCGCGCTAAACGCGTTAAGACCACCACTTATTACGATATGGGTGCAAGGGATCGTACAAACGAAAAGATAAGCGCTAAGAAAGCACGCGCAGCAGAAGACGCAGCCGACGCTAAAGCCGACGAAGAGGACGACGAGTACGATTACGACGCAGCTGAAAACATAGAAGAAACTCCCGCAGAAGAAGCTCCTGCCGAGGAAGCTCCCGCTGAAGAAACCGAGGCTACTGAGGAAGCTCCTGCTGAAGAAACCGAGGCTACTGAAGAAGCTCCTGCTGAGGAAACTCCCGCTGAAGAAACTCCTGCCGACGAGGAAACCAAAAAAGACTGATCCGTTTAAAACGGAAATTTAATTAAAAGTTCAGCACACTATAAATTCGCTAAATGCGAAGTATAGTGTGCTTTTCTTTTTGCCGTATAGCCGAGGGCAAATATAACATGCAAGCGATATAACTTGGCGTTTTTTGTACATATCACTTGCTAAAAATCATATGATATGATATAATTTGTATATAATTTTTCGAGAGGGAATTTATGGATTTTACTAAATTATACGGTCAGAATTATGACGCAAAAGCTATGGACGCGCGCTTTAAGACGCTGGCGGACAAATTTACCGAGTGCATCGGCTCCCCGTGCGAGGCAATTTACTCATCTTCGGGCAGGGCCGAGGTCATCGGAAACCATACCGATCACAACCACGGCAAGGTTCTGGTAGCCGCCATAAGCTGCGACATTTTGGCGTGCGTTAAAAAGGCAAAGGGCAAAATTACCGTTTGTTCGGAAGGTTACTCGCCCGTTGAAGTCGATCTTTCAAACACCTCACCCGTTCCGAGCGAAACGGGTACTTCTACGGCGCTCGTGCGCGGCATAGCTCACGCAATTAAAAGCAGGGGGTATCAGTTCGACGGGTTCGTCGCCTACACTTCCTCAAACATATTTAAGGGGGCGGGCGTTTCGTCGTCCGCGGCGTTTGAAGTGTTGATTGCGGAAATAATAAACGACCTTTACCTCGGCGGCGCGTTGACTGCCGTTGATAAGGCCGTGATCGGTCAGTACGCCGAAAACGTGTATTTCGGCAAGCCGTGCGGTCTGCTCGATCAATGCGGAATAGCTATCGGTTCGCTTACTTACCTCGACTTTAACTGCCCGGAAAAGCCAATAACCGAAAAGTTGCACGCCGTTGACGGCTATTCCTTTATAATAACCAACACGGGCGGCGACCACGCAAAGTTGACGCCGCATTACGCCGCAATCCGCACGGAAATGAATGAAATTGCAAGTTACTTCGGCAAGACCGTTATGCGCGACGTGCCGTACGACGAGTTTTTCTACGCCCTTCCCGCTTTAAAGGGAAAATATTCCGGCAGGGCAATTATGCGCGCCTTGCATTTCTATTGCGAAAACGAGCGCGTTGACCTTGCCGCACAAGCGTTGAAAACGGGCGACGCTCCGCTGTTTTTGGATTGCATAAATAAGTCCGGCCTTTCGAGCCTGAACCTTTTGCAAAACTGCTACGTACCCGCGGATACCGCGCAACCTATGGTTTTGGGCATAGAATTATCGAGAAGAATAATTAAAGACGGAGCCATTCGCGTGCACGGCGGCGGCTTTGCGGGGTCTATCCTCGCGATAGTAAACGACGGCGAGGCCGAAAGCTATATGCATGAAATGTCTGAATTGTTCGGCAAAAACAACGTGTTTAAAGCTTCCGTTCGCGAACCGGGAACTACGCGCGTTTGTTAATTTAAAATATATAAACGACGGCGGTGGATATCGTAATATATCCACCGCCTTTTCTTTTTAATCTTTCGTTTGCAAATTATAAATCATCTTTTGGAGCCGCTGGTAAAGAAATCTTCCATTTCAGGATCGCTTGCCGACGGCGTATAGGGTTTAGTCTGCACTTCCGCAGTATCCGTTTTATCTGCCGAACTTGCATCGGAAGGGGGCAAAGCGTCTTTTATAACGCTCAAAATCTTTACGTTGCTGCCGTAATACTTTATTTTCACCTTGCTACCGACTTTGTATTTTTCAAGGTCGTAAATCGTGTATACGGAATCAGTCTTGCCTTCGATAAACTCCTTCCTTTGGTTTTTAAAGCCTACTTCTATATAATAGTAAGGAATATCGTTTACCTTCAGCACGCTTTTGCTGCCCATTACGGAGCCCTCTCCGTCGTTGCCGGAAACGTCTATCAAAATCTTCTTTTTTGTGGAATTGAACAAATTTACTCCGCCCACGCACGCTACGGCAAAACCTATTACAACGAATATGAGGAGCATACTTTTATAAGGCTTGTTGGCGGC
>CAJOMS010000105.1 GCA_905235795.1 uncultured Clostridia bacterium | reverse complement strand
GGTTTGTAAAAAATATGAGACAAATTTTACAAGAAAAAAATTAGTGAAGTAATTGATATGCACCTCCGAAAGTGTTTAACTTTTGGAGGTGCATATCAAAGCTCTTCCTCATTTTATTAATTTTTTATTTTTGTCTTCTAAAGGGTGTTCACTTCAGTCAAGCCGTCTTTTTTCGTTGAGTTAATTTTTACTTTTGTTTCTTTTTGCGGCTCGAGCGAACGATAAATAAGGTCGCAATAAATATCGCCGCTAATACGACGATTACGCAGGGAATTATGATTATCGCTTTATAAATCAACGGTAAGTACGAGATAGCTTCGTAGATAGACTTGTCGTCTTCCTTCGAGGCACCGGAGGACGTCTCGGGTGCGGCGGGGAGTTCGGCTTTTTCGGGTTCGACATATCCGTTTTCGGGCATGAAAGAGTACAGTGGTTTTATACTGCCGTTGTTGACTGTCAAATTCGGAGCTATTGTCTCCTGCAATATACAGTTGACGGACGTAGAAAAGTTGAATTCGCGCTCGGAAACTCTCTGTGTCGCGTATTGATGGGTTATCTTAGTGTTAAAGGTGCGGGAAACTACCGAAGAAAGCGTGCCACTCATAAACGCGCTTTCGTCAACGTTCCAGTACCAGTGGCTTTCGCCGTAAAGAGCGATTGCAGCGATCGTGGAATTGCTTGCAAGAGTGCTGGTCTTGAAATCGAAGGTGGAGCCTACCATCTGTTTATGCCAGGGCACGTAATCCGTACTCGTGCTCGATGGCATATAGCGCATAGAGACTTGTGCGCCATCGGAGAACTAATCGCCTATTAGCTTATTTGTCAAGAGCGGATAGGTGGAATCGAACGGCAGATCGCTTTCCCCGTTCATATCGACGACAATAACTCCGCAATCAAGCGCGTTGGTTGCGCCCGAAAGCTTTTCGGCAAGGTAGGCGTGGTCGGCGGCAATGCCGTTAGAACGAAGAGTCATTGAAAGGAGCGTTGCGGCGTGATTGCCTATCATTTGGTTTTTGCCGAAAGTGCCGACTTTATCGGAGTTTTCGTCATGTTTTTCTTCACCGTATTTTAAAATTTTTTTTATATCACAAGCACAACCGTTATGCAATAAATTTTTACAACTTTCTGCTCATAATAGGAAATTTTTCCGCTTTTACTACACTTTCATCGCTCTAACCAATGGCTTCTCCCCCATATCAGAGACCAAAAGACGCTTCTTTTTCGATTTCCCCGGATTTGATAGTTTTGAAACTACGATATAAAATTGATTACGAAGCTTGAAACGATTGTAAACTTGACGTTTCAAAAATTGCCGATATTGATAAAATGGTATTTAAAAAAGTTTGAAATTTTCTATTAAAAATAGTATAATATGCTATACCAATTTTATTCAGCAAGACGCTACGGGCTATTATATCGTATCGAAACGTCGGCTATTTTCGGAACGAAGGCGTCTTGATTTATAATTTATGAGAAAAATTCTGGACAGCTCCTTATTGTCGATAGGCGAGGGGAAAACGAAACTTTCGCTGTTTGCCTTGGCAATACCGATATTTTTTGAAAACATAGGCGTTCATTTAATAAACGTCATACAGTCGGCGCTCGCAGCGAGATACGCTGAGGGGTTTTTTGTAACTCCCATGAACGTGGCAAGTAATTCCGTAAATTTGCTTGTTAACGTCGCCGCTTTGATTACGACGGGTATGTCTATAATATTGAGCGTTTATCTCGGCGAAAAACGCGAAAAGGACAGCAAGGAGATCGTCGGCACGGCGCTTATCGCTTTACTTGTCGTCAGATTGGTCATCTTCGGCGCGGCTTTCGTATTTGCAAAGCCGCTTATCTCTTTGCAGGGCTTGGCAACAGAAATTAATTCGTCAATGCTGCCGTATTCCGTAAAATATTTTCGCGGTATGTGCATTATAAACGTGTTTTCGAGCGTAAGCGTCGTATTTTCGGGCGCACTGCGCTGTTACGGTATTTCAAGTGTGGGGTTTATTGCCGGTATCGCTTCGTCTTTCACTACGTTGATTTTAACGTATCTTGCCTTTTACGCAGTAGGAGTGCCCGAAAACTACGCGATAACGTATTTTATCATTATTGCAGCCGTTGCTACGGGCGTCTCCATATTCATCAACGTTTTCGGATTTTTAAAAAGGCGCATACCCATTGCGTTTACTCACAACTTTACGTTGCTTAAAAAAATGGTAAAAGTCGGGTTTCCGGCGACGATATCGCTGATAATGTACTCGCTTTCCACCGTGATTGCGGGCGCAATTTGCGTTTATCTTTCAAACGATATGTTCCTCGCGCAGACTTACGTTGCGGCTATAGCCTACTTTACGTGCGCTTTCGGCTATTCGATAGGTCAGGCTAATTCTATAATGGTCGGCAGGGGCTGCGGCATGGGCGAGTTCGATTTCGTCGACAGAATGTTTAAACAAAACCTTAAAATAACAGTGCTTTCCAACTTGGTTTTGTCGCTATTAGTCGCCGTTTTCGGCAAATATCTTTTGCGGATATATACCGATTCTCAATCGATTATAGCCATAGGCTCGACGGTTTTCATTATAGATATTGTAGTGGAATTGGGCAGAGGCATGAACCATATAGGGCAATTCGGCCTCAACGCAACGGGAGATACGATTTACACCACCGTTGTTTCGGTCGTATCATGCTGGGTTTGCAGCGTCGGCATCGGGTATTTGCTCGGCGTGGTATGCGGGCTCGGCGTTTACGGTATATGGATCGCTTCGGCTGTGGACGAGATCTTCCGTGGCAGCTTGTATCTTACGCGCTGGAATCGCGGCAAATGGAAGCAGGTCTTTTTAAAAAAGGAAAAAGCATTGTTTTAATTAAAAAACTCCGCGTAATCGAACGATGAGTGAATTTTTTATTAATGCAAAATTTTATCAAAATTAATTTGACAATACTAACGTGAAATAATATAATTTTAAATTAGTAAAAAAATAAAAGAAAAGAAGGAGCTATTATGGCAAAAGATGAAAACACTATGGTAAATAACGGAAGCGGATACAAAACGGGTACGTACAATCCCAACTCGTTTAACGTATTTGACTCCGGCCTGTGCTTTTTGATCTACATGTTGGCATCACTCGTGGCGAACATCGTCATGAACCTCGTTTCGAGAGGCGTAAAGTCAAGCGGAACTCAGCTCGATCCTAACGTCAGCATGTTGATAGGCATTTTGCTTGCGCAGGGAAGCATGTTAATCGTTACGCTTATCTTCTGTAAAGTAAGAAAAGTTTCTTATTTGAGCGGCGGTGGTTTCGAATGTAGATTAGATTGGAAAAATATACTTTACGGCTGTATGTTGGTGCTGGGTATTATGTTTATATGTTCCAGCGTTCACGAACAATTTGCAGAAGACGTTCAGTCTTTCCTTTTGGCGGGGGGAGCCGCGGCGGAAGGAGCTGAAACCGAACAGCAAGGTAACATATTTGTAGGTTTGTTGTTGAACTTTATCATTATACCTATCGTACCTGCAATCGTGGAAGAGGGAATGTTCAGGGGCGTCGTATTAAGAGGCGCAAATCAAGCCGGCGCGGTATTTGCAATAGCAATTTCGTCAGTCTGCTTTACGTTTATGCACGGCAACGTCTATCAGATCGTCATACAGTTTATCCTCGGATTAGCGATTGCGTGCGTTGTATTACTGACGAGGAACTTCCTTATCGGTTGCATTATGCACTTGGCAAACAACCTTTTTTCTTCAATCATAGCCGCTATTTTGGCCGGTGCGAAAATAGCTTCTCCCGTGGCGGATAAAGCGGTTGACGCAATATTTATTCTCATAGGCTTAGCTCTCCTCACTATTGCCGTAATTTATTTCGTCAGAATGTTGCTTGAAAAACAAAAGAATAAGCTTCTTGAAGTTCCCGAGCAGATAACCGCAGAGGACGAGAAGAAATTCGCTTTGATTAAAACGAATAACGCCGAAGACGAATACGAACAGGTAAACTGGAAAAACGTTCAACCCGCAAAATTCGATTACGCCGGAATGAGCTACTCTTATAAAGGAAAAACGGGTATCGTAAACGGCAAAGGTCGCGAAAAACCCGCTAAGTTGATTTACGCTATCGGTATTGTATTTGCGATTGCAATGATTATAGTAGGAATGATTTTGAAATAACCTAAGTCCGTTCAAGACAAATAAATTAAACAAGTAAACTATATGCCCCGCCGAAAGCGTAAGACTTTCGGCGGGGCTTTTTACTCGAAAAACGGATGGGAGGATACAGAAAATATTCGCTCGACGCCGCTATGTAGGTTTGTCAAACATATGAGACAAATTTTACAAGAAAAAATTAGTGAAGTAATCCCAAATCAAGATAATCTTTTATGTATTGTTTAGGAGATAGCCAATTAAGCGGACGCATAGGAAAGTTATTGTAGTTTCTGTTATGAAC
>CAJOMS010000104.1 GCA_905235795.1 uncultured Clostridia bacterium | reverse complement strand
GACGCCTTCGATCCGCTGCAACCGGCCAAAGTGCTTACGGCAAGAAGTCCAACCATAATCATACAAGCAATTTTATTTTTCATTTCTTGCACCTCAGTTTCTTAATTGCAAACATTACGCCGAACAGCCCCATGAAAACGCCGCCGACGCCAACTGCGCCGTTACAGCCGGATTTTCCGCCCGACAAATTGTCGAAATCAGTACCGTCCTTTATAAGCTGTGCGGGAAGTTTAGAATCGACGTATCCGTAATCACCCGTGTTTTCGAGGATATTGCCGGACGTCTTTTCTATATCCGTAAGCACGTTGCCCTCATAATCTCTGTTGGTTATTTTTATGTTGTCAAGGGCAAAATTAGCTTTGATCGTATTGTTGTTTGCACCCGCGCCATATCCGAGGAAGGTGATATAACCTCTGTTGAGTTTATATTCTCTCGTAAATACGTGGTAATAATCCGTTTCGTCATCCCATTTGATGCCGAGGCTGTAAACGCCGTCTATACAGGTGAAGGCAACGTTTAAAGTTCTGTCCTCGTTTGCGATATTCCAAATATCGTAATTGTCGGGCAACGTGTACGTCACTCTGCTTTTTGCAGGGCCGAACAACGCGTAGGAACCACCCAACGTGTTTCCCGAATTGTCGTAGTTTCCTTTAAAACTCAGGAAGCATGCGTCGGGATAATTGCTTATAACGTAATCTGCGCCCAAAATTGCGGTGGAGTCGCTTGCGTTTATACCGCATATAAAGCCTATCCAGTTGCAAACCGCGGTCTTGAACGTGCCGTCTTGGTTATAGAGAGGTTCTCTTTGAATATACGGAATATCGAAATTCAACTCGAAATTACTGTACTGATATTGCGTTGAAACGGAGCTTTGATTGCTATCTATAAAACGCAATTGAGTGCCGTCCACGGCTACGCCTTTAAGGTAAGCCGCGTCGTTATACAAACTCCAAATGCTCGTATCGAGAAAATCTTCGTTGAAATCGTCGTAAATATTAACGTTTTCGGGCCTGTCGTAAAAGTTGTTGCTTACCGAAACGTTATTTACGGTAGC
The DNA here is from genome assembly GCA_905235795.1 of uncultured Clostridia bacterium. Lineage (GTDB taxonomy): Bacteria > Bacillota > Clostridia > Christensenellales > Borkfalkiaceae > RGIG3732. Next base: position 3,414 of record CAJOMS010000104.1, on the reverse strand, counting down.
GACGCAGTACTGATCGTCGGTAGACGCGCCCGTTTCCATAAATCCGTAATAACCGGTTATGCCTTCCGCGGCAACAGCGCCCTCAAAGATCTCTTGTTCGTTTATAGCGACTTTCAAAACGTTAGGATACGTTCCCGTCACTTCAAAATCCCATTCGGAACCCGTCAACGCGACCTTTTGGGTAAGATGTTCGGTAACTTTTTTGTTTTCATCGTACGAACATACGCCGACAACGAAACCATTACCGCTCTTTTCCACGTATATGAAAGTGGTGTTTGCGTCGCCCACTACGTAACTCAATCTACCGAAACCGACGCCTATACCAAAGCGTTTACCGGCCGTCATATCGGATACCGCGAGGTGAGCGGAAATATCGTAGATACTTCCGCTGAAATCTGCGTATATCTTAGTTCTCGAAAGGAATCTTGCATCGCGAACGGTATTTTTTGCGAAAGTTACCTTTCCGCTCTTTACCGTAACGTTTCTGTCTAATACCCATCCTTTGCTGTTAAGCGCACCCTGCACGTCTTCCGCGTTCATGGTACCGGCGTAAGCTTTTTGAGCGGATATGCCGGTGGCGCAGAATATTCCCAACGCCAATACGGATACAAGGCACAATACCCATAATCTTTTTTTCATTTTTTATCCTCTTATTATTTTAAGCCGGAAACTTGCAATGCATTGTTCCAATAATCGTTATAATAGTTTACGCAAAGGCTCCAGAATTCATCGGAAGTTTTCTGCTCTTTCGGGTTGGTTGCCGTAAAGTAAGTAGCCGGAACGTAAGGCAAAAATTCGTTTATCGACGAGAAATAGAACAATTTATACGATTTAGCTCTATATACGTAAGAAGCATTTTGCATCAACGCGTCTGCGGATTTTGCGAACGTGCTCCACTTTGAAGTATCAATGGTACCCGTAGTGGGGGTAACGGTCGTCCTTACGCTCAACTCATCGGTGTAGATGAGAAGTGCTTCGTCGGAATTCATAAATTTAATAAACTCTTTAGCCCATTTCTTACCATTGGCGTAATTAGGAACGATCGCCCTGTTTGAAATAGCTTCGGAATAAGTAACTTGGCGAGCCTCGGCTACCCTTTCGATAACATCGGGAGATTGTGCTTTGACTTCGCTTGCGTCGTATTCGGTAGATGCGTCGTTGATGATTCCGTTTTTATAGTCGTTGCTGTCTACGTAAGAAACGATTTCAGCCAAAGCGCGGTCATCTTCTAAGCCGAGCTTTTCGCCGAGCGAGCTGATAATAGGCAACTTCATAAATGCGAATTCGATATTCGTCCTAGTGGATTTCATTTCGTTTTCAAGCCAGCTGCCGTTAGGCATCATCAAAGCCTTGCCGGAAAGGAACAACGTCTGTGCGTCGGTGTGGCTCTTTTGGTTAGAAGCGGAATATGTGTGGCCGGCAGGTGCGATAACCTCATAAAGAGCGTCAAGAGCTTTCTTTCTGCTATCGTATTTCATAGCGTTGAGTGAAGGTTGAGTTTCGGCGCCCGTTTCAGGATCTACGTATTTAGCTTGCCAGAAATTATAAATTTCTTCTACCCCGCCGTACTGTCCTGCCCACGGCATCAATGCGTAAAGCCAATAATCGGCGTTACCGCAGTGTATAAACGGAGTATATTTGTCATCGACCATATCGTCGGCAAGTACCGCGAGTTCGTGCGTGGTGCGCGGGATCTTGTATCCTTTTTGGTCGAATATGGTTTTGTTGTAAACTATTCCGCAAACGCCGCCGCCGTAGGTAGAAGCGTAGAGCTTGCCGTCCTCACCGCGATACGAGTTGATTATTGCAGGATCGTTCTTTTCTAACAAAGTCTTGCTTTCGTTGCCCCATTTCTGATTGAAAATATCGTCAAGAGGCTCGATATAATCGGTGTATGCCAAAAAGTTGGTCATAGTAGAGATATACAAGTCAACGGTATTGTTGTTGGTATCTTGCAACTCGTTTTCCCAAGTATTGTTCATCTCGCTGTATCTTGGGATGATATTTACTTCGGGGTATTTTTGTTTGAAGGCGGCGATAGTGCGGTCAAGCCACACGCTGCCGTTGCCTGCGTCCCAATGGAAAATTTCAAGGTCTTCTGTTGTGTTCGAAACCTTTTTCTTGCCGGAACAACCGGTCATTGCAAAGGTGCCGAAAGCCATAATGGCTGTCATAAGTATTACAAGTAGTTTTTTCATAATTTTTTCTCCTCTTTTTTTATTTATCCTTTGATGCCGCCACTCAAGTCAAGATCGAGTAAGGTTTTGTTGAATATTAAGAATATTGCCAAAACCGGTATTATCGAGAGCATGGAAGCAGCTATCAGAATATCCATTCTTACTTTATACGTCATTTGGGTTTTGAATATATAAAGTCCAGTTGCAAGCGTAGGCATTTGTCTCAAATACAGCAGCGAAGTGCCGTAATCGTTCCATATACCTATCGCCCTTAATACGAACAGCGCGCAAATAGGTGAAATACACATAGGTATCATAACCTTGAAGAACACCTGCGCCTCGTTTGCGCCGTCTATATATGCGGCTTCGGCATAGCTCCAGGACAAATTCTGCATAAATCCGTACAGAATAATATACTGCATGCCGAACCCCGTACAGAAGGTTACCAAGTACAACATTGAATCGTTAAGACCTAAGTTGTAAATAAGTCTGTAGAAAGAGCCGCCGCTACCTATTATAGGCAAAGTCATTATTACAAGCGAAGTGCCGTGCAGAATATTCCTTCCGAAGAACTTGAATTTTGCGCAAGCGTACGCTAACATAAGCGAACAGAACACATCTAAAAATGCACCGCCGAAAGTCATCCACAAGCTGTTGCCTATCATTTGGATCATGTTCGTGCCGTTTACTTCGAGCATTCTAAAAGCTTCTATGTAATGTTCAAAATGCCACTCGTAAGGCCAGGAAAACGGGTCGACGACCACTTGAGAGTGCTCCATACAACCCATAACGAATCCCCAGAAAAGTATGTACAGGTAAGATCCGCAAATTATAGCAAGGATTATAAACATGATGATCTCTGCGATCACCCTGCTCGGTTCCTTTTTAAATAGCTTTGTCTTTTTTCTTCTTTTTTTGCTTTGTTTACTAAAAGATTCGTTTTTTATCGTATTTTCAATTTCACTCATAACAACGCCTCCATTAGTACTCAACAGCTTCCTGCAGTTTCCCGAGTCCCCAACGGACGAGGAAAACTATAGGCAACGCAATAAGCGTAAAGAACAAACCGATTGCAGACCCGTAGTTAAGCGTCGGCGAATTTGCCGGCATGTTGTAAACTTTTTCGAACAGCCAGTACGCAATCGTATATGTGCCGTTTTTACCTTGCGTGAATAGGAAAATAGGACCGGACGCCCCGAATATTCCCGTGAACTGAAGTGTTATAAAAGTTATCATC
>CAJOMS010000103.1 GCA_905235795.1 uncultured Clostridia bacterium | reverse complement strand
CGGGAATAGTTGCGAGCCGCTCTGTCGAGAATCGCCCCTTGCAAAACAGAACGGTACTCGCCCTGCATTTCATACCCTGCAGCGCGCGCATGCCCGCATTTTTGCTTATAGCGACAACGTTTTTCAAAGGAAGGGAATTCGTTGCCGTCTCCCTGCTTTACGCGTTCGGGCTGGCGCTCGGCATAGCGGCGTCGTGGGTGGCGTCAAAAGCCGACGCAACGCCCCCGCAGCCCTTTGTAAGCGAAATTCCCCCGCTCAGATTTCCCCGCGCGCAAGCGGTGTTAAAACAGTTGAATTATTATCTTAAATCGTTTATAATAAAAATGATAACGACGTTGCTCGCCGTTTCCGTGATCGTTTGGCTTATGCGCTCGTTTTCGCCGTCCTTCGAGTTTTTGCCCGAAGAACGCATTTCCGAAAGTCTGCTCGCAAAGCTCGGCGGCGCGATATCGTTCATTTTCAGACCTATGGGAATAGACAGCTGGCAGATGTCCGTCGCGGCAATATGCGGGCTCGTCGCAAAAGAGGGGATAGTCAGCGCACTCGCCCTGCTCTATCCGGCGGGTATCGCGGGTGAATTTTCCGCGCGTTCCATGCTCGCGTTCCTCGTATTTATTGCATATTACACGCCTTGCGCCATCGCGCTCTCGGCGTCTGTAAACGAAGTAAAAGGGCGTTTATGTGCGTTTTACGCGGTTTTTTCATTTTTGGCGGCGCTTTTGCTCGGCTACTTTACCTATTTTGCGGCGTCGGTTATCGAATTAGCCGGCACGCTTAACGCCGCGCTCGCGGTCGTAACGGCAACCGCGCTCGTCTTTGCCGTTTCGCACGTTTCAAACAAAATTAAGAGAGGAAAATCTGATGATAACATTTGTTGCGGATGCTCGCGGAAAACTTGCCAAGCAAATTGCCGCGCGGGGCGTAGCTTACACAGAGGTGAGAAAGCTCCTTCGAAACAAGGACGTAAAAGTAAACGGCAAACGCACGAACAGCGATATAACGTGCGAAAAAGGGGACTTAATTGAAGTTTATTACGAACCCCGCACCTATTCCGCCCCTGCCCCAGAATATTCCGACGACAATATTTTAATTATGAATAAGCCGAGCGGCGTCTCGTTTGAAGATTTTTTCGCCGCTGTAAAAGCCGCGCATCCTTCCGCCTCCGCCGTGCACAGGTTGGACCGCAACACCTGCGGTCTGGTGGTATTCGCCCAAAATCCCGTCGCCGAGGCGGAACTCCTTTACGGTTTTAAAAACAGAACTTTCAAAAAATTCTATCTTGCCGAGGTAAAAGGCGTGCCGGAACCGCCTTCCGCCGTGTTGGAGGCGTATTTGTATAAGGATGCCGAAAACTCCTTTGTCCACGTTTCCAATCAGCCGGGAGAGGGGCGCGTAAAAATTAAAACAGCCTATAAAACGCGCGAAAAAGGGGACTTAACGTCTGTTTTAGAGGTCGATTTGATAACGGGCAGAACCCATCAGATCCGCGCGCATCTCGCGTATGCGGGCTACCCGATAGTCGGCGACGAAAAATACGGCGACGCCGATTTCAACAAAACTTTCCACGCAAAGCGCCAGCGCCTTCAGGCGTACGAAATAATTTTTTATTTTTCGCCAAGTTCTCCGCTTGCGTACTTAAACGGCAAGAAGTTTACCGTGCCCGAGGAGATATCTTTATGAAGATGACGAGCGAACAGAAAAAACTTGCCAAGGCAAAGGCTTTGGAGGAGGCGCGCGTAACAGAGGAGCGCCGCGTAAAAAAATACATGCGCGCGGCAATCAAGCAGGCGCTCGTCGCGCAAAAAAACGGCGAGGTACCGATCGGCGCCGTGATAGTTATGGACGGCAAGATTATAGCCCGCGCCCACAACGAAAGGGAGACCAAGCGCCTTGCCACCGCCCACGCGGAAATACTCGCCATAAACAAAGCGTGCAAAAAGGTCGGCGACTGGCGGCTCAACGGCGCGGAGCTGTTCGTCACGTTAGAGCCGTGCGCCATGTGTGCCGGAGCCATAGCCAACGCCCGCGTTTCAAGGGTGTATTACGGCGCGCCCGAAAAAAAGGGCGGCGCTTGCGGAAGCGTGCACAGCGTTTTGCCGCACAGCGGTCTCAATTCAAAGACCGAAGTGTTCGGCGGAATCGAGGAAGAAAAATGTCTTTCTCTCATAAAAAATTTTTTTGAAGATAAGCGCAAAAAAGTTTGACGTACCCGATAAAAAAAACTTGAAAAATTTTCTTAATTGTAATACAATATAAGAGCGATTGAAATTAAATTTCAACAGCGCTTGAATTTAATATTTTACGTAGGAGGATTTCCATGATAACCCACGGCAACGAAATTAAAATTTTTGCTGGCAATTCGAATCCTAAGCTCGCGGCTGAAATAGCGCATAATCTCGGTTTCGAACTCAGCGAGATAGAGGTCGGTCATTTCAGCGACGGAGAAACCGCCGTTCACCTCGGCGAAACGGTAAGGGGGAGGGACGTTTTCATCGTTCAATCCACTTGCGCCCCCGTCAATGAGAATCTTATGGAGCTCGTGATCATGATCGACGCCGCCCGCCGCGCTTCCGCCGGCAGGATAACCGCCGTAATTCCTTACTTCGGCTATGCCCGTCAAGACAGAAAAGCTCGCTCGCGCGATCCTATCACCGCAAAACTCGTTGCAGATATAATCACCTCGGCAGGTGCAGACAGGGTGCTTACCATGGATCTCCACGCCGCCCAGATACAGGGCTTCTTCGATATCCCCGTAGATCACCTTCAAGGCGGCCCGTTGCTCTATAAATATTTCAAAGATAAGGTCGACGACGATTTCATCGTAGTTTCGCCCGATATCGGTTCGGTAACGCGCGCAAGGAACGTAGCCGCAAAACTCAACTGCTCCATGGCAATAGTCGATAAACGCCGTCCTAAGGCAAACCAGATCGAAGTTATGAACATCATCGGCGACGTAGCCGGCAAAAAGTGCCTTATGGTCGACGATATGATCGACACGGCAGGCACCATCTGTCAGGGTGCAGAGGCGCTTTACAACAACGGAGCTAAAGAAATTTACGCCTGCGCAACGCACGCCGTACTTTCCGGCCCCGCTATCGAAAGGATAGAAAAATCCCACATAACCGAGATGGTCCTGCTTGATACAATTCCTCTTGAGGAAGAAAAGAAGCTTGACAAGATCAAAGTGATTTCTGTTGCAAAATTGTTTGCAAGGGCAATAGAAAATATCTATCTCGACCGTCAAATGGCTGAAGTTTACGACGACTGATCTTATTAAAATAAATTACGGGGCTGTTTCATATAGCCCCTTTTAAATTTTGCGAGGTGAAATATGTTTTTGCTCGTCGGGCTCGGCAATCCGGGCATAAAGTATGAAAACACGTATCACAACACGGGTTTTGCGGCGATCGACGCGGTTGCGGACGAATTTAACGTCTCCTTCAAAAAAAACACGTGTAAGGCGTTGATTGCGGAATGTTTCAGCCGCGGTGAAAAGGTCCTTCTCGCAAAGCCACAAACGTTAATGAATTTAAGCGGCGAAAGCGTGCGCGAGCTAATGGCGTACTATAAGATTCCCGCGGAAAAACTCATGGTGTTTTACGACGATTACGATATTCCCCTCGGCGCGCTGCGCATTCGTGCGCAAGGTTCCGCCGGCACGCATAACGGAATGCGCAATATAATAAAAGAGATAGGGACCGAAGCCTTTGCTCGCGTTCGCATAGGCATAAAACCCGCCGTACAAAACATGCCGATCATAGACTACGTTCTGTCCGAAAGGAGCCGTTCCGCGCGCGATCTTATGGCGCCCGCAATAGAAAAAGCGGCTTGCGCGGGCGTTGCCTTTACCGAGGGTGAAAGTATCGACAAGATAGGCTGCGCGTACAACGTAAATTTGTAAAAAGTGGCCTTTATCGCGCATTATCACCTGTTTTAGCAGATGTCACTCAGTAAATATATACAACCTGAAGTCCTCGGCGACAGTTTTGCCGAGCTTGAATTTTCCGTCCGAGAAGGGGTTCCCTGCTCGGCTTTCGGCGTACAATTTTCTCAAAAATGCCACTTGGCAAGCATAATTAAAGCGCCGGTGCTGTACGTCGCTTCAACCGAGGTCGGAGCCCGCCAAATTGCCGAAGAAATAGGCGAATTATGTGAGAAAAAGGTGGTTTTTCTCGGTTGCAAGGACGACGTTCTCATCTATAAACGCTCCTTCAACAAAAACAGTTTGTTTGCCCGCCTGTCCGCGCTTAACGAAATAAAAAAGGGCGCGGATATAGTCGTTACCACCTTCGAGGCGCTGTTGCAGCTCTTTCCGTCTGAAGTCCTTTCGTTTACGCTGGAGGAGGGCAAGGAATACCGTCCGTCCGAAATATGCGCGAGCCTTGTGGATATGGGCTATACGCGCGTGGAAAAGGTGGAAATCAAGGGCACGTTTTCTCTGCGCGGCGATATTTTGGATATTTTCCCCATAAATTGCGAACAGCCCTACCGCTTAGACTTTTTCGGCGACGAGCTCGAGAGCATAAGGGTGATAGATACCTCCACCGGTCTC
>CAJOMS010000102.1 GCA_905235795.1 uncultured Clostridia bacterium | reverse complement strand
CCGCTCGCGCGGCCGCGCTCCGCAACCTTAACGGGGTCTACGTCTTTAAGCAAGCCGGGAATATCCGACAAAATCGAAATAAACACGCCCTTTTTATCGAGTATATAATCCCTTTGTTTTACTACGTATTCGGGAATTGTCGTCAACGTTTCCATAGTTTCGTACTCGAAAGCCATTTTGCCTATTTTCGCATCCGACCACAACATCATAACTTCCGAAGCGCCGCTCTTATACGCCTCCTCGGCTATAGCCTCTGCAAATTCGGCAGCCATTACGGGGCTAGCTATTGCAACGAGTTCGCCCGATTGCAAATTTACGCCCTGCTTTATAACGAGTTTTGCATATTCATTAAGTTTTTTATCCATATATGGCTCCTAAAATATTTTTCTTATATTATACAGCATGCCGAAATGTTTTGTCAAACCAAATACCGCAAACTAAACGCATTTGTAAGTATGCATTAATAAATTCTGCGCCCTTATTTTACCGCAAGGCGCCTTGTGCTGTTTGCCGTATTTTTTAAATTAGCCGCCTATTTCGCGCAAAAACGCGGGTACTTACATACCCGCGCCGTCAGATTTTTACAATTTTTCGATATCGATTTTTTTATCCTTAAAATAAAACTCTCCGTCCTTTTCGCCTATGGGCCTTAGCACCCTGCAAGGGTTCCCGACGGCGACCACGTTAGCAGGCAAGTCCTTAGTTACCACGCTCCCCGCGCCGACTACCGTATTATCTCCTATCGAAACGCCGGGCAGAACTATCACTCCCGTGCCCAGCCAGCAATTTTTGCCTATGCGCACCTCGGCGTTGTATTGATAGCCCTTTTCCCTTAGACTCGGCAGAATCGGGTGCCCCGCCGTGGCTATCGTAACGTTTGGACCTATCATGGTGTGATCGCCCACGTAGATATGCGTATCGTCAACGCAGGTCAGGTTAAAATTTGCATACACCCCGTTTCCGAAATGACAATGCGCCCCGCCGAAGTTTGCGTGAAACGGCGGCTCTATATAGCAATTTTCGCCTATTTCGGCAAACATTTTTTTCAATAATTTTTCTCGTTTTTCGCCGTCGTGCGGGCGCGTGGAATTATAATCGTAAAGCAATTCCAGCCTGTCGAGCTGTTCGTTTAAAATCTCCTCGTCAAACGGCATATACAGCTCGCACGAATGCATTTTTTCTTTCATTTTACTCATATCTCTGATTAAAGTTTTATCATTAAATACACGTTGTACCAAGTGAAGTCCACCAGTCCGCAGAAAGTCAAGGTGTCCGAAGAAAAATCGTAGCGAAGTGCAGTTTGCGGAACGCCGTCGTTCACTTTGCGCAGTCCCACGAAGGTTTCCGGCTCGTTTGAAACTATAATGAAAATTTCACCGCTCTGAAGGTTCATTTTAATGGACGTGACGTGCGGGGCGTTATCCTGCCCTCTCTTTTGAACGATAGCCTGTATCTGCGGCACGGCAAGTATATCTTCTTCGGTTATAACGTGCGTTTCGTCGCGGTATTCCACCACGACCTCGTCTCCGTTCAGGTACGCGGTGTAGCCGTATGCCTCGATATCGCCGCTCTCCAAAAGGTAAACGTTTTCTTCATAAACGTCAATCCACATCTGAGAGACCGTGCCGCCCGTAAAACTCACGTACTCGCCCTCTTCGCCGCTGAAGAAATACGCGTTGCTCGTAGCCAAAGGATATTCGGCGTTTGAAAAGTTGCCCGAAAGTTTTACCGTAGTAAATTCTCCCTCGTCCGCGTTATAGGTGTAAACGTAGCTTTCGTCCTCGGTAAACGCCACAAAGCAGTTGCCCTTTTGGAAGAACGAAAAATCTTCAACGGTCTTTCCTTCCACCATGCAATCGGCAAGCACCGCCATCTCGGAAAAGCTGTAAGCGTAAACTTTATTGCCCATAAGTATAAGCCTGCAAGAATTGTTTCCGCCGCTGCCCACCTCAACGTTTGCAAGGGGCATTTTGCCGAATTCCGCGGTTTTTACACTCATAGCTCGGTAATTGATTGAAAAGGCGTAATATCGACCTATTTGACCGTCTACAGAGGCAAGGAATATGCCGTAAGCGCTATCCTCTCCGCGTGCAAAATATATTTCCGCCCGTTCGGAGTCTACGGAAACGCCTATTTCCGACAAATACCTTTGCACTACGTTTTGATATTTGTAATACCCCTTTGAAGTGAATACCGCGTCGCCCGAAACGATCATGTATCCCCAATCGGAACCTACCACGCCTCTCAAATCGTTAAGGCCGGTATTTGTTATATAACCCGAATTATTGTTGACCGGATCACCGGTACTGCAACCGCAAAGCGGCATCGTTAAGAGCAAAGCAGCCGTAAAGGCGATAAATAATGATCTTTTTATTCTCATGACGTTACACCTCCTTTCCGTAAAACAGCGCCGAAACGAGATCGAGTATCTCGCAATCTTTTTTAGCGGAAATATATTTATAATTTATATACGCGCTGTCTCCGCCGCAAGTAACCGCGGCGTACGCGTCGAACTCGAAGCAATCTTCGTGCCGCTTTCTTTCATAGTTATAGACGACTTCCATACCGTTAACGTTGGCGGTTTGCGGGGAGGGGCCGACGTCCCATATCACGTCGTCCGTCATCTTGCCTCTCGGAATTATCTGCACTTTCAGATTGACTCCCCCGTAACAATTTAACGTAAAATACTCGTAGTCTTTTGCTTTGTAGTTATAGCGGTAAGCGTAAATCTCGTTGCCGGCAAGCACGTCGTATACCCCTAAGCCCGAAAGTTTGCCGTTTACGGCGTTCACGTCTACTTTTTCCGAAATTATGTAAGTATTTTCTCCGGACGGCGTTTTCGGACGTTCCGTACAGCTTTTGGGTAATATAGTGCAACTCGAGCCGAGAAGCGCAAGCCCTGCAGCTACTAACAGTGTAAAAAGTTTTTTCATACCCTACACCTATTATTCCTTTGGTTTTGGCGTAATGTAAAATTCTATCATATCCAGCAACTCGCAACGCCCGTCGGAAGAAACGTAGTTATATATTATATAATAAGTTTCTTCACCGGCGTAGACAACTGCTTTGGTGTTGAATTCATACAAATCACCCATAGCTTTTTTGTTTATCGAATATAAAACCTTATAGCCGTGAGCATTGATCGTTTCCTCGGCTAATTCGCCGTAATTTAACTCTTTTTCCAACTTATCGTCTACCGAAACGATCACGTCGAAAGTATGATACGTTTCTACGTTCAACTCGAAATACTCTCTCTCTCCGTTGACGGTAACTTCCGAAACGTTGCGGAAATTCAAGCCGTCATTCATCAACGTTGAAGTTTTCAAAGAGTTTGTCACTGTATCCACGTCCACGTCGGTCCTTTGCACGATTATATTGTCTTGCGCACCGGGCAGTACGCTATAATCCTCGGAAGGAATTGCCGCCCCATTTTCCGCAGCGTCGTTGCCGGCGTATTCGTTTACTTTATTGCCATTGTGTCCGATGAACAGAAAACTTGAAGCAATAACCGCCGCAAAAACGATAACTGCCGCGCTTACTGCCGAAAGAGACCATATAAGCGCCTTCTTTTTAGTGCGCGCGCCGTCTCCCGCGGGGTTTCGTGCGGGTTGCTTGGCAAAATTTTCGCTTACGAGGCGGTCGTACAGCCCTTCGTGCTCGTTTATTATTTTGCGTTCGTCCGCATTTTTTAAGCGGATAATTTTTTTATCTTTCATACCTTTATTTTTTCTTTTAATTTTTTAACGGCTCTTGAATATTTTTGTCTTGCGGCGCCGTACGAAATACCCAAAATTTCGGATACTTCCCGCAGGTTATAGCCTTCCCACAGCACCATACGAACGATCCCGGCGCTGTCCTCGTCGATAAGTTTAAGAGCGGAAAAGAAACACATTTCACCTTCCTCGAAAGCAATCTCGTCGGCAGAGGTCCCGTAATTTTCGTCTAATGGCACGGTACTTTTCTTTTTTCTCAAATGATCGAGCGCAACGTTATCGCAAATTTTGTACACGTATGCGATGGGGTTATCTACTTGAGGCGGATCTTTGATTGATAAAAGCCGAGTGAACACGTCGTGCGCAACGTCCTCGAAGTCCACGGAATTTCCGTATTTCGAAAAAACCCTATACTTAATTTTGGGCAAGAAATATTCATATATTTCGCGAAAAGCGCTCTCGCTATCGGAAATACGTTTGAATAACTTATTAAAACGCGCACTGTTCATAGCTATTAATTAACGCTCTCAATAATAAAGACTTAATTTTTTTGCAAACTGTTACAAAAAAACAAAAAAAATTTTTTTATTTTTTGTATTTGAAAAAATTATAACATATAGAGAACGTAAAGGCAACGCAATTTATAAATTATAAGAAGGATAAAAGTAAAAAATTTTTTCAAAAGGGCTAAAAACGTTTGCATTTTTTCATAAAATGTTATATATTGTTATAGTAAATTCGAGGTGTAGCGCAGTTTGGTAGCGCGCTTGGTTCGGGACCAAGAGGTCGTGAGTTCGAGTCTCGTCACCTCGACCAAAATATCCGATTCCGCTTTTGCGGTATCGGATATTTTTTGTTTGGCTCGAAAGACCTCTACCGTCCCGAACCAATTTTAATTACGGGGACCCCAAAAC
>CAJOMS010000101.1 GCA_905235795.1 uncultured Clostridia bacterium | reverse complement strand
CAGGGATAAATAATAAGGAACGCTCAAATGCCGGAGCTTTCAAGGGAGATTCCACAGCTGATGAAAACAAGATAACCACTATCAGGAGCTGGGGACGTATTCTTTTTAACGAACGCATTATTTGCTCTTGGTCTCCGGTGGGGAAATCCGTCCTTCCTATCCCGCCGCAAAACAGCGTATCCCCGCTAAAACACACGTTATCGCACAAAAAGCAACACGAGCCGACCGTGTGGCCGGGCGTATGCATCACCTTTACGCGCATCTCTCCGAAGGCAAATTCATCCCCCTCGTCGAAAGTAAAATCGGCGGAAATATTATTGACTTTCATCTCGAAAAAGTCCGAAAGATTGCAATTCGCGTCGCTAAGGAACCTTTCTTCCTCTCTATGTATGCCTATTCTTATACCCGCGTTTTTATATTTTTCAGCTTGAAAAATATGGTCGATATGCCCGTGCGTGAGCAAAACCGCGGAAATTTTAACGTTCAATTTAGCGGCTTTAGCCGTAATTTCCTTAAATTTACCGCCTGCATCCACGACGAAAGCTTCGCTCTGTCCGCAAACAAGGTACGAATTTTGACCGAATACCGAATCTTCAAACGTAAAATACTTCATCAAGACACCGTCCTGAAAACTTCTATAATAGATTTATCCGCAGAGATTTTTTTGATCAACGTGTCCAAATCGCTCGCGGTATTAAGTTTAACCGTCATATTAACAATCGCAATACGCAATTTCGTATCTATTCTGCCGTTTACAGAAGTAATGAACAGACCGAGTTGCGCACACACGCCCGAAACTATCTGCAAAACCGATGCGGATTCCTCGGCGTGTATCTCCAAGTTTACGATATAGTCCGTGCCGGCCTTACCCGACCAATTCGCCTCTAAAATTCTCGCGGGGTCCTCGTTGCGCATATTCGGGCAATCCGCACGGTGCACGGTAACGCCGCGCCCCCTCGAAATAAAGCCCACTATTTTATCGCCCGGAACGGGGTTGCAACAACCTGCGAATCTGATGAGCAGCCCTTCCATTCCTTTGACCACGACGTCGCCAGTGGAATTGTGGTGGGTAATTACGTTTTTGTTAGGCTGTGGCTTCGGGGTTTCCTTCCTTGCAAAATCTATAAGTTTTACGAGGACTTGATTTACCGTAATCAATCCCCCGCCGACTGCCATGTAAAGTTCTTCCTCGTTCGAAACGGAAAGTTTTGTCTGCAATCTTTCAAAACTGACGGGATTTAGCAATTCGCTGAAGTTATACCCCTTATTTCTTGCCTCTTGTTCGAGCATCGATCTGCCGAGTTTGATGTTTTCCTCGTGCATTTCACGGCGAAAAAATTGCCTTATTTTATTTTTTGCACCGGCACTTTTTACTATTTTAAGCCAATCCCACGACGGCCCCTTCGACGACTTGTTGGTTATTATATCAACCACGTCGCCCACCTGAAGGGTAGTATTGAGGGGAACCATCTTTCCGTTGACTTTTGCTCCGACGCAATGATGCCCGACTTCCGTATGGACGCTGTAAGCGAAATCGATGGGCGTAGCGTCTTTAACGAGGCTTTTCACCTCGCCTTTCGGCGTGAAAACGAGCACTTCACTGCTGTACACGTCGCCCTTTAAGGACTCTACGAACTCTTTTGAATCCTTAATTCCGCCCTGCCACTCCATTACCTCGCGAATCCAAGAAAGGCGGGTATCAAAGTTGTTTTCAACGCTTTTATTTTCCTTATATTTCCAGTGCGCGGCAATACCGTATTCAGCCATGCGGTGCATTTCTTTGGTGCGGATCTGTATTTCGAAAGTCTGCCCGAAATCGGTTACGACCGTAGTGTGCAGAGATTGATACATATTCTGCTTAGGCATAGCTATATAGTCTTTTATTCTGCCGGGGATGGGCTTCCACTTTTTGTGTATCTTGCCCAAAAGCTCGTAGCACTGATCTATATCGTCGACAATGGCGCGCACTGCGGTCAGATCGTAAATCTGGTCGAGCGTTTTGCCCTGTCTTTTCATCTTTTTATATATACTGTAAAAATGTTTGGGCCTGCCGAACACTTCGCCCTTGATATTTGATTCGTCGAGAATTTCTTGAATTTCCTTTACTGCAAAATCGACGAACTTACGTCTTTCCTCTACGCGCGCATGGATGTTGGTGGCGAGATATTCGTACGCTTCCGGATCAAGATACTTTAAGCATAAGTCCTCTAATTCGCACTTTATCTGCGAAATGCCCAGCCTCCCCGCGAGTGGCGCGTAAATATCCAGCGTCTCTTTTGAAATGCGCTGCTGCCTTTCGTGCGAAAGGAAATTGAGCGAGCGCATATTGTGCAGCCTGTCGGAAAGTTTTATAATTATAACCCTTATGTCCTTGGCCATCGAAACGAAGATCTTTTTAAAATTCTCCGCTTGTTCTTCTTCTTCGGACTTAAACTCTATTTTATCCAGCTTGGTAACGCCCTGCACCAGCAAAAGCACCTCGTCGCCGAATTCCTTTTGTATATCGCCTTCGGAAACGTAAGTATCCTCAATGGTATCGTGCAAGAAAGCGGCGGTAACCGAGGCGCAATCCATACCGAGATCGATAAGTATCTGCGCTACAGCACACGGGTGAATAAAATATTCCTCTCCCGAAGCCCTCTTTTGTCCCTCGTGCGCCTGTTTTGCAAAATAGTACGCCTTGGTAATGATTTCCGCCTCTTGTTCAGGATAATTTTTTTGTATAGTTTCAAGTATTTCGTACATTATGCTTTACCACCCAAACTCGTATATATGCGTGAAGACGAAAGATCGTTCTTCACCCCCCTGTTATATATCAACTTATTATTTTCAAACGAAAAAATTCCTAATTCCACAAGCACTTCAACGCCGAAAACAAACTGATAACGCGTGATATACGGCACTTTTGCACCTATCGCGCCGTAAAGTTCCGCCGAAGAAGACGCCTGAATCCCCCCAAAATTTTTCAATGCGTTAAACACTTCGCCCACGCCCTCTCGCGTGGCGTCTATTTGAGGCAACATGTCCTTTACTGCAATGTCTTTATTTACGTAAACCTCTATAGACCTCAATTTGCGTATGCTGTAAACGGGGTTATCCAAATAAACTATGCGCTTAAAGCCCGCTATATCACCGGAGTTCAAAACCAGCACCACGCAGTTGGCAAAATTGCGCAAAGACGGCGCCCCCATGCTGACCGGCAACTCTTTAAGTTCGGGGAAGCTATCCAAAGTTTTCAAATTGCTAACCACGTAAAGAGTGCCGTACGGACATTTTTCCGCAGTATTTACGATATTTTTTATTTCATCTTGAGAGATATAGTCGGCAAGCTGTCCGTTTCCTTTTCCGCACAGGTTGCGAATATTGTACATAAACAATTCCAACCCCAACTCCTTGCCGGGAATTATCTTCGTCTCAAAACTTTTAACGTTGCCGCGCAAATATTCTTTACCGTTAAAAACGCTGATATTCGGCTCAAAAACCAACGTTTTGACTCCCGAAGAACGCAAAATGTTTGAATACGTCGCCCCGTTAAAATACGTTAGGTCTATAATATCCGTATGAATGGACAAGTGCGGAGAGTTTTCTTTAAACGGCTGAGGGTCTAAATTTTCCACCTCTATTGCGAAAAGCGGCTTTTTATTGCCGGTGCCGAAAGGCTCCAAGGCGTAAATTTCTTTTGCAAGAGAGAGCGAAAACTCGCCATCGATATAATCCTCCGCCTCTTGCTTTGGCACGAAGACGTCCGCGCTGTACTTTTCGGATATATAAGAATCCAACGCGTCCTCAAAGGCCTGCAAATTTTCTTCTTTAAGAGAAACGCCCGCCGCCTGCGAATGTCCGCCGTATTCAAGCAAAAACTCCTTGTTGTTTGAAATGGCGTCTAGTATATTTATTTCTTCGAGGCTTCTTGCCGAACCGTGCAAAATACCTTTGCTGTTCACAAACAGAATGACCGGTCTGGTAAATTCTTCAACCAGCCTTGCCGCAACAATGCCGACCAATCCGTTTTTCCAGCCTTCGTCCTCGAGCAAGATCACCCTCTTGAACGGGCCCTTTTTTAAAAGTTTTTTGCGGGCGGAAGAATAAAGCTCGTCGCACTCGGCTTGCCTTTGCATATTATATTTCATCAATTGAGCCGCAAGGTCGTAAATTTCCGCCTTGCTGTCGCTCAAAAACAGGTCGAGCGCGCAATGAGCGTTGCCCATTCTGCCGGCGGCGTTAATTTTAGGCGCGAGCGAGTATGCCAATGCGGTCGAATTTTTTTCCTTAATATTTGCCGCCTCAACGAGAATTTTAAAACTATCCCTCGCGTTGCTTGAAAAAATAAGTTTAAGTCCCTCGTAAACGATATCTCTGTTTTCATCGATTAGCGGCATACTGTCGGCAACGGTGGCAAGCGCGGCAAAATCCAAGTATTTATAAGCCTTTTCGCCGATAAGTGCAACGGCTATCTTAAATGCGACGCCGGCGCCGCAAAGTCCGTCGAACGCGTACTCCTGATCTTTAATTTTGCAGTTTACGACGGTACAATCAGGCAGAACTTCCGGAAGTTCGTGGTGGTCGGTAACGATAACGTCAACGCCGAGGTCTTTGATATATTCCACCTCGTCGTGCCCGCTGATGCCGCAGTCCACGGTAATAATGAGGTCGGGGTTTATTTCCTCCATTACCTCGTCTA
>CAJOMS010000100.1 GCA_905235795.1 uncultured Clostridia bacterium | reverse complement strand
AAATGTTATCGTATGCTAACATCGCCTCTAAAAAAAGCCGTTGTTATCCAACGCACATTGTTAGTTTAGCATAACTTATGCTTACTTGTCAAGCAGTTAACGTATGCTAACAAAAAATTTTTAAATTTTTTCCGGTAGCCGAATAAAAATAGAAACCGCACCTTGTGGCGTCTTTCATAGGGATTAACACATTCAAGAGAGATTGGCGTTATGCTGTATATTATAAATCTTTAAACATATTTTTAGGAACAGAGCCGTCCCAACAAGAAGGCTGTACTTCTCCGAGAGCGTAAAATACGACCGCCGCCATATCTTGCGTTACCACGTATTTGGGAGTGCCGGGTATTATATTTCCCTTTGCGCCGGCAACGGCAAACGTAACGTTGCGAACTACTGCTTGATTGTTGCCGTGCCCGCCGCTATATTTATGTCCGTGATCGGAAATACAGATGAACAGCGTGTTTTTATCCCAGCCTACTTCTTTGCAGGCGTCGAATATTTTACCGATAAGATTGTCCACGTAATTCATTGCGTCTATATATTCCGGTTTGCCGGTTCCGTAACAATGACCGGCTGCATCCACGCAATCAAAATGCGTAAAAAGTATTTTTGGATCGTTGTTTTTTATTTCGTTTATCGCTAATTCCGCAACTGCCGCATCTACAAGCTTTTCACCGTCCACCCAGGAAGAAGCGAAACCGTCGCTTACGTAATCGCCCGCGTCCGTCTTGTTGATTTGCGGAAGATCTTCAATAATTCCGTAATTTATCGCGGGCCAATCGGCGACAGACGCCATATATGCTTCGGGATGGCGTTCCGCATAAATTTTAAATAAGGAAGGATACTTGGTGTCGGTATATTTTTCGGTTAAAGCGGTTTCGTTGTCAATTTTATGTTTTCCGCACCAAACGCCGTGAATCATCGACGTCCAATTATATCCGCTTTCGGTCGGAAATTGACTCATAGCCGTATAAGTAACGGATGCGTCCATATAAGAATTTTTGAATACCGAATCAAACCCGGGCGTTTCCATTTCCCCGAAATATCCGCCGGCGCCGTCAACGCCGAAAATTACTACGTGATCGTAAACGCGGTTATTATCCCAAAGTGCCTGAACTTGTGCCGACGTCGGTACCGTCCCGCGCGAAAAGCGGTTAAAAAAAAGACACGACAATACGGATATTGCGACTACCGCAACGACCAAAACGAAAGAAACTATGGGAATAAAAATTTTTAACGCAGTCTTCTTTTTCATAAAATTCCCTCCTTAAATCCATACAACGAGTGGGCAAGTGCCCATATTTACAAATTTAATTTGTTTACGCAAAAAATTTAACGCACCGCAAAAAAAACGCTCGAAAAAATCGGGCGTTTTTACATGGAGGCGAGCGCGGAACGGTTAATTTTACACAGGATTTTTCCGCCGACGACGTTGACGTAGGCAAAACTCTTTTCAGCCTTAGTCCTTGCAAACGCGCCGGGATTCACGTACAAAATTCCGTCTGCTTCCTCGCAAAACGCCGAGTGCGTATGCCCGAAAAACACCGCGTCGGCACCGTTTTCTTTTGCGTAGAGCGAAAGTTTTGTCATGGAATATTTCACCCCGAACAGATGACCGTGCGTCAACATAAGTTTTTTCCCTTCTACCTCAACGAATCTCACGCCTTCCTCGCTCTCAAAATCACAGTTGCCCTTTACGCAGATCAGCTTATCTTTAAGAAGGCTTGAATAGTTTTGCATATCCGTAAAGCGATCGCCCAGATGAAAGACGAGATCGCACGTTTCGAGTATGGGCATAACCTTTTCGATTGCCCCGTAATTTCCGTGAGTGTCGAAAAGAACTCCTATCGTCGTCATATTTCTATCTCCTTGCCGTAAAAAGCCCCTATTTCGCGCGAAATCGCGTATGCCGTGGCAAACGCCCAATGCAGATTGTAGCCGCCGCAATCGCCGTCTATATCCATTATTTCACCCGCAAAATACAAGTTTTTATTAAATTTTGACCGCATTGTGTGCGAATCTATCTCTCTCAGCCTAATTCCTCCGCGCGTGACCTGCGCGTATTGAAAACCGAGCGTGCCCAAGACCTGCAAGCGGAAGTCCTTTAAAACGTCAATAACGGGTTTAACGTGAGATTTACGGCACTTTTCGTTAGGATCAATGCCTGCGCGCGCGACGATTGCCCTGCCCGCCTGCTTGTTTACAACGCCCGTGAGAAGATCTCCGGCGGTCAAATAATCGGCTATTTGCACCTTTTGAGCAAGTTCCGCCGCCAAAACGTATTCCGAAACGTCCGGCAAAAACTCAATTGAAAGCTCCGGCCGACGGCATTTGGATAAATGAGACGAAACGCGGAACACCGCGTCGCCGCTCACGCCGAACTCCGTGAACAAAACGTCCCCTTTTTCGCAGGTTATCGGCATATTTCCGTCTAAAAGCGTAAGCATGACTTCCTGCCTTATGCCCTTTAACTGACGTATGTCGGAATGGTCGGTTTTAAGTTGCACGAGAGCGGGCGAGCAACCGGTTATGGTGTGCCCTGCCTTACGGGCAAGCGAGTAAGCGGCGCCGTCCGTGCCGAACTCCTTACGCGCCATGCCGCCCGCGGCGAGGATAACGTTTTCCGCAATCACCCTCTCGCCGCTCTGCGACGTCAAAATTGCATTATTGCCCATATGCACGTCCGTTACTTGAAAGTCCGTCCTCACTTCGGCACCCGTGCACGCAAGTTTTAAGCGAATAAGATCGAGCGCCGACGACGCCTGAAAGGACGCCGGATACACTCTTCCGTTTTCTTCGGTCAGGATAAGCCCAAGCGATTTAAGGAATTTTTCCGCCTGCTCCGCGCCGAACGACGAAAGCGCGTCCCGCACGAAAGACGGCGCGTCCCCCTCTGCCGCGTGGTAATTATCGGCAGAAATATTTTTGTTGGTAAGGTTCCCCCTACCGTTGCCCGTTACGGTTATCTTTTTGCCGACGCGGTTGGTCCTTTCCAAAACGATCACGTCGCCGCCGAGTTTTTCGGAAAGCATCACCGCCGCGCTCAAGCCGGAAGCGCCTCCTCCGACGATTGCCACTTTATATATTTTTTCCATCTTCTTCTCCGATTTTCAATAAACATTTTATCATATTAAAAAATTTATTTCAAGTGTAAGATTATACGATTGACTAAAATCGCAAAATATATTAAAATCATATAAGGAGAAAACGATGGATAAAGTTACGGAATATTTAAACAACAACCCACAATACGTTACTGCCTTGATCGTTACCGCCGTTATTATCGCGGCGGCTACCGTGTTGGGCTATTTTATAGTCAAATACAACCTGCTGAGATTCATGGACGGATGGTTTAAGCGTGGAAGTAAAACGCCCGCCCCAACGACGGACGTTTCGGCGGAAACAAACGGCAATTTGCCAGAAGTCGCTGACGAATCGGCTTACGAAGGCGAATCTTCCAACGGCGACGACAACGGCGATTCTACCAACGCCTTGCAAAACGACGAATCTTCCCTCTCCTCCGCCGACGACGATTTGATTGATGAGAATAAAAAAAAACGGGAAAATGACGCCTCGCCAGTAGAAAACGGAGAGGAAGTTGAGACACCTGCGGAGAAAGAGAGCGAGTTTTCAAAAAAAGTAAAACTTTCGCTCGAGTCGGACGCTTTCGTAACTTACGAGATCGCCAAAAACGAACCGCGCCCCGCCGCGGCGGAAAAGCAGCAAACTCCGCCCGAACCGGAGCAAATTCCCGCAGACGAACCTATCGAAGAAGAAGGAAAGTGGCGAATCTTGCGCGTCGGCTCGGCATTTGTTGCCGGATTATACGGCGATGACGACGTTCTTCTCGTCAATACGCCGCAGTACTCCTCGGTCAGCGGTGCGAAAAACGCGATAGAAAACTTAAAAAAGAACGTAAAAGGCAACAACTTTACCGTTTCGGTAAACAGAGACGGAAAATATTATTTTAAACTTTATTCCCCATCAAACAGACTGATCTGCGAAGGAACGCCGTGCGAGACGAGCAGCGATTGCAAAAAGAATATTGAAGACGTAAAGCGCGTAGCCTTTACCGCGCAAATAGTAAGGGGCTAAATTCCTTTAAAATTAAAGCGGCCGCTCGGCAATTTTAACAAATTGCCGAGCGGCCTTTCCTTTTAATACAAACTTTCGTTATTTAAACTTATTACGATTATTGTTTGTTCTGCTTGCTCCTGTAATCTTCGATTGCGGCTTTAATTGCCTCCTCTGCAAGTACAGAGCAGTGAATTTTCTGCGGAGGCAGACCTTCCAACTCCTCAACCACTCTTGCGTTGGTCAGTTGCAAAGCCTCGTCAAGCGTCATACCCTTTACCATTTCAGTAGCGGTAGAGCTGGTTGCTATAGCCGCCGCGCAGCCGAAAGTTTTAAATTTTGCATCCACGATTCTGTCGTCTTTTATGCGCAAAGTTATCTGCATAATATCACCGCAAGCGGCGTTGCCCACTTTGCCGAATCCATCGGGGTTTTCTATTTCGCCCACGTTCTTCGGGTGCGAAAATGCTTCCATTACTTTTTCGTTATACATCTTTCTTCTCTCCTTTGATCTCAACGTATAGGGGCGACATAGCCCTCAATCTTTCAACTATTTCTTTCAATTTATTAACCGCATAATCTACCTGCTCCATAGTGTTGTCTTTGCCGAAGGTAAAACGAATTGAGCCGTGCGCCAACGCCTCGTCTACTCCCATAGCCAAAAGAACGT
>CAJOMS010000099.1 GCA_905235795.1 uncultured Clostridia bacterium | reverse complement strand
GATTTATAATCTTAAGCATGATTTAATTTCAGCACAGTTAAAAACACAAACCTTAGAAGAGACTATCGAAAAGCTTGAGTCAGAGAATAAGGAGCTCCTACTTAATAAGACTAAGCTTGAAGCATCATTAGAGGATGCTCTTTTAGGTTCAATTACAGATAACTAATTATGGGGTCCCGAAAGGGACCCTTATTTTTTACAAGAGGTTTTTATGAATCAATTAGAATTACTTTCACCAGCTGGTGATTTAAAAATATATAAAGCAGTTGTAAATGCAGGTGCAGATGCCGTTTATTTTGGTGGTGATTTGTTTGGCGCCAGAGCTTACGCTAAGAACTTTACAATAGACGAAGCTACAGAAGCTATCGAATATGGCCATCTTCATGGTGTCAAATCTTATCTTACAGTAAATACACTTCTTAAGAATACTGAAATAGAAGGGAAGCTATATGAATATCTTAAGGCTTATGTAGAAAATGGAATTGATGCTTTTATCGTGCAGGATTTTGGAGTGTTTAACTTTATTAGAGAGTATTTTCCTGACACTCATATCCATGTGAGCACTCAGGCAAGCCTTTGTACTAAATATGGCGCTAAGTTTTTTGAAAATCTTGGGGCTAACAGAATCGTTACAGCAAGAGAAATCTCCCTTAATGAGATTTCTTTGATTCATGAAGCATGTCCTGAATTAGAAATAGAAAGCTTCATCCATGGAGCTCTTTGTGTCTGCTATTCAGGGCAATGTCTAATGTCATCCATCCTTGGTGGTCGCTCTGGTAATAGAGGGCGCTGCGCTCAGCCATGCCGCCTACCATACGATGCATTTGATGAAAATGGTAAAAAGCTTAACAAAAAGGGCAATTATATATTATCTCCTAAAGATTTTTGTACTATTAAATATTTGCCTGAAATGATAGATGCAGGTGTTATGTCCTTTAAAATAGAGGGCAGAATGAAAAGCGAATATTACCTCGCCACCGTAATAAACGCCTACCGCCGAGCGATAGACGAATTTTACGCCGTCGGCGCGGCTTACAAACAAAACCCGCTTTACGAGAGCGAGCTGAAAAAAACCGTTCACCGCGCGTTCACCACCGCCTATATGCTGGGCGACAACGCGGAGACGGTAAATTACGAAAATTCTCAATCTCAAGGCGAGGCAAAATTTATTGCAAACGTGCTGAATTACGACGAAAAAGGCGGTTTTGCCCTTATAGAAATGCGCAACCGCTTCGCCGTGGGCGACGTGTTGGAAGTGCTTTCTCCCACCGATACGTTCGGCTGTAAAATAACCGTTCAAAGGCTGGAGGACGAGTTCGGCAACCCCGTGCAAGACGCTAAGTTCGTCCAGCAAAAATTGCGGCTTTACACCGACGTGCCGCTCCGCACCGGCGAGTTTTTGCGAAGAGAAGAATAACCGAAAATTAAAAAACGGAGGAATTACAAATGAAAAAAGCGTCCGATATAATGTACAAAATAGGCAAAGTTTTTAACATTGTGGAGTTAGCTTTGATGGGCGTAGGCATAATTTTAGGCATTATTCTTGCCGTCGTAGCCCGTCCCGTGGCGGATTTAATAAGGAACGACAGCGTTTTGACCGAAAATCTGATACGTTTCGGCAGACCGTTTATCGGCGCGGGACAGGCTGCAAACGCGGCGCTCCGCTTTTTCGTCGTCGTTTTAGGCATAAACCTCATATTAACCTGCTGTTTCAGCCTTGCCGTAAAGATCGTTGCGCTCGTAGTCGTAGGCAAAGCGCACGCAAAGGTTATGGACGGCTCTATGGAAGTTGCTCCCCACGTATGGACAATCGTTTTGGGCGCCTTCACGACAATTTTCTACGTTCTGTGCGGCATATTCGGTCTTGTAGCCCGCGGTCAGGACAAAAAGGCAACGGAAAAAAGCGAGGAGTGAAATTCGCCCTCGGCAATAGTTAAATTTTAATCATCATATATTCGTTCGTGCTGGTGTGCGCGGCAAAGTTGAACACGTCGTTTGCCAGCACGTCTTTTTCAAAACATTCACGCGCGGTGGAGCGTAGGGAAGATACGTCGTTTTTGCGCGTTATAAGAGGTATTTGACAGTTTTGAGCAATTTGAGAGAGCAATTCTTCCCCGCCCTTTCTGACCGCCAAAACGTTGAGGTACAGCTTGCTGCGCAGGCATCTTTCAACGAAGTCCGCGCTTATTCCCAAAAGGGACGCCGTCATTATCCTTGAAACCCTCGTGGCAGTGTAGCGTTTTGTCACCACTTTATCCTTTACCTCTTGCAAGGTCCCGGAACTTTTAAGGCACGCCTTAATACGGTTTTCAAGCCCTTCGGTGCAATCGGCAATGCCCTTTAAGGTGCGCTTGTCGTTGGCGATAAGGCTGTAAAAGGTCAAATTGTCGGCAGAGGGCAGAGTTTCGGGCAGGTCCTCGTACACGAAGTCGGGCACGTTGCCCTTTATTTTTCGGCGTTTGCCCTCGGCAATCGCCTTTCTTATTGCGGCGGCGGAAGAAAGGTCATTATACATATTTTCGTCGTTGTATCCCCCTCCGCTGCGAAGTATCGGGTAAACGGCTATGTCCGCGTTCATCTCGGCTATGGCGCGCGTATATTCCACGCCCAAAATGTTGTTGGGGCTTTTCAGCAAGTCTATATCCACGCCTATATCCATTTCCTCCAAGGCGGAGACCTTAGCTTTTGCAAAGGATACGCCCTTGTCCAAATGGGCTTTAAGCAGAGTTTTAAAGCGCTTGCTCTCGTTGGAAAGCGTCTTTGCGGCAAACTCAAAACTTTGCGCGTCGCCGCTCTCGCAGCCGAAGCACAGCGTCTTTTCGCCGGGCAATTCCTTTAAAAGTTTTATTGCGCCCTTTGCAAAGGTTTCGGCGTTTGCCGTGGCGAACACCGTGGGCAGCTCGAAAACCGCGTCCGCACCGGCAAGTACGGCGTGTTTTGCCCGCGTAAATTTATCCGTTATTGCCATTTCGCCACGCTGGGTGAAGTTGCCGCTCATTATCACGACGACGTAATCGGGCGAAAGCTCGTTTTTAATGGTCTGCAAATGCTTTACGTGTCCGTTGTGTAAAGGGTTATATTCGCAAACTGCCAAACAAATTTTCAATTTTCTACCTCTAAATACTTTTGTTTTTTCGCCGAAAGTAGTATAATAACGTATAGGCTTAGAATCAATTAATTATATTTTACATCATTTTGAAGTAATTATAAAGCGTTTTGATTAAATTGAGCAAAAAAGCAGTAAATTGTACGGCGGCAAACGCCAAAGGAGATAAACTTAAATGACAAAAGTAATGGAATCAATTAAAAGCAGAGCTGCCAGACTCGGCAAGCACATCGTTCTGCCGGAGGGTGAGGATGCGCGCGTTGTAGCCGCTGCCGCCGCCGCCGTTAAAGAGGGGATTGCAAAGGTTACCCTTTTGGGCGATCCCGAACAAATCAAGGCTGACAATCCCGGCGTGGATCTCGCGGGCGTAACCATAATAAACCCCAAGACGAGCGAAAAACATGCGGAATACGCCAATATTTTATACGAACTCCGCAAAGCCAAGGGCATGACGCAGGAGGACGCGGAAAAACTCGCTTACGACAACACGTATTTTGGCGTGCTCATGCTTAAAGCAGGCGACGCCGACGGTTTGGTTTCGGGCGCTTGCCACTCCACGGCAAACACTTTAAGACCCGGCCTTCAAATTATAAAGACTGCTCCCGGCGTTCCGCTGGTATCCAGCTACTTCCTCATGATCGCGCCCGAAAGCGGCAATCAATACTGTGAGGACGGCTGCTACATCTACGCCGATTGCGGGCTCGAACAGAACCCCGATCCCGACAAGCTCGCTTACATAGCGGTAGCTTCCGCAAAGAGCGCGGTAAGCATCGCCGAATTGCAACCGAGAATAGCTATGCTCTCGCACTCCACCAAGGGCAGCGCAAAACACGCCGACGTGGATAAAGTGCTCGCCGCACTCGCCAAGGCGCACGAGATCGCTCCCGAACTCAATATAGACGGAGAGTTGCAGCTCGACGCGGCTATCGTTCCTTCGGTAGCTAAATCCAAGGCTCCCGGCTCGCCCGTTGCAGGCCACGCAAACGTTTTGATTTTCCCCGACCTCGACGCAGGCAACATCGCTTACAAACTCACCGAAAGGCTCGGCGGTTTCATGGCGGTAGGCCCGCTCTGCCAAGGCTTTGCAAAGCCGATAAACGACCTTTCGAGAGGTTGCAAGGCGGAGGACATCGTCGTAGCCATCGCCATTACGGCACTTCAAACGCAAATTCAATGGTAATTTTCAGGAGTTAATATTATGAAAATTTTAGTAATAAACGCGGGGAGTTCTTCCCTCAAATATCAACTTATAGATATGGAGACCGAAAAGGCGGTAGCCAAGGGCGGTTGCGAAAGGATAGGGCTTGACGGCGCCTTTTTAAAGCACAAGGCTAACGGAAAAGAGGTCGTCATCGAAAAGGCTATGCCCAACCATCAGGTAGCCGTTCAGCTCGTTTTGGATACGTTGGTAGATAAAGAGTACGGCGTTTTAAACTCTATGAGCGAGATAGACGCGGTAGGTCACCGCGTGGTCCACAGCGGAGAGGACTTCAACTGCTCCGTCCTCATCACGCCCGAAGTTTTGGACACGATAGCTTCCAACACCGAACTCGCCCCGCTCCACCAGCCCGCAAACATCACGGGCATAAACGCGTGCAGGGCAATTATGCCAAACACGCCCATGGTCGCCGTGTTCGATACGGCTTTCCACTCCACCATGCCCGACTACGCCTATATGTACGGCGTACCGTACGAAGCTTATAAAAATTACAAGATTCGCCGCTACGGTTTCCACGGC
>CAJOMS010000098.1 GCA_905235795.1 uncultured Clostridia bacterium | reverse complement strand
AACGAATTTTATCTCGCCTGAACTGCCGAAGGCACCTTAACCTCGTATTTTTGAGTGGATTTTGATTAAGGCGAGCGAAAATTTATATCAATAAATCGATGGAGAATTAGTCGAAAGATGCCAAAAAGACAGGGTTAAGGCTTAACGTTTTCGACTAATCTCAACTTAAAATATTAAATTTGAAAAAACGCGTAAAATTGTTTGACTTATAAAGAAAATTATTATACAATAAATAAGCTGTCAATTTTACTTAGGGGAGTGGCTCAATGGTAGAGCAGCGGTCTCCAAAACCGCTGGTTGCGTGTTCGAATCGCGTCTCCCCTGCCAAAAGGTCTAAAATCACAACATAGTGGTTTTAGACCTTTGTCGTAAATAACGGTTAAGCGAGTAACGAAAAGTGATATGATGCAATACGAATATATAGAAAATTTCAAAAAACTCGGTTTCGGTCTGTTCGTTCACTTCGGACTTTACAGCGTTGTGGGCAAGGGTGAATGGTACCTACATCTTTCCCCGAAGGCCGATAAAATCGAGTACGAGAAATTAAAAGACAAATTTAACGTTTCAGAAAATTGGGCAAAAAATCTGGTTAAGGTCGCAAAGGCCTCCGGGTGTAAGTACGTAACGCTTACCACTCGCCATCACGACGGTTTTTCTCTTTACGATACTTGCGGCTTAAACGATTACGATGCCCCTCATTCCTCATGCGGCAGAGATTTGGTGCGGGAATTCGTGGACGCTTGCAACGAGGAGAACGTCGTCCCGTTTTTTTATCACACCCTTTTGGATTGGCACGAAAGCAGCTATTCTGAAAATTTTCAAGAATATACTGACTATCTAATAAACAGCATAGAAATACTTTGTAAAAATTACGGCAAAATAGGCGGTTTTTGGTTTGACGGAATGTGGGATAAACCTGATGCCGATTGGCGGGAGGACGAGCTTTACGGCGTAATACGGAAGTATCAACCCGACGCGATGATAATAAATAACACGGGGCTTAACGAACTCGGTAAGGTCGGGCATAAAGAGATAGACAGCGTAACCTTCGAACGCGGAAAGCCGTGTTTCGTGGACAACTCGGATAAAAACAGAGCCGGCGAGATGTGCCAGATATTGAACGATCATTGGGGCTACGCAAAAGAAGATTGCAATTACAAGTCGGTCAAAGAACTGCTTGAAAACCTCGTGGATTGCAGAAAATACGGTTGCAATTTTCTATTGAACACAGGCATTAAAGGAAACGGCGGCGTTAACGCGACCGACAGAGAAATTTTAAAACAAATCGGCAAATGGATACGTGTAAACGACGGGTTTATTTACAACGCTAAGCCGTGCGGGGAAATTGCGGACGGGGCGGACATATTGTACGACGGAGAATATCATTACGCCGTTATAAAAAACGTGCCGATGAGCGCAGATCCCAACGTTCAGTCGCTATTCGGCGCAATTAAGGTAAATATTCACGCCGACGTGCAAGAGGGCACATGGCTCGATACCGGCGAAAAAGCTACGGTAAACAACGGAGAATTGATCGTAAAACCTTTCTCTTACGGAAGGAGTTACGCAATAAGGATATTTAAATTTAAAATACAAGAATAAGGAGAAAAATAATGAAAAGCAATTTAAAAATCGTTTCATTTATTTTGGCGTTTATGATGCTCGTCCCTTTTACCGCCTGCACGAACGGAACGAGCAGTGAAGAACCGTCTCAAGAGGTCGTCGATAACGCCGTTGACTTAAATTCGCTTTCCGATTACGAATTTGCGACGAGAATGGTTTCTTCCGTAGACGCGTTGGGCAGGATAACGCTTGCCGGCGGCGGAGAAGAAGCAAAGGACGTGGGCTTGTTTTACTTCCTTTGGTTGGGCGCGCACGCAAGCGGAAGCAAGATATATAACGTTTCCGAGCTGGAAAAAAATAATCCCAATGCATTGTGGAGCCACAGCTCCCCGGATAGCCCCGCCGGCGTTTATCATTTTTGGGGCGAACCGTTATACGGCTATTACGATTCTGCCGATCCTTGGGTGATAACCCGCCACGTAGAGCTGTTTACGATGATAGGCGTTGATTATATTTTGTTCGATACGACTAACGCCATAACTTACGACAACGTCGTAAAAACGATGCTGCCCATTCTCGATAAATATCAGAAGCAGGGCTGGGACGTGCCGCAAATTGGCTTTATGACAAACACTCACTCGCGCGATACGGTACTCAATATATACAATACCTATTACAAAAAGAGCACTTCCACGTGCTATTATCCCGATTTATGGTATTCGCCGAACGGCAAGCCGTTTATTATCGGCAACAAAGTTGAATTTAACAGAAACAACGCCACGGATAAAGAAATGCTTGACTTCTTCCAGCTGCGAGACGCTCAGTGGCCGAACGCAGGCTATATCGATAAAGACGCGTTTCCTTGGATGGACTGGTCGTATCCGCAAACTAATCATAACGGGACGGTCAGCGTATCCATCGCGCAACACATTACCTGCAAAATGAGCTTGAAAGATCAAAACTGGGGCAGAAGTTACGATCAGTATTCCGCCCAAAACTTCGGCGATTACGAGTGGGGCACCAACTTTCAGGATCAGTGGTACACCGTGCTGTATCCGGAAGATGATTACGGCGACGTAGATAACGTTTTCGTTACGGGCTGGAACGAGTGGATAGCAATCAAATTTTACGACGACGCCAACGGAGTGTATTTCGTCGATCAGTTTGACGAAGATTATTCCCGCGATATAGAAATGATGAAAGGCGGCTACGGCGATAATTTCTACCTGCAGCTGTTCAATAACATAAGGGAATTCAAATACGAATCTCCCGTGCGCTACGCAATGGACAAGGTCGGCGGAAATTCCGAAATAGATTGGCAAAAAGTAAGGTCTTATCCCGATTTCGTTGGCGACGCAATGAACAGAAACTTTAAAAACTATCTCGGCAACGCAACTTTAACGGATACTACCGCAAGAAACGACATTTCGTCCGTCAAAATAACCTACGACGATAAAAACGTGTATT
Source organism: uncultured Clostridia bacterium (assembly GCA_905235795.1). Classification (GTDB taxonomy): domain Bacteria; phylum Bacillota; class Clostridia; order Christensenellales; family Borkfalkiaceae; genus RGIG3732. Next base: position 1,817 of record CAJOMS010000098.1, on the reverse strand, counting down.
TCAGAATAGAAACCGCAAAAGCAATAACCGATTACAAGGCGGGGGATAAATCGTTTATGAACGTTTGGATCTCCACTTCAAAAAGCGGCGAAGGGTTCGATTACGTCATCAACCGCGACTACGCAAGGCTCTCCAAGATTTCGGGCGGGCAATATACCGACGCCGGAAGCCTGGACGTAAACGTAAGCGGAAACGTTATGACTATCCGTTTGCCTATGTCGTCCATAAATCAAAGCGGAACGCCTGCTTTCAGGTTTAAAGTGTCCGACAACGTCGACGCTTCCGACGTCATGAACTTCTATATACAGGGCGATAGCGCACCTATCGGCAGATTGACTTATACCTACGGATATATGGCTTAAAACTAATTTAAAAACGCATTTTGCGCATATTGCAGCCCCGCGGAGAATTTGGTAATTCTCCGCGGGCGCGTTATTTTACACGGTTTTTTATTTAAAAAGCCGTTTTTACAACACCTTTCGGCAATTTTATGATTAAAATCAATTGACAAATATTGTAATATTTTGGTAAACTGTAAAAGTAATATTTTATATGGAGGATATTTATGAAAAACCAAAGAAAACTGTTACTCATTTTGCTTTGCGCTCTTTGCTCTGTCTTGCTCGTTTCTTTCGCCGCGTGTGATACTATCAGCAACGAGAAAGAGCTTACGTCCGTAACTGTGGAAAACGTGCCCGACGAGGCGATTGTTATCGGCGAATTCGACGCCGCGGGCATCGAGCTTCACCTCAATTATTCCGACGGCACCGTCGATTCTATCCCCGTTACAGAATCTATGTTCCCCGAAGAATACAAGCAAATGCTCCACGAATCGGGCAAACACAATCTCACTATTCTTTATCGCGGGCACACGGCTACTTTCACCATTACCATGCGTGAAAAGCAGGAATATACTCTCACGTTTTTAAGGGTAGACGACTCGGTTGCTAAAGTTCTTACCTTTACCGAGGGTAAGGAACAGACGATAGAGTACCCCACGGCGGAAGAAATGTACGTTGCGGGCTATCGCTTTACGGGCGAGTACGATAAAACGGTTTCAACGCCCATAACCGAAAACACCACGGTAAAGGGCGTTTACGTAAAAACTTGGGTTGTTACTTTCTATAACGGAAATAACGCTGTGGCAAGTACTGGATGGTCTACAGCAGGATTTTCAAATACTAATGATGTTTATAAATATGATTTAGGTGTATATGGAAATTCAAGCTCAATAAATTCATACTCATGTGGTGGTTCATATCAATCATGTACAGTTGGCAGGGCTACTTATCCAACTAATACAAGAGTATCTGAACAAACAACAAAATCATATGAATTTAATTTACCTAATGATGTATATAGATATGTAGCTAAAAATGGTGTTTCTTATAACACTGAAACAGAAGCATATAATTCAGGTTATGCATATAGGGATTTAGGTACTAGCAGCCTTCCTATTAAATATGGAACAAGAACTGGTACTTATAACTACTATTTAGATTACTATTATAATGGAAATACAGAAAATTTATTTGGTAGAAATCAAAAATTCTATCAATACCATATGATTACATCAGGTGGTTCTACAACATATAATGGTCTTACAATGTCATCTAGCTTAAATTATCAATGTAGTTATGATGTTATTCAAAGATTTTTGGAAAACAATGCTAGTTATAATGACTTAGATGTTATATATAGACCGATTTCATTATCCGATCCATTCCCTGGTGAAAATGGAAGTGGAAGAAAATATGGATCTAACTGGGTTGGATTTGTGGATATTGATGGTGTTAGAATGAGTTTTGTAGATGCAT
>CAJOMS010000097.1 GCA_905235795.1 uncultured Clostridia bacterium | reverse complement strand
ATACTTTATGCGTTCGTGTTTATAGCAACTACCAATTGCGTCAATCTGACGGACGGGCTCGACGGGCTTGCCGCGGGTGTTTCTTACGTTTTCTTTGCTGTTATAGGCTTTATAATTTGCCTTGAAGGTGCGGAACCCGTATTTGCCGTATCGGCGTTTTCGCTTTGCGGCGCACTGCTCGGCTTTTTGGCGTTCAATACTTACAGAGCAAAAGTTTTTATGGGCGACACGGGTTCGCTGGCGATCGGCGGGTTCGTTTCCGTAATATGTATTTTCAGCGGCAACGCCCTGCTTATACCCGTAGTCGGCGTGGTTTTTGTGTTTACGGGTATTTCGGTGATATTGCAGGTCGTTTCCTTTAAAAGTACGGGAAAAAGAATATTCCTTATGTCGCCGATACATCATCATTTTCAGATGAAGGGCGCAAGCGAAAGCAAAATAGCGTTTTGTTACAAACTTATTACGCTTTTATTCGGCCTTGCGTGCTTAATTCGTTTTTTATAGGAGGATATATATGTATCTTGGAACGGACGTATTTTTAATAGTCGGCATTTCGCGCAGCGGTATTGCCGCAACCGAATTTTTGCTCTCTCAAGGGGCAAAGTGTTACGTGTGCGACGAGCTTTCAAGCGATGGGATAGACGCGTCGATTGCGGCTCTTTGCCAAAAAGGAGCGATCAAGGCGGAGGCGTCTAAAATAAACGAGATAATGCCTTTTATTGACGTTGTCGTGCTTAGTCCCGGCGTGCCGATCGACAACTCGATTCCCATTTCGGCAAAGAGGGCGGGCAAGCGCATAATAGGTGAAATGGAACTCGGATATTTGTATTCGGTTTGCCCTATCGTTGCCGTAACGGGCACTAACGGCAAGACGACGACTTGTTCGATGATAGCCGACGTTTTGCAAAAAGCCGAAATAAAACACAAGCTCGCAGGAAATATAGGTATACCGTTTACGTCGGAGATTTCGTCGCTTGACGCGCATACCGTCGCGGTTACGGAAGTTTCGAGTTTTCAGCTTGAAACGCTGTGTTCTTTTACTCCGCATATAGCGGTTGTAACAAACGTGTCCGAAGATCATCTGGTAAGGCACTATACGATGCAAAATTACATATTTTTAAAGAGTAAAATACTTGCGAACCTGCGTGAAAGCGAATTTGCCGTGCTTAATTACGACGACTACGTCGTTCGTGGCTTTGCCGAAAAGACAAAAGGAAAAATTATATATTTTTCGGCGAAAGAAAAGGTAGACGGCGCATACGTAGAGGACGACATGATAATGTGGCGCGGCGACGCCGTAATGGATAAGAGGCTAATGACTTTAGGCGGCGAACACAATTTGTACAACGCGCTTGCAACGGTCGCTGTCTGCAAAGCCCTTAAAATTCCTGACACGGCAATAGCCGAGGCGATAATTGAATTTAAGGGCATAAAGCACAGGATAGAATTTATCAAAAGCGTGGGTGGCGTGGATTTTTACAACGATTCCAAAGCTACCAACGTGGATTCAACCGTAAAGGCGCTTCGCTCGATGACCAAACCCACCGTTCTGCTCCTCGGCGGAAAGGATAAAGGGCAGAGTTTCGACGAACTGTTTGAGGCTTGCAAGCAACTTAACGTAGTAAAGGCCGTGCTTTTCGGTGAGACGAGATATAAAATGTTAAAGAGCGCCGAGAAGGTTCAGTTTGAAAATTATTGCGTCGCCAGCAATATGGAGTCGGCGGTAAAACTCGCTTACTGTGAGGCTCGGTCGGGGCAAAGCGTTCTTTTAAGTCCGGCGTGCGCAAGTTTTGACGAATTCAGCGGATATGAGGAGCGCGGCGCCAAATTTGCCGAAATAGTGGGTAACTTCACTTGAAGGGGGTGCGGGCAAACAAAAGAAGATACTTCCCGTTCATTTCCGTAATGGCGGCGGGGCTTGCCCTTTTCGGATTGGTGGCAATATATTCCGCAAGCAATTATTCTGCAGCAAAGGACTATTCCGACGAATTCTTCTTCGTAAAAAAACAAGCGGTAAGCGTATGTTTGGGGCTTGCCGCAATGATTTTTACGGCAAATTTCGATTATTCCAAATATAAAAAAATAGGTTTGCCCGCGCTTATTTTAAGCGTGGTTTTGCTCGCGGCTATTTTTATACCGGGCTTAGGCGTGGAAACGTACGGCGCAAAGAGGTGGATAGGAGTTGCCGGCGTAACTTTTCAGCCATCAGAAATAGCCAAGTTCGCGTTCGTGCTGTTCGCCGCGGGGTATTTTTCGAAAAAGCCTGACAGAGTGAATAGTTTTGTGGGGATATTGCCCGTTTTAGCGGCAGGTGGAATTATATGCCTGCTTATAATTTTAGAGCCGAATATGTCAATAACGGTATGTGTAGGCGCACTTATGATAGGCACGTTGTTTGCCGCAGGCGTTAAGGCAAGGTACATAGTTTCCGTTTTGTTGCCGGTAATTGCCGCCGTACCCGTTTTGATAATCGCAGAACCGTACAGATTAAAGAGGCTTTCCGCGTTTCTCGATCCGTGGGCGTCGCCCAAGGGAGAGGGGTATCAGCTGTTGCAATCTCTTTACGCTCTCGGCTCGGGCGGTTGGTTTGGCGTGGGGCTGTTTAATTCCAGACAAAAATTCGAATTTCTGCCTTTCTCGGAATCGGATTTTATACTTTCGGTAATAGGCGAGGAGTTGGGTTTTATAGGGATTATCGCGCTGTTCGGGGCAATGTTTTTTCTCATTTACAGGGGAATAAAAGCCGCCGCGGGAGCTAAGGATTTTTACGGCTATATGCTCGCCTCGGGCATAACGCTCGTTTACGCCGTTCAGGTCGCTATAAACGCTTTGGTCGTTTCGGGGGCTATTCCGCCTACGGGCGTACCGCTTCCGCTTATCTCCAGCGGAGGAACGGGGCTTATTATGTTTCTGGCGGCGTTCGGCATAGTCGAAAATATAAGCAAACAAAACGTAGGATATGTGCCGACTATTTCGGAAAGGTTAAAACTTAAAGGTCAAAAATTTTCAAAAAAGGAAAAAATCGTTGATTAATTTATAAATATCCTGTATAATAATATAAACGACATAAACAAGGTATACAGGATGTTTTTTATGAAGTACGGATTTAATTTACAATCTTTGATAAACGAAACCGAAGACACGGTTTTCAATAAGGAAGATAACCTTTCTTACGAGCAAGAGGAGCGTTTAAAAGCACAAATAAAACAGATAGACGAAGAAATTTCATCTCTCGAAGAAATGCGCCTGAAGTTGGGCAGGTTGCTCGATTACAACGCCGTTAAAAACGACGGCTTTTCCGTTGAGGATATAAGGGCGTTTGCCGCGGAGGACGAAGAATACGTAGAAAAGATTAACGAGCTGTACGACAAAAATCTGTATATGCGCGATTACATGTTCGGCTATCCTGTCAATATGCAGGATTATTCTTACACTTCTCAATATTGCAGGAATCTTGAAAGTCGGCTGTATTTGATGAATAATTGCGGCGATCCTTACCAGCTGGGCAATTACGGTATGGACGGCAAGGAAATAGAAAAGCAGATAGTCGACACGTTCGCAAAAATTTTCGGTTTGACAAACGATAAATATTGGGGTTACATTACCACGGGCGGTACCGAGAGCAATTTTTGGGCTTTGAGAGAAGGGTATTGTAAATTCCCCAACGGTAAATTTTATTATTCGGAAGACGCCCATTACAGCGTTGATAAATTCCTTTCGAGCAGCGTTTCTAAATTTTGCTGTCAAAAGATCGATACCGACGGTCAAGGCGCTATCGACGTTGAAAAGCTTAAATCCGCAATACTCGAGGACAAGACCTCCAAGGATAACGGGGTAATTATTATTTTAACATGGGGCACCACGTGCCGCGGAAACGTTGACGACGTGAAGGCGATAACGGAGTTTTTGCTGAGCGAGGGCATACCGTACTATTGTCATTTGGACGCCGCGCATTACGGCGGGATTCCGCAGAATCAAAAGTCTGCCCCAACGCTCAAAAACGTCGTAGATCTTAACGTGGATTCTGTTTCCGTAAGTTTGCATAAGTATATAGGTACGGCAAGGGTAAACGGGGTGTTGTTATCCTTATCGAGGAGCCGCAGAAATTACGTGGATTACATAGGGCAGGAAGATTCGACATTCCTTGGTTCGAGGGACTATATGCCCTTTTCCACTCTGCAACGCACGCGTGAAATTTTGCACCGCACTCCGCCGGAAACGTACATTCTCAACGTTGAATTTTTCGAGAATGAATTAAAGGTTTTCGGCGTAAGTTTCGAAAGAGTTGCCGACGGAAACATCTTCATTTTGGATAAGCCGAGCGACGAAATATGCAAAAAGTATCAACTTGCGTCATTTAAAGACACCGCCGGCAATGATAAATGCCACGTTATAATTTATCCGTTTCATAAGCGAGATATTATGAAACAACTAGCCGAAGAACTCGCAAAATCCGAAAAATAAATAATATATAACCCGCGTGCCGCCCGCCGCCCGTTTAACTATTTGCGCTCTGTTTGCGTATTATAAAGCGTGAAGAATTTTTACGGGTGACAATATGGATAAATTCGTTATAACCGGCGGAAATAAAATGTTCGGAACAGTAAAGGTCGATAGGGCGAAAAATTCTTTATTACCCATTATCGCGGCTACGGTCGCCGTCGGGAGTAAGGTATTTTTGCAGGATTTTCCGCAATATTCCGATACCGAAACAATGCTTGAAATAGTGCGCGCGCTGGGAGGAAAGTACGTTAAGAAAAACGGAGGAGTGCTGATAGATACGTCCGGCGTCCGTTCGGGTGTTTTTCCCGAAGAACTTTTTAAAAAGATAAGGGCTTCGGTTTTCATGTTGGGTGCGGTCATCGCAAGAACGGGCTATGCCGAAACGGT
>CAJOMS010000096.1 GCA_905235795.1 uncultured Clostridia bacterium | reverse complement strand
CGGGCGACATACACTCCGCAAGCATATCCACCGCACCAACAGCCTGTTTAGGTAGTATCGCGCCGAGCCCCGTTAGACCTATTATCATACCTATGAGCATCGCAATAAGCATCGGATTTATAAAGTTTTTCAGCACCGTGCCTTTGCTTCCGCCGCCAGCCGACGATATCAATAAGACCGGAACTCCCCACGCGTATATTAAAAACCAAAACGGCAAGGTGAAAACCGTATAATTGAAAAAAAGTTCGGGGAATACGCCTTTTACTACGGCGTTGCCCATAAATCCGAAATTTGAAAACTCCAAACCGTAAATTGCAATCTTCCGCAAAAAATCTTCTTTACATAAAACTTTCGCCACGATAAGGCTTATAGGCAACAAAACGACGAGTAAAATTATACTGAAAACTATTATCTTCCAAAGACTTCCAATATTGTCAGTCGTACAATTTTTGATAAAAGTACTCATGACAAGTGCAGGAACAAATACGAAATTTTCGAGTTTTGAAAGCGTTGCGTTTGAGTTTTCAGGCAAAACGTTGAACTTCGTAAGCAAAAAGCCTATCGCAATAAACGCAAAGAGTATAAGCATTTGCGTAAAGATCGGCATAAAAATTTCCATTTCAGTCATCACACTCCAAAAGATACGAATTGTTCATAAAAGCCTTTAAGGTTTGCAAGCGGGATCATGTGACTTGCTACTCTAAAACTTCGCTTCCCACTTCAAACTTTAATATACCGAATTGCTCTTTCCATATTCATTTCTACTTTAAGCGGGATTGAACGCACTCTTAGGTTGTTTACATCTGGGGCATTTCCAGTCTGCCGGAAGGTCCTCAAAAGGCACGCCGCCGTTTTCCGCAGGATTGTAAACGTAACCGCAAATCGAACAAACGTAATTGCCCGTCGCTTGTTTTTTATTAAAGTCAACGGTCGCCGGTATCGTTTTTACGGGATTATCCAAATCCATAATTCGTTTTGATTCGAGATTTTCATACCCCTGCGGCGTATGCGTTCCGCAGTAAACGGTGGGGTGATTGCGAATAAACTCACGCACTCTGTCGAGCGTTTCTCTTGCTGCGGCAATATCTTCGAATACGACGGAAAGTTTATTCTCATACAAGGCTTCGTCCACGTATGTAATATCGCCGTGGAGCATATAAAACAAGCCGTCGTTCTCTACTATAATTATACTGTTACCGTTTGTATGTCCTTTCGCTTTAATATAATAAACGCCGTCCGTTATTTTTTGGCTTTCGGGGAAATTATAATACGCTCCGTCTGTAAACTTAACGGGAATAATATTCGGTATTCCCGTTAGTTCGGCGGCGGACGTTTCTTCTTCGTTTACGTAAATTTTTGCGTTCGGGAACGAACGGAGTTCGCCCGAGTGGTCGGCGTGCTTATGAGTAAGCAAAATTTTAGTTATCTGCTCGGGCTTATAACCGAGGGAGTTAAGCGCGTCCATATATCCGCAGATGTCTTTGCCGGTAAAGATAAGACTCGTTTCGGTCGGGTTTTCTTCGGGCGTTCCGGCAGGAAGTCCCGTATCGACCAAAATAACCTCTTTGCCCGTGTCTATTAAATAGTTTTGCAAACTGCCACGATAGCGGATATTGCCATCAAACTTATCCATTCCTTCTTCGCCGCCGAAAGCGAAAGGCTGCGTATAAAATCCGTCTTTTCTGAATTTAACTGCTTTGATAATCATTTTTGTTTTCTCCTAAATATTTAATATTATTTTTCCGTTAAACCTCTACGGACTTTTTTCAGTAATTTTTGTAGCATCAACAAATCGTCTAATTCGAGGTTTACGCATGCACCCATTGTCTTTGGTACAACGATAATTTTTTCTTTAAGTTCACGCCCTTTATCCGTAAGATAAACGGACGTTTCTCTGATATCTTTCGTGTCTTTTTTCTTTAAGATATACCCTTTATTTTCTAACTTTGTCAGTAGCGGGGTAAGCGTGCCCGAATCGAGATATAATCTTTCGCCGAGCGTTTTAACTAAAAGTCCGTCTTTTTCCCACAAAACGAGCAACGTAATATATTGCGTATATGTTATATCGAAGTTGTCAAGAAGCGGTTTATATCTTCTGATAATCTCTTTTGATGTCGCATATAAAGAAAAGCAAAGTTGATTATCCAACTTTAACATTTCTTCTTCACAGTTATCCATATTATTCTTCCAGCGCTTTCTTAATGAATTTATCGATTTTTTCCGGTTTTGTCATAGGCGAAAAGCGGTCAATCACTTCGCCGTTTCTTGAAATAAGAAACTTGGTAAAATTCCATTTGATTTTTTGAGTTTTACCATTTTTATTCTGCTTTGTAAGCCACGCATAAAGCGGTTCGGCGTTGTCGCCGTTCACTTCGATTTTATGAAATCTCGGGAAAGTCGTGTCGTATTTAAGAGTACAAAAAGAGTGGATTTCCTCATCGCTGCCGGGTGCTTGATTTAAAAATTGATTGCACGGAAAATCCAGCACTTCAAACCCTTGGTCTTTGTATTTTTTGTAAAGTTCTTCAAGCCCCTTGTATTGCGGCGTAAACCCGCAACCTGTGGCAGTATTGACTATAAGAAGAACTTTCCCCTTATAATCACCTAAACTTACTTCGTTCATAGAACGATCTTTAACGTTAAAATCGTAAACAGACATTCGTTTATTCTCCTATAACAAATTAGATTGCATACAATCTATTTTTATTTTAACACTTGTCCGACGATTTGTCAAGGCTTGCGCAAAAAATTTTTGTTTTTATTTATAAATACTTGACAAAGGTAGGAAACTACGTTATAATTATGTAGGAAACTACCAAAGGAGAAGTGAAATGCAACAAGATAAAGTCGCTATACTAATCAAAAAAGCGTCGCTGGAATTTGAAAAAATATCAAATCCGTATTTTGCGAAGTATGAATTGACTGTTGCGCAATACAAAATTCTGAAATATTTATATAACGAGCCTTCCGGAACGGCACGCGTCGTAGACTTGGAAAAATATTATTCTATGACGCATCCGACGACTTTGGGGCTTTTGGAATATCTTGAGAAAAAAGAATTTATCAAGAGAATTGACAATCCGAACGATAAACGGGGCAAACTCGTGGCGCTTGCAGATAAAGCGCAGCGAATGCGTGATACGCTTATTCCGCTCGGCGAACTTATAGATGACAAGTTTACGGAATCGCTTACTAAGCAAGAAAAAGAGCAACTCGTCGCACTTCTTTTGAAAATGCTACAAATAGGCTAAATATAGATTAAGTATGCACAAAAAGCCGAAATGAAGGCGGCGTTTGAAAATAAACGAGGGAAAAAGAATGATTGAAATTGCAAAATTTTTTGTAGATGACGATAAATGTATCGGTTGCGGAAAGTGCCTTGCCGTTTGCCCGGGGAATATGGTGGGCGGCGACGTGTTGAGATTTGAAAATAATCGCCCAGTGATGGTAGATCAAGCGAATTTCGGTTGGAAAGGCTGTTGGAGATGTCAGCATTGCCTCGCCGTATGTCCGACGGGCGCTATTTCTATTTTCGGGGTATCGCCCGAAGAAGTTTCGGCAAAGCCCGATCCGTCTATCAAAGAAGAATTGGCAAAGCTTATGCAATTTAGACGCACTTGCAGAGCCTATAAGAAAGCGGACGTGGACAAAAACGTCATCGACGAAATTCTCAAAGCCGTAAGCGCCGTGCCGACGGGCGGAAACAATCGAAGTCTTGAATTTTGCGTCGTGGAAACGAGAGAAAAAATGAAAGAACTTTACCGAGCCGTTTTCGGTGATGCCGTGCAGACAAGCCTTTTCGGCGAAAATGATGATGATTTGAGCGCTTTGCGCTTATACGACGCACCGCATTTATTCATTGCGCATAAGGCTGTCGGCGACCGTTTTCAAGACGGCGCTATAACGGAAATGGGGCTTGCCGCAGCGTACTTTGAACTTATCGCCAACGCCTACGGGCTCGGAACGGTAATTTCCACTTATTCTGCGGAAATGCTAACGAAAAGCAAACGTGCAAAAGAGTTTCTCGGTATTCCGAGCGATCACAGAATGTTGACCGCTATCGGTTTCGGATATCCGAAATATGAATACGCTCGAGGCGTAAAGAAAAGTAAAAAAATAAATCGTATAAAGTAAAAGTATAAATCGTATAATGAAAAAAATTTTAATTGCATCGGCTGCTGTTTTGTCGGCGGCTATGATAACGGCTTGTTCTACGGGAACAACCGATAATGGATTTGGTGGAAACGGATCGGATAGTATGGTAGAAATTTTATCCGACAAAGATGCGTTGCGTAATTTGGAACTTCCCACTGTTCTTTGCGGTAACGTCGCTTCCGCAAAGAGTAAATATATAGACGAAAACGGCGATATTGCCGTCATTCCGGCAAAGTTCAAAGTGTCCGAGAATACGGGCGAGCGGACGATCGATACGGGGCTCGTAGTTATCGGGCCTGACGGAAGCGAATTCGTGTGGGTTCCGACTACTGAAACGGCGCTAAAAAGGCGAGATTTCGGAAGTTATTTTTCGGGCGGCAGTTCGGGCTATTGGGACGATACGAGCCTTGATACGTATAAAGGAATGATAGAAAGCGTCAAAAAGTACGGCGGATTTTATATGGGGCGGTATGAAGCGAGTAAAGGAAGCGGAGGACTTCCGGCAAGTAAGCGTATAACCGCAAGTCAGTCCGGGCAGATATGGGTGCAGTATTCGCCGCAAGATACTACTACCACGTGTCAAAAACTCTATGCGGACAACGATACGGTACAAGGATTTTTTCCTTGGGGAATAAACTACGATACGACGTTGCAATGGCTGATAGATTCAGGCAATAAGACGGAAACAGAAGTTAAGAGCGACAGCACGAGTTGGGGCAATTATTCAAACGACAGTTTTTCGCCGAATGCATATGGAAACTATACGGGAGCATGGGAAGAAGCGAAGTC
>CAJOMS010000095.1 GCA_905235795.1 uncultured Clostridia bacterium | reverse complement strand
GTGGGCAGGGCGGAACGGGCGGCGGGCAGGGCGGGGCGTTTTTTTGATTACAATCGTTTCGGACGAGAACGGTATCTTCGCCTATCTTTTCGATGGAGCGGAAAGGTATCGATAAGCCGTCGCCAAAGCCGAAAATTCCGCCGGAAACGGTTACGCCCATAATTTTTCCCTCGGGAAATTTAAAGCAAAAATCGCAGATTTTACCTAACTTTTTGCCGCTGCGAACGTCTATTACTTCCTTCTTTTTCAAATCGCTGAACTTTATTTCCATACTATATCGTATGCGCGGAAGTAAGCGTTTATTCGCTAAACGAGCGAAAAAAGTCGAATTCGGTCAGCCGTAAATCTGTTTAAAAATATATTCGGCGTATAATTTTGCCACGTTTACGCCCGTAACTCTCTCTATTCCGCCGAAAAAGGCGTTGGAATTTACCTCGCAAAGCAAAAAGCCGTCCTTGCCGAAAAGCAGGTCTATGCCGCAGTAATCGAGTTTTAAAATTTCGGCGACAGCCTCGTAAATGCGCGCGGCGTCGGCGGGCACGGCGACGGGCAAGCCCCTGCCTCCAAGCTCTATATTAGACCTGAAATCCGCGTCCGAACGCCTTTCCATAGCAGCCACGCACTTGCCGCCTATGACGATGACGCGCAAATCCCTGCCGAGGCTTTCGGTAACGCAACGCTGAAAAAGGTGCGGCTTGCACTTTAACTTTTCGCAAATTTCCGCGAGCGCCAAGCGGTCGTCTATCTTAAAAACCCCCTCTCCAAGCGAACCGTAACAACTTTTTACTATCATGGGGTAGCCCAATTTTTCTTCGAGCAAATCCAAAGTCTCCGCGCGCACGGGCTCGCTCGGCGTGTAACAGAGCGGGGCGGTGTAAGTTTCCGGCATGGGGATGCCGCAGCCGGAAAGAAGGGCGTGAGTTACGGCTTTATCGTCGCACGCCTGAACGGAAAAATGGCTGTTAAACAGCCGAAAACCCCCTTTTTCAAGCAAAAACGAGGTATATTTATCTTTATCGAGATACACGCAAAAGTCCGCGGAGACATTAATTACGGGTGCGCCGCCTTCGCCTATATAAGCCAAAAAGCCGTCGTTACGCCTGATTTCGGCGCAAACGCCCAGCTTTTCAAACTCTTGCTTTAAACGCAGCGAACCGTTAAGCTCGTTGGCCGCGCTTGAATATGCATTGGTAAGGATGAGCCCTTTTTTCATTTACCCACCTATTTCGCGCGTTATCACGCTTAATCTTCTAAATAATCACAAATTTCGATTATATTTTTAAACATAAAATCGGGCACAACGTCGCTTAGTTTCGCTGTCTTTTCGTCCGTCGCTCCCGTAAGCACCAACATCGTGTAGAACCCGCAATTTATGCCGAACTGAATATCGGAAGGAATATCGTCGCCGATAACCATTATCTCGTTTGCGTTACAGCCGAAATGCTTCATTATTTTTTCGCCCATCAGCTTTTGCGGCTTGCCTAAATTCGCCTTGGGAGAGATGCCGGCAGCAGTCTCAAATCGGGCAGGGGCAGGTCGCCCACGACGGTTTTATCCTGACTGAGCGTAATGTAATAAGCCCCGTTTTTCACAGCTTTTTCGAACTTTACCGCCTTTTCGTAAGTGGCGGAAGTATCGCGCGCGAGCACGGCTATTTCGGGCGCGTCCTCGTCTATCTGAACGCCGTGGGAGGCAAAATCTTCAACCACGTCCGCATTGCCCATAATAAAACATTTTTTACCTTGATAGCCGTTTTGAATTAGGTCGATGGCGGCGTAAACGGGGGTATAGAAGTAATCCTGCTCCTCAAACATACCCATTTTGCGGTATTTTTCCTTTAAAATGCTTGGGCTGTGAGAGGTATCGTTAGTTAAAAATACTATCTTCTTGCCTGCCATGCGCAATTTGGCGAGGGCTTCCGCCGCACCGAAAATTGGTTCGTCGCCGTAATTCAGCGTTCCGTCGGTATCGACCAAAATATATTTTATTTTTTTCAATTCCTTCTTCAACATACAATTACCCGCCTTTTTCGCGCATTAACGCAACTTTAGCCGACCTATTTCGGCGTACAGATCAAGCCTCGAAGAAAGGCTTGGGTTCTTAGATTTTGATTTAGTGGTGTTCATTCCGTCGTCCACGCTGTACGACGCGGATTTTTCGTGCCCGATAACCGCCCACACGTTTTTGACGAGTTCGGGCGGGAGTTCGACCTTGGCGGAGAATTTCTGACGTGGGGAGTTGAAATCGGAATGAGGCAAAGTGAACATTCCGTTTTCACCGGCGAGTTCGCGCAGGTTTTTAGCGTCTTCTTCGGGAATAGCTACGGGGTCGTACTCTACCGCGTCGAATCCCATCGTGCCGAGGTCCTTGAAGAGCTGCTCGGTAAATTCCTTTTCTAAGGTTATCACCTCTTGCTGACCGCCGTAGTTGCGGCGAACTTCGCCTACGTAGTCGTAAGTGATAAGCGCGCCGTGGCGATGCGCAAGATCGACCAACGCAGGCGCACCCATAACGTCGTCCATCGGTATGTAGAAAAAGTTTATTTCGTGCTTCAAGCAATCCACGAGGTCGTAAGTGTAATACGGGTTGTTTATATCGGAAAGCGCGGGCAAATATGCCTCATCTACCTTCACGTTAAAGTCGTTTTTCAGAAAATCGAGAATTTTGCCTGCGTCGCCGAATTTTTCAACGAGTTTTCCCGCAAGGGCGAAAAGTATGTGCCTCTCGGTTATCGTGCCGCCATTTTTGTAATAGGAGCGCGCCTTTACGTCCTTATCAAAGTTTATGTCAAGCCCGTGTTTTTTGAGCCTTAAATTGAGCTTTTCAACCATTTTTTTGTCGCGTTCGGCACGCTTTACCCTCGTGGGTTCAAGCTCTTTATGCAAAGATTCTATCTCGCAGGAAGGCACGCCGCGGAGCGTTACGCAACCTATATCTCTTTCGTAAAAATTATTAAGCCACCTATTTGCGCCGCTGTAAAATCTGCCGAAAAGCTGTACGCCGCAAGTGCTTTCCACACCCAAAATACTGCACGCGCGCGCAAATTCCTCGGCGCCCGCAAGCCCGTCGTGATCGGCTATGCCGGCTATGCCGATGCCGCCCTGATACGCCCTGAACGCCGCGAGCGACGGAGTGTACGGGGAAAACGAGTAGTTCGTTTGAAACGACAGCGCAAAATCCTCGTCCGAAGTCATAGGCTTGGGCAAAGATCCGCTACCTTCCATTTTTTTAAGTTGCTTTATGCCTTTCAGGCGAATAAAAGAGTCGTTTGCCGAAAGGGTTTTTATCAATTTTTCTCTATCCATAAAATACCTTTAAAAAGAATATTTAGGTTATTGTAATGCTTTTTAGGAAATTTGTCAAGTGAAAGGGCGGAGTTTAAGCCGCGGTTTATACACGAAAAACGTCGTTTTATTGTTACAAACACGTTAATTATTGTTAATTATTAAAAAATATAAAAATTTTTCAAAAACCTCTTGAAAAAAAATTTTTTTATGATATAATAAAGTTGACATTTTATTTCAAGGGGGTTAAAAAATGAACAAAAACGAATTCGTACGCGCTTATGCGGACAAATTGGGTGTAACAATCAAAGAGGCTGAAGCCGATCTTGCGGCTTTCAAAGAGACCATAACGGACGTGCTGTCTGCCGGCGAATACGTTCACATTTCCGGCTTTGCTACTTTTGAGTTGAAATCCAAAAAAGCTCGCACCGGCATTAACCCGAAAACGGGCGAAAAGGTGGAAATTCCCGCATGCTTTACTCCGGTAGCTAAGTTCAGCAAAAGCTACAAAGACAATTTCAACAAATAATTTACCTGAAAAGAAATTACGGCAGAAACGATTTGTCTCTGCCGTTTTTTCGTGCAAAAAATTTAAGGTGGGAAAAATTTAATTGACGGTATAAAAAAAGGCCGTATCCGCGGTTTGCATTTCGCCTAAAAGTAATACTTTTGGGCAGCGCATCACCGACAACGGTCTTTAATTTTTGACCTGCTACGGTCGTTTTATTTTTGATTTTTCAGTTATCGAGATTCAACAGCACCGCGCCCTGCTTGGCTTTACACAGCGGGCACTCGTCCCACGCTTCAAGCGCGGTTGCCTCGTAGCCGCAATCGCCGCACTTCCATTTTACGGGCGTATCGCTCTTGTACATAGTGCCGCTTGAGAACTGTTCGTAAAGCTGCGTGAAGCGCAGCATGTGGCAGGTTTCAACCTGAATTATATCTTCGTACAGTTTGGCGATCTCTTCAAACCCCTCCTCCCTCGCGATGCGGGCGTATTCGGGGTAGATCTCCTGCGCCTCCCGCTTTTCGTCCTCGGCGGCAAGGCGGAAGTTTTCGGCAATGTCCCACTTTTCTTTAAACGGGTAGCCGGCGTCTATCTCCACGTTGGTTATCTCGGTATCCTTAGCCTTTTGGATAAAGGTGTAGAACATGCGCGCGTGGTTGAACTCGTTGTACACGACCTTATCCACGATTTCGGCAAGAGCCTTATAGCCCTCGTTGCGGGCGCCGTACTCGATAAATTCGTAGCGGACGCGCGCCTGACATTCGCCCGCGAAAGATTTTGCCAAATTGTTGAACGTTTTGCTTTTTATTAATTGCATAAATTTATCCTCCGCGATAGATTATTAACAAAAAAGCGCAACGTTATTCTACCGAAAAATTATTTTAACGAAAAAATGACTTCGGCAAGGTCGCCGTCTATTGTCAAAGACTTTTCAGCCAGCTCTTTGGGCACGTGATTTTCCATATTGACGCACGCGTAAAATCCCTGCGGAAAACTGTACGCCATTTGCATGAACGGGTACTTTATTATCCCCGGGGTGTTGTACCCCACGCCGAGCTCCAGAAACAGTATCCGTTTATCCCTGTTTTCGGATATAAAGTCGGAGTAGCGGTCGGAGGCGATCTTCCAGCCCCTGTCCTCTACGAAAAGTTCGTCCTTGCGCAGATTGACTTCCATCTCCTCCCCGCAAACGGGGCACTTGGGCACTAATGAGGAAGGAATTTTATGCTCCCTCTGCTCGGCGACCATTTGCATGATAACGTCTTTATTGTCGTAAGTTTTATCGTGGCACGCAGCGGAACATTGAAACAGCCCGTAGTCGCCCTGCGTGTAGAAAAGGCGTTTTTTATCAAACCCGGCAAGCTGAAACTGATGATCTACGTTGGTAGTCAAAACGAAGTAATTTTTATCTTTTAAAACGGAGTACAGCTTGGCGTAAAGCGGTTTTGCGCCGTACTTATACCTGTTTAAATATATGAATATGGACCAAAATCCCCACTTTTCCTCGCTCGTTTCAAAGGTGTGGAAACCTGCGGAATACATATCGTTGTAGCCGTAAAGTTCGTGCATGTAGCCGAAGTTTTCAAAAAAAGTGTTTCCGCCGTACTCGAAACCCGCCGCGGAAGATAACCCCGCGCCCGCGCCTACGACCACCGCTTCCGCGTCCGATATAAGCTCGTTCAATCTCTTTATTTTTTCCATAAATTACCCCTTAAACTCTCCCGCGCTCTTTCAGTTCTGCCAGATACACGTCGTAATCCCTTTGAGAAAAAACGTTAAAAACCACCTTTTTCACGCAGGAATCGACGGAATCGAAATAATCGCATACGGCAGTTATCGCGGTTTTGCAGGCTTTTTCTATGGGGTAGCCGTAAACGCCGGTGGATATGGAACAGAACGCCACGCTTTCGAGTTCGTACTCGTCGGCAAGCTTCAAGCACGAAACGTAACAGTCGTAAAGGTCCTTTTCGTTCGATGGCGTCACCGCACCGCGCACGATTGGCCCCACGGTGTGCAAAACGTATTTGCTCGGCAGGTTGTACGCCTTGGTTATCTTTGCCCTGCCGTTAGGTTCGTCGTGCCCCTGCTTTGCCATTACGGAAATAAGGTCTCGCCTCATCTGCAATCCCGCAAACGAATGTATCGCGTTATCTATGCAACCGTGCAGCGGCTGAAAACAGCCCAGCAACTTTTCGTTGCACGCGTTGACTATGGCGTCTGCGCGAAGGGCGGTTACGTCGCCGAGGTACAGATACAGTTTGCCGCATACGGGCGTAAGGTCGTTTACGTCCGTGACCTTTATTCCCCTTAACCTTTCCTGCAAAAACTCGTCCTGCGCGGAATAAAACTCCGCGGGCAAGTCGTACGGCATAGTTACGTTCATCAGAGCGCGCACCTGCTTGTCTGCGGGAAGGTCGATTTCTCCCTCTATTCCGTTTTCGCGTTTTAAAAAATCTATCAAATAATTTTCATTCATAACCAAGCCTATGATAACACAAATTAAACGCTTTTGCAACGTAGTTTGCAGCCAAATATAAAGGGCGGAGCAATTTTTGTTCCGCCGATGTTTAAGTCGATTAAATTTTGCCGAAATGCGAGTAATTAAAAAATTAAATCAGTTTGCCCTTTTGTTTTTTGCGGGGCGGGCGTCGGGCTTTTCTTGCGGCTTAACGTC
>CAJOMS010000094.1 GCA_905235795.1 uncultured Clostridia bacterium | reverse complement strand
GTCCTCACGCTGACTGCCGCCTATCAATTCCCCTATACCGGGCACGAGCAGATCCGCTGCGGCAACCGTCTTTCCGTCGGGATTCAGCTTCATGTAAAACGCCTTTATATCTTTGGGGTAATCGGTCAAAAATACGGGTTTTTTGAAAACCGTTTCGGTAAGATAGCGCTCGTGCTCGCTCTGCAGATCGCATCCCCAGAAAACGGGAAATTCGAATTGATCTTTTATAGGTTCGAGGATATTTATCGCCTCGGTATAGGTAAGGCGCACGAACTCGTTGTTAGTAACGTTATCGAGCCTCTCCAAAAGACCTTTATCGACAAAATTATTTAAGAATTCAAGTTCTTCCGCGCAATGATCTTTAACGTAGCCGATGACGTATTTGACCATAGCCTCGGCGACGTCCATATCGTCCGAGAGATCGGCAAACGCCATTTCGGGTTCGATCATCCAGAATTCCGCGGCGTGGCGAGGTGTGTTGGAACGCTCTGCTCGGAAAGTGGGGCCGAAAGTATAAACGTTTGAAAACGCCATAGCGTAAGTTTCAACGTTTAACTGTCCGGAAACGGTAAGGCTTGCCGGCTTTTCGAAAAAGTCTTTTTTATAATCTACCTTTCCGCTCTCAGCGACCTTATCCAGATCGAGCGTAGTAACCTGAAACATTGCGCCGGCGCCCTCGCAGTCGCTGCCGGTTATAAGCGGGGTATGAACGTAAACGAAACCTCTTTCGTTAAAAAAGCTGTGTATTGCGTAAGCAGCCTCGCTCCTGATTCTGAAAACGGCGCCGAAGGTGTTCGTTCTCGGGCGCAGGTACGCTATCTCGCGCAGGTATTCAAGCGAGTGTCTCTTTTTCTGTAAAGGGTAATCGGGCGTGGAAGTGCCTTCTACCTTTATTTCCTTTGCCTTTATTTCGAAAGGCTGTTTCATTTCAGGCGTAGCTACGACTTCGCCGGTAACTATCAACGACGCGCCGACGTTCTGCCCCGCTATCTCGTCGTAGTTGTCGAGATTAGCCCTTTCGAAAACTATCTGACAGTTTTTAAAAAAGCTTCCGTCGTTCAGCTCTATAAAGCCGAAAGCCTTTGAATCTCTTATCGTTCTTGCCCAACCGGCAAGGGTTACTTCTTTACCTGAATATTCGTTTAAGTTTTTAAATATGTTTTTTATTTCTACCCTTTTCATAAAGTATTCCTCAATTATCTTAGAATCTAATATATTATAACATAGATAAGTAAAAAATTACAAACGTTTTTAGGCAATCTTTCGCATAAAAAACGAGGCAAGGGTAATTTTTTACTCTTGCCTCGCGCGTTATCTTTTTTTGTTTTTGTACAGCTGTTTGGTGGCGTTGCCGCCGCGAATGTGCCTTTCGCAAAGATTTTTATCCAAAACTTCGCGAACGCGCAAATACAACCGCTCGTCGATGTTAGGCAGGCGTTCGGTCATATCTTTATGTACTGTCGATTTACTTATGCCGAAAATTTTAGCCGCTTGCCTTACCGTACAACCGCTGGCTGCGATATATAACGCCTCATCTTTCACTCTCGTCGTCAAAAAATCCAAGATATATCCCCTCCGATTCGTCAGTTTATATAGATATGAATTTTTTTGTAATTTTATGACGAAAACGACTTGATATTACAGCGAGAGATACTTTCTTTCTCCCCACTTTCGCAAGAGGGCAGAGAAAACGAAAATTGATGCAATCGTGGCGACCAATACCAAGGCAAGTCCCAAATACAAATTTATCAGCGAAAACAGCACTTGAATGAAAATGAGCAGAAAACCGCCGAATATGCCGACAAGAGAGTGTATCATTGGCGATGTTCCCCTCTTTACGGCTTCGGCCTCAGTTTCCCAGTCGAGAGACGGGAATCTCAAATTTAACAACAGACCGGATTCCGCGTTAGCAAGCGAATAAAAACAAGAAATAAGCACGGAGAAAACTAACGCCCATACCGAAAGTTTATACATAATGCAAACTGCAACTACGGAAATTACGGATATGGGAACCGAAAACGTCAAATCGACGAGGATTTTTGCCTTGAATTCGTCCTTTGCCCGAACGGGGGACGATTTTAATATCCAAAACGATTTCCCTTCAAGCGATATGCATACCGAAGTAAAAGTACAACCGCTCGAAAGCGGAATTGCCAAAAGAGGAACTACTCCGTTCATGAGGTAACGAGGAGTAAAAGACGCGTTAAAAATCCTAATGGGCACGTCGAGGATCTCAACGTTTTCATTAAAGAGAAACATTATCGCAAAACCTATTATTAGTATTGCGAAAATAAAGGCGCCACCGATCACGTTCATTGCCACCATCGAAGAAGAAAACAATCTTTTTACGTTCCTTTTGTAAAGAGACCTGCCCACGGATTTTTGACCGTCGGTATACGTCTTGTTTTTGGTTTTCGAGCCGAGATTTTGGCTGAGCGCGTTTATTTTGCGGTAATTTTCGGCAAGTATATATACGAGCCCCGCAAACAACAAAAGCGAACCCAGCGTAAAGGCAAGAAGCATAAGTATGTTCCCATCGCAAATCGCCGAAACGAATACGAAATTGAGCGGGTAAACTTTGTAAGCACTTGACACAAACTCCGCAGAGTTCCTGCTTAAACCAAACACGAACGCAAAATATAATACAAAAATCAAGACGTATAAGATCGTGTTGATCAGATTCTTTCTTTTGATTTTTGAAGTTAATAAATTTAAAAGCACGCCGACGCCGAGCCCTACAAACATGGGTGCCATTGGCATAAACGGCAGCATTACGGCAAGGCGAAAACCGATAAATGCGCTTGATCCCGCGCTGACGATCTGATAAACCCCTATCGACGGAAACACGACAAGAAAGAAAATGATTATCGAAAAAATATATAAACTCGACACCTTTGCAAGCAGAATGACGTGTTGTTTTATAGGTAATGCGGAAAGTATTTCGTAATCTTTGAAACCGAATATTTCACCGCTCGCGGAATGAATTGAATAGAACAGTAAAAACAAACTTACGGCGGTAAACATGATTGCTACAGTGCGGCGCAAGTCTTCGCCCGTTTCAATCATTGCCATACAAAAAATAAAGGTATAGCTCGCCGAAAGACCTGCTAAGCCCAAAGCAACAATAGATAAAACCGCAATTATTCCGCCTATTTTAGCCTTTCCTTTTTTGTCTTTACCGTACAATTTTTTGTTTATGCCGAAAAGGTTTACGAAACTAACTTTAAAAACAGGCCAAAATCCGTGCATCATTCGGTAATCTCCAAAAACACTTTTTCAAGGTCTTCGCCCTGCAAAACGTCTTCGGTATTTCCCGAAACTACCAACTTGCCGTTTTTGATTATGGCAATTTTATTGCAAAGTTTTTGAGCGACTTCCAAAACGTGAGTAGAAAAGAAAATTGCTCCGCCCTCGCTGCAAAATTCCGCAAACAACATCTTTAACGTATGCGATGATTTTGGATCTAACCCTACGAACGGCTCGTCCATAACGAGCAGCTTGGGCTTATGTATCAGTGCGGCAATGATGGCGAGTTTTTGCTTCATGCCGTGCGAATACGAAGATACGAGCTGGCCCAAATTATCTTTTATTTCAAACATTTCGGCATACTTATCGATCAAAGACGTTCTCTCCTGCGCAGATATGCCGAATATATCGGAAATAAAATCCAGATATTGCATCCCGGTAAGATATTCGTAAATATCGGGATTATCGGGTATGTACGCTATCATCTTTTTGCATGTTATGGGATCGTCTTTAACGGAAATCCCGTTTACGTATATTTCGCCGCTGTCAAACTCCAAAATTCCCACTACAGATTTTATTGTTGTGGATTTACCGGCACCGTTATGACCGATAAAGCCGAATATATCGCCCGCGGATATTTCGAGGGACAAATCGTCCACCGCGAGCTTCCCACCCTTGTAAGTTTTTGTTAAATTGCATATCCTTAACATAAAATACTCCTTTACTTTTCAAGTATACTAAACTCGTTAAAATTTGTCAATCGCCGAATTTTAACGAAGTCTGCGCTTTTTGATGTGGCCTAATTTTAAAACGTTATAGGCTATGCCGAACGTCAGCCCCTGCATCATAAAATATACGTATAACGTAAACGAAAATATCCCCGCCAAAACGCCGTAAACTCTTTGATAATTTGCTATTTTCGCAAAATAGAAGCGAGTTATCACGGTGATTGCAATCCATAAAACAAGCGTGAGAATACTGCCGCGATACACCTCTTTTAAAGATAATTTGTACGGGCAAATTATCTTGTTTGCGGCAAGCAAAAGCAAGTATAAAGCCACTATTTCGAAAACGTAAGTTAAAACTTCGGCTAACGGCTCACTGCTCATTAAAGAGTACGAAAAAAATACCGCACACAGCGCGATAACTATAATTATTAAGATAATTATACACAAATATCTTAAAATCTTCTTAAAAAAATTTCTTTGTGTTGGTTGAAACTTATAGAGAATTTCACCGCATCTGCCGAATCTGTAAATCAATTTCAATGAAGAATAAAGCGAGGTAAAAACGAAGATAATTCCGCCTCCTCTAACCGCGCTTTCGGCTGCAGTGACGGCGTTTCCTATCAACTCCCCTGTCTCTGCAGGAAGATTTGCCATTGCAAATTCGTAAATATGCAGATTTTTGCCAAAAAGGGCAATTACGATACACAAAATCGAAAAGAAACCCGTTATAAAATAAAAAGATAAGCCCGCGGATATTTCGCGAGCAAAGATACCTTTCCAAAAGGAATATAAGTCTTGTATCTTTTTTTTGAAACTATTCATATTCAAAGTTTGCGCTTAATGGCAAAGAATATGAATATAGAGAAAATTTCAGATATTAACGTCGTCGAAAAATATTTCTTCGCCGTTTTGTTTTGCGGGATTAACTATATCGTCGTAATCGACGTAATATTTTTTACCGCTGAACGAATAGTAATTTACAAGTTTTACGCACGAAACAAATACGCATGAAACGGGCAAAGAGAAAATAAAACCAACGCCGAACGTAAACAACGTAAAGGATACGTTTACGTATATCAATATCAGATTGACGATGAGGTACTGAGCAAAAAGCGTTTTAAAGTGTTTCGCTCCGTAAACGAAAGAAGTTTTGAACCCGCTGAACACGCCTTGTCCTCCTGCGGTTATTGCAGGCAAAAAATTGGAAAAGAATACTGTAAAAAACGTGTTTAACAAAATAACCAACAATATTGCAAGCATGGGCGCGAATATGTAAATATATTCCGCCGTTAAGACGAAAACACCGAAACAGAAAGCGATAATTAACGTTTCCGCAACGAAAAAGCAGAGACCTTCGATAAGCTGATACAGAAAAGCCTTGCCGAAATTCGAAAGAATTGCGTTTGTATAACGGCAGCGCGTAAGCGACGACATATACTTATTTACCACGTCGCCGGACGCATAGTTTGCCAAGCCGAAAAGAATCGAGTAAACGACCAAAATTACGGCAAGACCTATCGCCACGCCGGTTATATCGGATATTTTGTCCGCGAGCATATCGTTAAAACCCTTTACGGCGTCAAGCAAAAGGTCGCCTTTCACTGCCATTTCGGCGGAGTTTGTAAAGAAAGCTCCTATCACCCCGCGCAACTCGTCAAAAAGCGTTCTCGTAGCGTCGGCGAAAACTATATCTTTAACGAACGGTATCACGAACGTCGATGCGACGCCCGCGCACAATACGAATATTATAAGTCTGAAAATCATATCGGCAAAGACGGTTTTTGCGTTTGCCACCATAAGTTTGAAGGAATTTTTAAGATTCATACGATTGACCTCGTCATTCTTCGGGCATTCCCTTTGATTGTCTTATCTTTTTAACTTGCCTTTCAAAACCGTTATCTCCGGGAACGTAATATTTTTTATCCTTTAACGAATCGGGCAAATACTGTTGTTTTACCCATCCGCCGTAATCGTGGGGATATTTGTAGTTTTCGCTGTTCTTTTTGGTTGCCTCGTCCCCGTAAGAATTATCTTTCAAATACGGCGGAATCGCGTCGTCGCAAACGTTTATCGCGTCGTCGCGAGCCGCATACATAGCCGCTTTAACGGTATTGCTCTTAGGGGCCTCGCAAACGTAAATAATCGCGTTGGAAAGAGGTATCATTCCCTCGGGCAGTCCTATCTTTTCAAGCGCGTTCATTGCGCTTACGGCGACGACCAAGGCGTTTGGATCCGCCATGCCCACGTCCTCCGACGAGTGGACGACGAGCCTTCTTGCAATGAGCATGGGATCGCACCCGCCCTGTATCAATCTTTCCGCATAATACAAAGCGGCGTTTGAATCGCTGCCCCTCAGACTTTTACAAAAGGCGCTCAGAAGGTCGTAATACATATCCTCATCGAAAGATAAAGCCTTTTTTTGAATCGACTGCTCGGCGTCGGAAAGCGTAACTTTAATATTTCCGCTCTCGTCCGGAGAGGTGGTCAGAACGGCGAGTTCGAGTGCGTTATAAGCAGAGCGTAAATCTCCGCCGCACGTATTTGCAA
>CAJOMS010000093.1 GCA_905235795.1 uncultured Clostridia bacterium | reverse complement strand
GGAGAAGTGGTCTATTCTACCTTCGACGAGTCGCCCGAACACCACATCCGCGCGGCAGAGCTGGTTATGTGGCGCGCAAAACGCTTGGTTGAAATAGGCAAAAACGTAGTTATTTTGCTCGATTCAATCACGAGGTTCACCCGCGCGTACAATCAGGTTGTGCCTTCCAGCGGAAAGATCCTTTCCGGCGGTATCGATCCCGCGGCGTTACAGGCACCCAAAAAGTTCTTCGGCGCGGCGAGAAACATCGAGGACGGCGGCAGCTTGACCATTCTTGCCACCGCGCTTATCGAAACGGGCAGCAAGATGGACGACGTTATCTTTGAAGAATTCAAGGGCACCGGCAATATGGAAATCCGCCTTACGAGGGACCTCGCGGAGCACAGAATCTTCCCCGCGATAGACCTTTACGCCTCCGGCACGCGCAAGGACGAGTTACTGCTCTCTCAGCAAGAGCTTGACTGCGCGTATCTCGTGCGCAAATTTATTTCCAAAGATACCGAGATAGAAAGGCTTTTAGAGATGTTAAAACGCACCGAAAACAACGAGGAATTCGTTGCCAAATTCCCCACTTGGGTAAAACTGATGGAGAAGTAATTTTTAAAAAAACCACGTAAAACGCACGTTATTCGAACTTATGGCAGCAGAGAAAAAAGAAAATTTAAGAAATTTTTGCATAATTGCACACATAGATCACGGCAAGTCCACCCTTGCCGACAGGATAATAGAAATGACCGGACAAGTCGCCCAGCGCGATATGGAGGACCAGCTTTTGGACTCTATGGACCTTGAAAGAGAGCGCGGCATAACCATAAAGCTCACTCCGGTCAGAATGTCTTACACGGCTAAGGACGGAAAGGAATACGTCTTTAACCTCATAGATACCCCCGGGCACGTGGACTTCACTTACGAGGTATCGCGCTCGCTTGCGGCGTGCGAAGGGGCTATACTTATAGTTGACGCGTCGCAGGGCATAGAGGCGCAAACGCTGGCAAACACCTACCTCGCGCTGGATAACAACCTTGAATTGTTGCCCGTAATAAACAAAATTGACCTACTTTCCGCCCGCCCCGACGAGGTGGCTAAGGAAATAGAGGACGTCATCGGGCTGGACGGTTCTTCCGCCCCCCGCATTTCCGCAAAGGACGGCACCAACGTTGAAGAAGTGTTGGAACAGATAGTAAAGGTCATTCCCCCGCCCGTCGGCGACGACGACGCTCCCCTTCAAGCGCTTATTTTCGACAGTTATTACGACAATTACAAGGGCGTTATATGCTTTGTGAGGATCGTTAACGGCACGGTGAGCGCGGGCTGCAAGATAAAGACTTTTATGTCCGACAAGGTCTTTGACGTGGTGGAAGTGGGCACATTCGACCCCCACCTTCGCCCTAAACAGACGCTGACTTCCGGCGAGGTCGGCTATATTGCCGCAAGCATAAAATCCATACAGGATACCACCGTGGGCGACACCATAACCTTGGTGGACAAACCCGCCCCCGAACCTCTGCCCGGCTACAAAAAAGTGCAACCGGTCGTGTTTTCGGGCATTTATCCGCTGGACGGCAGTAAGTTCAACGACCTTAAAGACGCGCTTTTAAAGTTGAAGCTAAACGACGCGTCGCTCACCTTCGAACCGGATAATTCGGTAGCGCTCGGCTTCGGTTTCCGCTGCGGATTTTTGGGGCTTTTGCACATGGAAATAATTCAGCAGAGGTTAGAGAGGGAATTCGACCTCGACATAATCACCACGGCGCCGTCCGTTTCTTACAAGGTTTACAAGACGGACAAAACTATGGTTATGGTCAACAACCCCTCCCACCTGCCGCCCGTGAGCGACATAGAGTATATAGAGGAACCGATAGTAAAGGCGAGCATCTATTCCCCGCCCGACTACCTCGGCGCGATAATGGATCTGTGTCAGGAAAAGCGCGGAGTGTTTTTGGATATGACGTATCTGGACGCGTCGCGCGTGCGGTTGACCTACAAATTGCCGCTTAACGAGATAATTTACGACTTTTTCGACGGGTTGAAGTCGAGGACTAAGGGGTACGCGTCTTTCGATTACGAGCTCGACGAGTACGAGCGCAGCGACCTCGTTAAGCTGGATATGATGCTCAACGGCGATATTTGCGACGCGCTTTCCATAATAGTGCACAGGGACAAAGCCTACGCGCGCGGCCGCGCCATCGGCGAAAAGCTGAAAGACGTAATTCCGCGGCAGATGTTTGAAATACCCATTCAGGCGTGCATCGGCGGAAAGGTCATCGCGAGGGAGACCGTAAAGGCGCTGAGAAAGGACGTTTTGGCAAAATGCTACGGCGGCGATATAACCCGCAAAAAGAAACTTTTGGAAAAACAGAAAGAGGGCAAAAAGAAAATGCGCCGCTTGGGCACTGTGGAAGTGCCGAGCGAGGCGTTTATGTCCATATTGAAAATAGATACTGACGACTGAGCCCAAAACGCCGATAATGCGCGAAAAAGGGCACTTATGAGGTTTTATGGCAGGAATTTACGTACACGTGCCGTTCTGTAAATCGAAATGCACGTATTGTGATTTTGCCTCTTATCCAAAAGAGGTGGGCAAGGCGGAGCTGTACTTCGCCTGCCTTTATAAAGAGATGAAGGCGCGCGCCGCGCAGTACCCGGATATGATTTTCGACACCGTGTATTTCGGCGGGGGCACGCCGTCCTTCGTGGACGAAAAATATATAACGGGCGCAATGCGGCTCATAAGAGAAAAATTTTATTTGAGCGACGACGCCGAAATAACCATAGAGATAAACCCCGGCACTTTGACCGAAAAAAAACTTGCGGCGTACAAAAGCGCAGGTATAAACAGGTTCAGCCTCGGCTTACAGAGCGCGGACGACGCCATGCTCGCAAGGCTTAACAGAATACATACCTTGCAGGACTATTATGCCGCCGCAAAGCTGCTCGAGGGCGAAAATTTCAGCGCGGACGCACTTATCGGGCTTTTCGACCAGACCGAAAAGGACGTTGAAAACACCCTTTCCGCCATAATAGAGAGCGGGGCGAGCCACGTTTCCGTCTACGCGTTGAAGGCGGAGGAGGGCACGCCCATATTTTCAAATTACCTCAACGGCGACCTGCCCGACGAGGACGCCGTTGCCGATCTTTACGAATTTGCGGTTAAATACCTTGAAAAACGGGAATATTACAGGTACGAAGTCTCCAACTTTGCAAAGAGGGGGCGCGAGTCCCGCCATAACCTCAATTATTGGCGGCGGGGCGAGTATCTGGGCTTCGGGGTGGCGGCTTCCAGCCACGTTGCCAACCGCCGCTTTACCAACACCGAGATAATCGACGATTACGTAAAGTGCATAATTTCCGGGCATTACGCGGAAATTTCCAGCGACGAGATTTCCGGCGACGAGATAACGGCGGAATACGTCATGCTCGCCCTGCGCACCGCGGAGGGGATAGACGCGCACGACTTCAAGGCGCGGTTCGGCGTCGATTTTACCGAGCGCTACGCCGACGTTTTGAGGCGGCATGGCAGGTATCTGGATATAACCGACGACCGCATAAGAATAAAACCCGAATATCTTTACGTCCAAAACAGCATAATAATAGAGTTTATGTAACTTAAATTATTGCGGCTTTTGAGCGGAAAATCGAATAAAATGCGCTCTCGCGGCGCGTATTGATAAGCAAGTATTCGTTAAAACTTGCAAATTAGCAAGTATTCGTTAAAACCTGCAAATTAGCAAGTATTCGTTAAAACCTGCAAATTTCAGAATATTTTAAGTTTAGAGTTATAAAATGCAGGTATAAAGATTATATAAAGATAATCATAGGAGGCAAAGTTAAATGTTAAATATAAAGAAAACGGTTTTGGCTCTGTTATCCGTCGTTGCGGCGGTGGGGCTATCGGCGTGTTCGATATTAAACTCGACAAACACCGCGGGCAACGGGGTGGACGCTTACGACGTAGCCGTGCGCAACGGCTTTACCGGCACCGAGAAAGAGTGGCTTGAAAGCCTAAAAGGCAAAAACGGCGACAACGCGCAGACGGTTTACCTTTCTTTGTACGACGAGGCGGTCGAAAAGTACGGCTACACCGGCACTTTTTACGACTTCATCTCCGAGTATTTCGGCGGCTATGCAAACGAGGCTGTCTCACCTAAAGACGTGCTTTCATCTGCCGTCGATAAAGCTGTGAGGTCCGCGGTAAGCGTTTACAGCGATTTTTCAAGGACGAAGATCACTTACGACAGAAAAGGCAACCGAATAGAGAGCAAGGATACGTTTCAAGGTGCGGGTTCGGGCGTTATAGTAGAGCTTGACGAACAGGCGGGCAACGCTTACGTGCTTACCAACTTCCACGTAATTTACAGCACTTCGGACGACGACGGCTACGCCGATTCCGTAAAGCTTTACGTTTTCGGCAGGGAACTTTCCAAACTTGCCGTCAACGCGGAAATAGTGGGCGCTTCCGCAACTTACGACATCGCCGTGTTGAAGGTTACCGATTCCGAAGTTTTCAGGACGAGCAACCTCTTGGCGGCAGAAATAGCCGACAGCAACCTTATAGGCGCGGGCGACAGCATATTTACCGTAGGCAACCCGCAGGCGGATACCAACTTCGGCCAATATATTAAAATGACATCTCCTAAGGACGGCATAACTTCCGTGGAGTACAGGGCTATCCGCGTGGACGCAGCCATCAACGGCGGCAACAGCGGCGGCGGACTTTTCAATCTGGAAGGGAAACTCGTGGGCGTTGTCAATTCGCGCATCGTGTCCTCCTCCATCGAAAATATCGCTTACGCCATACCTTCTTCCATTGCGGAAAAGGTGTATAAAAACGTCGTAAAAAATTGTGACGGCACCAACAGGAGCATAAAGAGGAGCCTCGTGGGGGTAACCCTTTCCATAAGCGACAGCTATGCCTATTACGACCCCGTATTGCAGGATATGCGCGTAAAGCAGACCATTCAGATAGCCGAGGTGGACGCAAACGGTTCTGCCGCGGGGCTGCTTAAAGCTGGCGATATAATAACGCGCTTCGAGTACGAGGGCGAAACTGTTTACGTCGAAAGGATGTTCAACTTTACCGATTACACCATTTTGTTTGAAAAAGGCAAAACGGTAACCGTTTACGTATTGCGCAACGGCGCGGAAACGCGCGTCCCCGTACTGCTTAAAACGGACGTGGCGGTTGCTTAAAAAGCGAATTTAACACTTTTGCAAAGAATAAAATATAAGATATAAAAGCCGAAAGGAGGAAGAATTATGCGTAAGATAACGATAGTTTACTATTCGCCGCTCGGCACGTGCGAGGAAATTTCACAAAGGATAGGGCGAGAGATATCCGCGGTTTGGCAGGACGCCGAAATCGAACTTTTATCCCTTACCCACGCAGACGAGCGCAAGGCGGCAATCGAAAGGGGAGTAAGTTGCGATTTGCTGTTTTTGGTGTTTCCCATGTATGCGCAGAACATGCCGCGTCAAGTGGCGGAAATGCTTGAAAAATGTGAGATAAACGCCACTTTTGCCTCTATGGTGTGCGCGTACGGCAAGGGCAACCCCACTTTGGCGTTGCGCCGCGTGCGGGTGGTGCTGACTAAAAAAGGTATGCCGACGGTCTCCGCCATGCACCTGCCCGTCGGGCGCGTACATAAAGAAAAAACCGGCTCTCCCGTTTTGCCCGAATACGACTGCGCCGGCTTCGTGGAAAGCACGCTCAGCAACGCCGACGTAGGCGAGCGGGCGCGCCTTTCCTGCTCGGCGGAAGAAAAGAAAGCGCCGCACTATTACCTGTAAAAAGGGTACGTAAAAAACGCGCCGCAATATTATAAAACGCCGCAACAAAAACGAAATAACGATAGAAAAACGGAGCAATATTCGTAAAAAGGCACGCTAAAAGGGCTGTACCATTAGGGATTTTATAAAACGAATTCAAATGGTAATTGCACTTTCAAGCGGTCATACAAATAAGGATTTGGAACCTTCCAAGTCCTTTTTTTGTTGCGTGGCTGAGATAAAACGTATAAAAAATCGTAAAAAAGTACCCTCGACTTTTATTGAAAAATCCATATTAATTTGATACAATATTAAAAAGGCTTTTAAGGGATAAACAAAATGGAAAAGACGATAACACGCCAAACAAAACGGAATATTTGCGTTTTCGGCGCAGTGATGCTCGTTATCATTGCGTTCGTTTGCCGTCTTATTTCCCGCAATCCGAGTACGCCTCTCTATCTCAACAAACTTTGCAACCTTATCAGAACGTTGATTTATGCGGGAATATTCGCCGTATGGGGCGTATCGGTCTATCGCCGCGTGGTGCAGGCGCAAGCGAGAAAGTTTCTCGTTATTCTCGCCGCGCTGATGGCGCTTTGGATGATTGTGCGCGCTTTTAAGTTCTATTTCGTAATGGACGAAACGGCGCAAAGATACCTTTGGTATTCCTACTATATCCCGATGCTGTTTATCCCCACGTTTACTTTGTTCGTAGCATTGTCCATTGGTAAAAACGAGGGCTTTCGGCTAAAGAACTACACATTTTTACTGCTGATTCCCGCAACCGTTCTTGCCGTACTTACGCTCACGAACGACCTTCATCAATGCGTATTCCGTTTTCCCGAAGGCGCAATCTTTTCGGAAAACGACTATTCTTACGCTTGGGGCTATATTCTCGTCGTGATATGGGGCGTTTTTTGCGGCGGTTCGTCGCTCGTTCTGTTGTTTACCAAAAGCAGATTGCCGAAAACGAGATGGATTTTATGGGTCCCTATCCTTCCGTTCGTCGTCATCGTTTTGTACGTCGTCTTGTACGCTTTGCGGGTTCCTTTCGCCTTTGCGATCGGTTGGGACTTGGCGGTGTTCGAGTGTCTGGCGTTTACCGTATTTTTGGAAAGTTGCATTATGAGCGGACTCATTCAGTCCAACGTGCGTTACGAAGAGTTGTTCCGCTCGTCAAAAAATTTATCCGCGCAGATCACCGATAGGGATTATAACGTGCGTTATGCGGCGGAGACTGCCGAGCCGATAGACCGCGAAACGCTTGAAAGAGCCGAAGCCGCGCCCGTCGTTATAGAAAATAAACTACTGCACAATATGCCGATACGGGGCGGCAGAGCGATATGGACGGACGATATAGAGGAACTTCTCGAAGTCAAAGAAAATCTCGAACTCACGCGGGAAGAACTCAAAGACCGCAACGACTTTTTGCAATACTCGTATAAGAAAGAGGAAGAAAATAAGATCGTCGAGGAGCAAAACCGCCTTTACGACCTTTTGCAGAGCAAAACGCAAAAGCAGATCAACGGCATCGACCGCCTTGCGGACGAATACAAACGGGCGAAATCGGCAGAAGAAAAGCGCCGTATCATAGCTAAAATCGTGATACTCGGCAGCTTTATAAAGCGCAGAAAAGACTTCGTACTTCTCACCGACTATACACCCATGCTTCCCGACGCCAAACTGACGAACGCTTTTGCGGAATCTTTCCGCGTGCTCGGTATGTATGGCATTAAAGGGACTTTTTCCGTTCAAACGGGAAACGAATACGTATCGGGAGAACTATTGACGACCGCTTATGACTTTTTTGAATCCGTAGTGGAGATTGCCGTAGATAAGGCAAAATGGATCAACGCGCGCGTCTATGAAGTAAAAGGAACGCTCCGCGTCGGCATAACCGTCGATTGCGTTATGGAAACGAGCGGCATAAAGAGAGAATATCCGTCCGTTACGATAGAGCTGGAAGAGGACGAAACGGAACTCTGTCTTCCGCTTACGGGAGGCGCAAAATGACGATTTTCACCGAACTTTCCATAGCCTGTCGCAGTATTCTCGCGGGCGCAACGTTCCTCGCCGTCGTATCCTTGTTTGCGCTCGTTTTATACGGAATATCTTCGCGAGCCCGCGCGTGGACCGTAACGCTGAACGCCGTCCTTTTCCTTGCTACGACGGGTTTTGCCGCGTACGTCATGTGCGTTGCCGTAGAGCCGGAAAACAATCCGCTTTCTATCCCGTGGCTGTGGCTGCTCGTGATAGCCGCCGCGCTGTTTGTTTACGGTATTTGCGCAATCGTCATCACCCGCTACAAGCGAAAGGACGTACTTTCGCCGTCGTCGGTCAAGGAAACGCTCGACAATCTAGATTCGGGCGTATGCTTTGCAGACGGCAGCGGCAGAATTATCCTCGTCAACAGAGCGATGGCGAAACTTTCTTCCGTTCTCATCGGCAGTTATCCGCAGACTATAAACGAACTGAAAAACTCGCTCGAAGATTTGAAAACGGACGGCGTGGAAAAGGTCGGTAATTTTATGTATCGTTTTCCCGATGGGAGAGTATGGCGGTTCGTGATCGAGCTAATGACGGATGAAAGTCTTAACGGTTTTACGCAAGTTACGGCGCAGGACGTAACCGAAATATATCATACCAACGAGGAGATCCGCGCGGAGAACGAAAAACTCAAAGAAGCGATAGAGGAGATGAAAAAGTTGATGGTTCGCCTTGCCGACAGAGTCCGCGAGCAGGAAACGCTGGCTTTGAAAATACGGATACACAACGATATCGGCGCGAGTTTGCTTGCCCTTTCCCAAATTTTAAGCACGGGCAACGATGAAAACGCGGAAGAACATTTACGCCTTTTACAACACGCCGTGTGGCATTTTTCGGGTTCGGACGAGGGCGGCGAACAATCTTTCGGCGACGTAAAAGAAACGGCTAAAAAGTTGGGCATTACCTTATCGTTAAAAGGAAATCTGCCCGCCGAAGACGATATAAAGAAAATAATTCTACTCGCCGCCAAAGAGTGCGTGACCAATTGCTACAAGCACGCGGGCGGTAAAACCGTAACCGTCGCCGTAACCGAGAGGAAAGATCTGTATACCGTGACGGTCACAAACGACGGCGCCCCGCCCAAAGAACCGATCAAGGAAGGCGGCGGGCTGACGTCGCTCCGCGAGACCGTGGAAAATGCAGGCGGAGAAATGCACGTTTCGCATGCTCCGAACTTCGTTTTGATATTGAATCTGCCGAAAGGGGGAAAGAAAAAATGATTGACGTCGTTCTTGTGGAAGACAATTATTTTGTCCGCGACGTATTGAAACGCATGATAGAAAGCGACGAGCGGTTTCGTTTGGTAGCCACCTTTGAAGACGCTTTCGAGGCGGAAAAACTCTGCGAAAAAGGCGGCGTAGGGCTTGTGTTGATGGACGTGCAGACCAAAAACAACCATTCGGGGCTTGCCGCCGGCAAACGCATCAAGGAGATACAGCCCAAGACGAAAATCGTAGTGGTAACGTCCCTTGTCGATTCCGAAGTGTTAAAGGAAGCGAAAAACGGCGCGGCAGACAGCCTGTGGTATAAGGACCACGGCACCGAGGACATTATGAACGTCATTGACAGAACGCTTGACGGCGAACGCGTTTTCCCCGACAGTTCCCCGAACGTCACGCTGAAAGATTTGTTTACCGAAGAATTGACCGACAAGCAGATGAAGATACTCCGTTATTTCGTCAAGGGGTATACTTATAAAGAAATGGCGGAAGAAATGGGCATGAGTTTGCAGAACGTCAGGTGGCACCTTGACAATATCGTGGCGAAGGGCAATTTTGAGAATAAACACGAACTGCTTATGGCAATACTTGACAGTAAACTGATCGTTAC
>CAJOMS010000092.1 GCA_905235795.1 uncultured Clostridia bacterium | reverse complement strand
CGCTATTTTGCCGTCCTGTCCGTATTT
Organism: uncultured Clostridia bacterium; assembly: GCA_905235795.1. GTDB lineage: Bacteria > Bacillota > Clostridia > Christensenellales > Borkfalkiaceae > RGIG3732. The sequence goes on along the minus strand of CAJOMS010000092.1, from coordinate 5,041 downwards.
TACGTCTATAAACGCGGGCACGTAAACGCCCTGCACTTCCTGAGCGGCTCTGCGAAGATACTCTTGCTTGCCCGAACACTTTTGCCACAACTCGGCAAGCTGTTTCATGGACTCTTCTCCATCGCCAATGATGAACATATCCACGAAATCCGCCAACGGTTCGGGATTGCACGCGCACGGCCCGCCCGCTTGAACGATGGGGTAATCGTCGCCCCTGTCCGCGCTGCGCAGAGGGATTCCGCCGAGATCCAACATATACAAAACGTTGGTGTAACTCATTTCGTATTGAAGCGAAAAACCTATGATATCGAACGTTTTAAGGGACTTTTTGTTTCCCAAGGCGTAAAGTTCCAAGCCGTTTTCTTTCAGCTTTTCGCCGAAATCCTGCCAAGGGGCAAAACACCTGTCCACGTAAGCGCCTTCGACGCTCGAAATCGCCTCCGCAACGATTTTTATACCGAGGTTACTCATGCCCACTTCGTACACGTCTGGGAAGCATAAACAATAATTCGGCTTGCCGTCGAACGGCTCCGGTTCGTTATACTCGCCGCCTATGTAGCGCGCGGGTTTTTCTACTTGTAAAAGTATTTCTTCAAGGCTTTGCTTCATCTCTGCACCGTTTTGCGGGAAAATTACTGACACCCGCAATAAATAATTATATAACTTATTGACTGAAATGTCAATTTTATATCCGCGCTTTATCACAACTGTATTTGACAATTTTTTGCTTTTGTGTTAAACTTTTTCATAGAGGGGCGTCATGAAAAACAGTATTCAAGTAAAAAACAGAAAAAAGAACGTATTTTTGGTCATTTCCGTATTGTTTTACGTCTATTCCGTATCTGGCGCAATACTTTTTGCAATTTCTTTTTCAAATAAATACGACAGAGATTTTATCGAATTTACCGCCACGGTTGACCATATGACGAAATACGAAAATAATACGCTGATTTATACCGAAGAAAACGCGCTTCCTTTTCGCGTTGGCGGAAGGTATGAAAAATTGCTTCCGTACGAAGTTTTGGCAGAAGAACTTCCCGCAGGCACGCAAATAACCGTGAACGTTGCAAAGGCGTATTTGACCTCATCGAAAATGTACGTATCTTCGCTCGACGCCAACGGAAAAAGCTACCTTGACCTGCAAACCGCGCACGAATACTACGCAAACGACTATTTAACTATGCGAATTATCGGTTTATGCCTTTTCTTGCCGACCGTTTCTGCCACAACGGCATTTTTAATAATATATTTACGCAAGCCAAAGACGGTGGAAACTGACCTGTTCACCTTCCTAAGTCCGCTTATAGGCGGGCCTATTTCGCTCGAAAGGAAAATTCACTCTAAGCGAGCGGCTATCAGCTCGATTTTCATAATTTTGCCCTTGATACCCCTTATTATCTTCGGCATCGCGGGGAACGTGCCGGCAATCTTAGTTTCTTTAGCAATTTTTCTCGTGGCGGTTGCAATCGTCATACCTTTCAATATCAGTTCAAACGCTAAGGCGAAAAAGGCGGATATAGAATTTTACGATAAACTTTTCTCGTTTTCAAGTGAAGTCTTGCCTGACGAGTCGCCCGTTATATTTCCCTTTTACACAACCGCAACGCTTCCCGACCTCGCCGCGCGATTCGGCCCGACGGGTATCGACCTGATAAACGACGAGGGAATCACCGAGGCTGAAATGTTCGGCACCACTATGGATGCGGAGTCGGAATTCGACGGCGGACAAATTTTTAAAGATTATCAAAATACCCCGCAAAACGCGCGGGAATCGCAACTTTTCATACCTTACGAAGATATGCGGCTGCGAACCGTGGCGGTCTATTCCGCCTCTCCTACTCGCATAAAGATATTCATTGCAACCGACTTTTCAACCGACGCTTACACAAGCGGAGGCAACGACCTAATCTTCGTTTTGGACGGGTATCTCTACAAGGCGATAAAACAATTCGACGTACACGTGCGCGGGCTGGACAAGGCGCTTTTTGAAAGGAAAGACCGCATGACAAAGGCCAAAAAATTCAACCCGAGTCCGATATACTTCGACGATTAACTCAACGCTTTATTGTACCGCCCCTTAATTGAAACCACAACCTGTTGTTTTTTAAAAAAAATTTCAAAATACACTTGATTTTACCGAAAACTTACTGTATAATAAATACCCAAACAAAATTAATAAAAGGAGACGCTATTATGAAATCAATACAAATTTCGCTTCAAATGGCAAGTTCGGTAAAAGAATTCGTCAACATAGTCCAAAAATATGCTTTCGAAATAGACCTGCATAGCGACAGATATATCGTGGACGCAAAATCGATTCTCGGTATTTTCAGCTTGGATCTTTCAAAGCCTATTAACGTAGAGATACATTCAGACGATTGCGCCGAACTTTTAGCCGAACTTAAACCGTTTCAGGTTTAACCCTAAGGAGGGGCTGTAAGCTATGCAACAAGTCAAGGGCGAAGCTTCCGTTAACAAATTAATATTGCTTTTCGTCTTTGACAAAATGGAAAGTCCGCTTTCAGAAAGCAACATCTTGGATATGTGTACTTCATCCAACAACTGGCTTTCGTACATGGATTGCAGCGCTCTCATTAAAAACTTGTTAGACGTAGGCTTTATTTGCGACGTAAACAGCGGTGGCGAACCGCTTTACACCATAACGGCAGACGGGCGAATGTGCCTCGCTAACTATTACGTAAAAATACCCACCAGCACGCGTGCGGAGATTTCGACTTTTATAAAAAACAATCGCACGCGATACAGGAAAAAACAGGAATTTTTTTCCGATTATTTCAAAAATAAAGACGGCACTTATACCGTTCACCTTAAAATAATAGAATCCGCTCAGCCGCTATTAGAGCTTAAACTCGTAGTGCCGAGCAGACAAATAGCAAAAAACGTTTACGTCGGTTGGGAAAACAAAGGCGATGAATTTTACAAGACCGTTTTTGCAAACCTGATCGACATAGGAGAGTAACCATGAATACCTACACCACCAAGGGAACTTGTTCCCGCCAAATCATTTTTGACGTAACGCCCGACCACAAGTTGATAAACGTAAAATTTATGGGCGGATGCAGCGGAAACCTGCAAGCAGTTTCCCGCCTTGTTAACGGAATGGATATTGACGACGTCATTAAAACCCTTAAAGGGATAAAGTGTCAGTCCGATACGTCTTGCGGCGATCAACTCGCCCTCGCCCTTATCGATTATAAAGCGAAAAACGGCATAGAATAATAATTAATCGCAAACCAAAATAAACGATAAATTTTTAAAAACAAAGGCATTTACAAGCTTTACAGGGGTAGATTTGCCTTTTATATGGTAAAATTCCGTAAAAACAGGCATTTTTACGGTTGAACGAGGCAAATTTGCTTTTAAAACGCGCCCGCGGAGAATTTGGATAATTCTCCGCGGGCGCTTGTCTGTTTGCGTGATTTTATATATAATTTTTAAGCAACTTGGTTGTTGTATCTATCGAGGGTGCCGTCCTGGCAATAAACTTTGTAGCCGTCAGGCACGTCCTTGTTCCAATTAGTTCCCTTCGTTACGGCTTGCCACTTTGCCATAGTGCCGTTAAAATTAAAACCTGTCAAGCCGGTGCAGCCGTAAAACGCTTCTTTTTGGATAGAAGAAAGTTTGCTGTCTTCTTCGAAAGTTACTTCCTTCAAGGCGATACAATTGTAAAATGCAGCCATGCATATAGTTGTAACGGAATTGGGTATTTCTACGCTCGTTAAAGCGCAACACTCCTGAAACGCATATCCGCCGATGGAAGTCACCGAGGACGGTATTTCCACACCGGTCAAATTGCTGCTGTAAAATGCGTAGTAACCTATGGTTGTAACCGAGGAAGGAATTACAAAAACCTTATCTTTTTTACCTATCGCATACTGAATTAAGGTTTTTTCGTCGTAGCTATAAAGATTGCCGTCTATAGATTTATATTGTTTGTTGCCTTCTTGAACGTTTATGTCCGTTAAACTGCTGCAATATCTGAATGCATAAGCGCCTATATAAGTAACCGAGGCGGGAATTTCTATGCTAGTCAAGCCGCTGCAATATTCAAATGCATGGTCGTCTATATAAGTAACCGAAGAAGGGATATCTATACTCTCTAAATCGCTACAGTAATAAAACGCATTTTCTCCGAGAGAAGTTACGGGCTTACCTTCGTGCTTTGACGGCAAAACTATTTTACTCGGCAGATTGACAACGTTCTTCGCAGTGATCGAATAAGAATCTTTTGCGGTGAGGTACGTGAACTCAAAATACTCGTCAGAGGTCGCGTAGTCGGGGTCCTTTTCCCCGCACATTATGCAATACCCGTCTGCATATTCGTGCATATGTGCAGGCTCGGTGCAGGCAACGAATGCCATTAAGCTGAAAACGAGAACAGCCGCCAACGCCAAATACAGCCAAACAGACCTCCTTTTCTTCATAATAAACACTCCTTTAAGGGTTTTATGTTTTTATAAATTATAACACAATACAACAATACTTGTCAATTATTTTTCAATCTTTTTACATAACGCAATGAAAAACGAGTAATTAAAACATAGAAAAAAGTACCGTTTATGTGTGATAAACGGCACTTTTTGGTTTTTGCTACTCGCTGAAACCGTAAGTAAAATTATTTTTGTTGATTTGTACGGAATAGCCGGTGCCCCTGCTGAAATGGAACGTAAGCTGCGGCGTGCCATCCGTTATTTTCATCAGTGGGTAATAGACGTTATTCGAAGGATCGAATAGCAACATAGGGCGACCGAAGTTGTTATTATTGTTATAATAATTTATCAGTTTTTCCCTATTTTCGTTTGCAATGGTGTTAAACGATGGAGAAGTATCCATAACGGCAAGATAAGTTATTATAACGGGGCTGAACATCTCTTGAAACTCAAGCATAGCAGCGAGAGCCTCGTTATACGTTATGAAATTTGACGTATCCATATTTTCCGGCTTGTCCAGCAAGTCGTTATAGCTACCGGACGTAGCCACCGCCGCAAGTCCCGAAACGTAACTTGCAGGCAGCTGATTG
>CAJOMS010000091.1 GCA_905235795.1 uncultured Clostridia bacterium | reverse complement strand
CAGCTGCCGGCGTAGAGATAATTCCCGTAGATAGCGAGATTTCCGCCGTGTGGCAGGCGCTCGATTTTAAAAAGCAAGGTTACAAAAAGATAATTTTAACTGCGAGCGGCGGGCCGTTCAGAGAGGCGTCTATAGACGAGCTGAAAAGCGTTACGCCGGAGCAGGCGCTCAATCATCCCACCTGGAAGATGGGAAAAAAAATAACCGTGGATTGCGCCACAATGCTCAATAAGGGGTTTGAGGTGATAGAGGCGCATCATATGTTCGGCGCCCCGCTTGATAGTATAGAGGTCGTCGTTCATCCGCAGTCGATAATCCACTCTATGGTGGAATTTTGCGACGGTTCGGTCTTGGCGGAAATGTCTTACCCCGATATGAGGCAGCCCATTCAAGCGGCGTTAACGTACCCGCAAAAACGGCCGTTGCCGCCTCTTGCAAGTATGGATTTTGCGTCCGTCGGTCGGCTCGAATTTTATTCGCCCGATAGGGAAAAGTTCCCCTGTCTTGCCATTGCCGAGCAAAGCATTCGTACGGGCGGGACAAACCCGTGCGCTATGAACGCCGCAAGCGAGGTCGCCGTAAACGAGTTTTTAAACGGAAATATACTCTTTACGGATATAGCGCGCGTGATCGAAAAGATTGTGGAAAAGGACTTCGGCGCAGAAGTTACTCTGCCCGCGCTTATAGACGCAGACGCACGTTCCCGCGCGGAAGCAAAAAAAATCATAAATAATTTTAAAAGATAACGGTTCGATTGATATGGAAGATTCCGAAAAAAAACAAAGCGGTAAGCAGCCGCAAGAAGGGGAATTACCTCCCGCGGAAGCTAATAATAAAGACGGTAACAAGCCGGAAAGTACGAAGAATACCAACACGACATTTATCGTTTTTTTGTGCGTTTTAGGGGGTATTTTACTTTTCGGTCTCATTTATGGGGCTTTCACGCACAATATTTCCGGCGTTCTCGGCACGATATGGTCGGTGGCGTTGGCGATACTCGTTTTGCTTGCCATGATAACCGTGCACGAGTTCGGCCACTACATTGCGGGCAAGATATTCGGCTTCGGCATAGTTGAATTTTCACTCGGCTTCGGCCCGGCTATCTACAAAAAACAGAAAAAAAACGGCGAAATATTCTCCGTACGCGCTTTGCCTATAGGCGGGTATTGCGCGTTTGAAGGTGAGGATGACGACTGCAATTCTCCCACCGCTTTTAACAACCGCAAACCTTGGCAAAGGATAATAGTGCTGGTTGCGGGTGCAACTATGAATTTTCTGTTCGCGCTCGTGCTCGTAATATTGCTTTTCGGCATATACGGGCAGTCGCGCTTGAATGCGTTTGAAATAGAGCCGAACATTCAATATTCGCAGTCGCTCGAGAGCGGCGACGTTATATTAAGTTTAAACGGCCGCAATATTTATTTGCAGACGGATGTTATTTCCGCACTTGACGGACTTAAAGAAGGGGACGTAATTCAGGCAAAAGTCAGCCGCAACGGCGAAATACAGACCGTGAATCTGACTTTGCGTGCGGACGCCGTACCAAATAATTTGACCGATTTAGAGGGGGTAAGCCGTTCGATTGGCATAGCGCAGCTGTTGTGTGTGGACAGCGTGGATAGTAACTCGCCTTTCCGTCCGGGAGACGCGTTGTTCCGCGAATGTACTTCGGTGTACGACAACGACGTTGACGATATAAACGGAAAGTACCGTGCAGAGCGCAGAATATATTCCGCCACGGGATTGTGCGAATATTTAAAAGGCTATTCCGCAGGCGACGAAGTTATGCTTTGGCTTTTCCGCGGGGGCGATTATTACCGCTTGACATTTACCTTGCCGGAAGGCGAAATCACGCCCGAAAACGTGTTTGAAAAACTCGGAATAAACGGAATACACGGCGAAAGCCGTTGGTCCACTTCCACGGTGCGCCTCGGGTTCTTTGCAACGCTGGGCGGTTCGTTTGTTTACGCGTTCAACGTAGCAGGTACTATATTCAGAATACTCGGCGAGCTGCTCACGGGCAAATTGTTCATAAAGGCTATGGGCGGTACAGTAACTACCGTGGTAGTCACTTCAAGGGCGATAAGGGTAGGGGGGCTGAGCTTTTTGCTTGAAATCGCCGCATATATAGGCGTTAATCTGGCGGTATTTAATTTATTGCCGATTCCGTCGCTCGACGGGTCGCGAGTGGTTTTCACCTTGATAGAGATGATTTTCCGCAAACCCGTACCTAAAAAGTTGGAAGGGATAATTCACGCCGTAGGGCTGATAGTCCTTTTGAGTTTTGCCGTTTTGATGGATCTGTTGCATTTGTTTTAGTTAAAAAAATAAATTAATGGGGGAGGAGTTAAGCTTCCTCCTTTTTTCCAGGAAGGCAGTCGTTAAGAGTATTTTGAAATGTTTTGGCGGGATTCTGCTTGTTTTTGAAAAATAATTGAAAAATTTTAACAAAGTTCTTGTAAATATAAAAGACATCTGTTAAAATAGTACAGAGGGAATATTATGAATAAAGAAAGAAGGAAACAAATACAGTTATTTTTGGATATCAACGGAAAAATGACTTACGGAGAACTCAGCGAAAAGTTCCCCGAAGTATCTCCTATGACCATTCGCCGCGACATAGAGGAAATGGAACAACGCGGCACGGTGTTGCGCGTAAAAAACGGGGCTATATCTCTTACGGAAATAACCGGGCGTGCCGAAGGCGCGTTGATAAACCGTGCTAATTTGAATATATTCGAAAAGCAGAATATAGCCGAAAAGGCAGTTACGCTCGTAAACGAGGACCAAACGATATTTATCGACGGCGGCTCTACCACCACATTTTTTGCAAGGGAGTTACCGGATAAACGTTACCACGTATATACGAACGGCATAAACATTGCCGTAGAACTTTCACGCAAGGAAAACCCGACGATAACGCTTGTTGGAGGGGATCTTGCAAAGGGCAATCAGGCAACGTGCGGTCGCAGGGCGGAAAACTTTTTGGCGTCCGCCGATATAGACGTAGCGGTCATGGCAACTTCGGCTTATTCTTATAACGACGGTTTCTCGTGCGCCGTGCGCGAGGAGGCAGAGCTTAAATCTTACGTTATAAGCCGTGCAAAAAAACGTATTATGCTGCTTGATACGAGCAAGCTCAGCAAAACGCTTTCTTACACGTTTGCAAAGATGGAAAATATCGATCTGCTCGTGGTAAACGATAACTTCCCCGCGGAATTGAAGCAGGAATTCAGGCGCAAGGGCGTAAGGGTAATTTAAAGGAGATTTTTATGAAAATAGCCGTGATAACGGGGGCTTCTTCCGGAATGGGCAGAGAGTTCGTTTACGCTTTGGACAAACAATTTGCTTACGATGAAATATGGGTGCTTGCCCGCCGCAAACAGAGGTTGGAAGAACTTTCCGAAGGCAGTTCCGCAAAGATCAGACCTATTCCGTGCGACCTTACTTTGCCGGAATCGATAGCGCAGCTTACGCGCTTGCTTGACGAGGTGAAGCCCGAAGTTAAAACCTTGGTCAACGCCGGAGGATACGGAAAGTTTGAGGCGTTCGACAAATTGCCCGTCGAAGAATATTATAACATGATAGACCTTAACTGCAAGGCTTACGTCGGCGTTACTTATGCCTGCCTGCCGTATATGAAAGAGGGAGGGGAGATCTATCAGTTAGATTCTCTTTCTGCTTTTCAGCCAGTTCCGTACATCAATATTTACGCCGCAACTAAGGCTTTTGTGCTGAGTTTCAGTCGAGCGCTCAACGTTGAACTTAAAAAGCGTAAAATAAAGGTTATGGCAGTTTGTCCCGGTTGGGTAAAAACAGATTTTTTCGACCGCGCAATAACCGAAAACACTGTCGTTACTTACTACAACAAGTATTTTACCCCGAAACAGGTCATAGACCGCGCGTTGAAGGATATGAAAAGGGGAAAGGACGTTTCGGTAGCGGGTGCGTCCATAAGATTTCAAGTGTTTTTGACCAAAATATTGCCCCACAAGCTCGTAATGAAAATTTGGTGCAAACAGCAAAAATTATAGGTTTTATATGCCGCAAAAAAAATTTAAAAAATAAATTTTCGTTTTGCGGCTAAATTCATTGACTTTTATTTTTGCTTATTTTATAATATATAAGCTATCGAAAAACAGAGTGTCGCCCTACGGAGCGAACGGTCCGTTTGACCGATAATAACACGAAAACTTAATATGCGCCATCAGCCCGCGTCGTAGCACGCATCGTAGTCGTCGATTTACCTTTGGTAAATCGCCTGACCGCTTAAGCGGCTACTCCTTTTCCCAAAAACTTTTGTTTTGCAAAACTTTTCGGGAGCCCTGTTTCTCAGTTGGGCGATTATGTATTTCACTCAACACGGGAAACGCTAAAACTAAACAATTACTATCTACACGCGCCATTAGCCCGCGTCGTAGCACGCATCGTAGTCGTCGATTTACCTTTGGTAAATCGCCTGACCGCTTAAGCGGCTACTCCTTATCCCAAAAACTTTTGCTTTGCAAAACTTTTCGGGAGCCCTGTTTCTCAGTTGGGCGGTTATGTATTTCACTCAACACGGGAAACGTTAAAACTAAACAATTACTATCTACACGCGCCATTAGCCCAACTGGATAGAGCGTCGGTCTACGGAACCGAAGGCTAGAGGTTCGAACCCCCTATGGCGCGCCACGAAAAAGAGAACGGATTGCTTCCGTTCTCTTTTTCGTTGTGTGTCTAACAGGGGCGAGAACAAATTTTGCTTGCAAAATTTATTCGCAATAAGCGCAGCGTTATTCTTGCCGAGGGTTCCCGCTTGCGGGAAACGGCAATACCCCCTATGGCGCTTTTTTTCGTGGCTTTCCCTAGGGGGAACCCCCTATACCGCCAAATCCGTTAACTCGCATTTTTTGCGATAATCCCTTATATTTTACACGTTTTGACTTGGCGAAGGCGGTGGCGTTCGCGGTCTTTGACCGCTCGGCTGAGGGCGCGCCAAAAATGTCAGGAATTTCCTGACATTTTTTCGTTTTGTCTAAGACAACCACTCGCTGAGCGAGTGGATAAAAAGCTTAAGCTATGGACAATAAAAAACTCCTGTGTTAAAATAAAAGCGACTGACAATCGCAAATAAAAAAACACA
>CAJOMS010000090.1 GCA_905235795.1 uncultured Clostridia bacterium | reverse complement strand
CTGCAACAGGTAGAAGAAAAAGAAGTGTTGCACAAGTTAAATTAGTTGGTGGAACAGGAAAAATTACTGTTAATGGTATAGATGTTGATGAATATATGCCTTATGCTACACTAGTAATGGATTTAAAACAACCATTAGTAGCAACAAATAATGAAAATAGATTTGACATCGACGTTAAAGTTAATGGTGGTGGATTCTCTGGTCAAACTGGTGCTATTAGATTAGCTATTACTAGAGCATTATTAGAATTTGATAAAAATACTGATCAAACAAGAGAAGATAGTTATAGACATATTCTTAAGACTGCAGGATTTGTTACAAGAGATCCAAGAGTTAAAGAACGTAAGAAGTATGGTTTAAAGAAAGCACGTCGTGCTCCACAATTTTCAAAGAGATAATTTTTCAAGTATCATCGAAAGCGTCGACGTTTCGTCGGCGCTTTTTCATTATGATTAAGTTGTGAAGTACGCTTGCAGGCGGTATTTACGCGCGGGTGTTACGCGGCGACGCGGCGCGGCTATTTGCCCGCGGCGGTTGTTTTAGCGACGCGCGCACGATCCTTTCGGCGATTTTTGCGTTGGCAAACGTACCGTAGTTTTTTGCCGATAACGTGAGATTTAGGCGGTTTCTGTACGTTTCGTCGATTTCGAACAGCAGCTTTTCGGGCGTGATTTCCTCTTGCAGAATCATGCGAAACACCCCTTCCGCGCGGAAGTATTCTGCGTTTTCTATCTGGTCGCCGCGGGATTCCGCCTTTGGCAAAGGAATGAGCAGCGCGGGGATCTTCATTGCCATGAGTTCGAATATGCTGTTGCTGCCCGCGCGTGAAACGGCAACGTCCGCCGCGGCGTAGGCGTACTTCATTTCGCTTTCGAAAGGCACTTGAAAGTAACCTTCCTTACCCTTCAGTTCGGGACTGAAATTTTTCTTTCCGCACAGGTGCAGGACGTTGTATTTTTTGGTCAGCTCACCCAAAATACCCCGTATTTCGCGGTTTATCGCGGTACTTCCGCTGCTGCCGCCCACCACCAACAGCACGGGTTTCGTCCCCGTAATACCGTAATGACGCCGACCTTCGCCGCGCGTTACGCCGAACAGTTCGGGCGAGACGGGCGCACCCGTCCACACGCCGTTTTTTACCTTCGAGGCGGTTTCTTTAAACGAGGTGAGCACTTCCGTTGCGTATCGCGCGGAAATTTTGTTGGCGAGTCCCAGCGACATATCGGATTCGTGCAAAACAAGAGGGATTTTGAGCCGTCCTGCGGCTATTGCCACGGGCAGCGCGACGTAACCGCCCTTTGAAAACACTACGGACGCGTCGAGTTCTTTAAGCATTTTTTTTGCCTTTGAAACGCCTTGCGTCAGTATGAAAGGTATTGCCAAATTAGAAACCGAAACGCTGCGTTTGAGCTTTACCGTTGGTATAGAATAGTATTTAACGTGCGTTTTAGCCACTATTTCGCGTTCGATGCCGTTTTCGGAACCGATGTAATAAACGTTGTCGAATTGCTTTTCGAGCATGGGTAGCAGCGCAAGACACGGCGTACAGTGTCCGGCAGTTCCCCCGCCCGTCAAAATAAGATTTCTCATAAATACAGTATATTCAATTTTAAAATTTTTGTTGAAAAATTTAAAAAATTATTATATACTTAATTTGACTTGTATGCTTAAATTGACGATAAGGAGGAAAGATATGAGTTACGTAATTGCGGCAGATTGCGGCACCACCGGCACGCGCGCAATGCTTTACGATCTTGAACGGAATAAATTCGTGAGCGGCGGAACTTTGCCGATAAAGCAGATATATCCTCATTCCGGCTGGGTAGAGGAGGACGCCAACGAAATTTACGCCGATACGCTCGCCGTTATAGTGGGGCAGATAGGCGCCGCGCCTCGTCCGGAAGATATAGCTTGCATAGGCATAACAAATCAGAGCGAGACCGTTATCGCCTGGGACAGGCGAACGGGCAAACCTATATATAACGCTATAGTCTGGCAATGTAGGCGCACTGCGGAATATTGCGAAGGGCTTAAAGAATACGCCGAAAAAATAAAAAGCAAGACGGGGCTCGTGGTCGATCCGTACTTTTCGGCGACCAAAATGCGTTGGATCCTCGATAACGTGCCCGAGGCACAAGCGCTTATGAAAGAGGGGAATTTGTGCATGGGCACGGTCGATTCTTACTTGATATTCCGTCTTACCGAAGGAAAGAGTTTCGTTACCGACCACACGAACGCCTCGCGCACGATGCTTTTCAACATACGTACGCTTAAGTGGGACGAGGAGTTGCTCGAACTTTTCGGCATACCCGAATCCGTCTTGCCCGAAGTAAAAAGTTGCACTTCGGTAATGGGAAAATTCGAGTACGGCGGACGTTATATACCTATTGCGGGCGTTGCGGGCGATCAGCAAGCCGCGCTCGTGGGGCAGGCGTGCCTATCCGAAGGGAAAGGTAAAATTACATACGGCACGGGCGTTTTTATGCTTTTGTGTACGGGCGACGTTCCTGCCGAAAGTTCCTGCGGCATGATAACGACGGTAGGCTGTTCGTTTGGAGATAAAGTTTTGTACGCGCTTGAAGGCAGCGTTTTCAACGCCGGCAGTGCGGTTCAATGGCTGCGAGACGGGCTTAATTTCTTCAATTCTTCGGCAGAGAGCGAGGATTTTGCCCTTAAAGTTCCCGATAACGGCGGAGTTTACTTCGTGCCGGCATTTACGGGGCTGGGCGCGCCGTATTGGAACAGCGAAGCGCGCGCTACTTTCGTAGGCATTTCCCGCGGGAGCAATAAATATCACCTGACGCGCGCCGTGCTCGAAAGCATAGCGTATTCCGTAAAGGACCTCGCCGTTAATATGTGCGAGGACAGCGGCATTTGCATAAGAGAAATAGGGTGCGACGGCGGAGCCTCAGCAAATAATTTTCTTATGCAATTTCAGGCGGACGTTCTGGGCGCGGAGCTTGTAAGGCCGGTTGAAAAGGAGAGTACGGCGCTTGGCGCGGCGTATCTTTCGGCTATTGCGCTCGGCTATTATACCGAGGACGACGTAATAAAATTGCGTTCGGCAGAAAGGGCGTTTAAGCCTTCCGCCGACAGAAAAAAGTTTGACGAGCTTTACGCCGAATATAAAAAAGCAGTCGAAAAATGTTTGTTTTAGGGGGTTAATTTAAATATGAGGTACAGTTTTACTTCTTTTGACGGAAAAGAGATATCCGTGCTCGAATGGAGCGACGTTGCGTCGCCGAAGGGCATTATACAAATATCTCACGGAATGGCGGAGCACGCCGGCAGGTACGACGCTTTTGCCAAAAAAATGAACGAGCACGGCTATATAGTGTTTGCGGACGACCACCGCGCGCACGGGCAAACGGACCCGGACACTCCCGGATATTGCAAAGGCGATATTTACGGCGACACGCTTAAAGACATGGCGCTCTTGGCAAAAGAATACAAAAAGAAATACAATTTGCCCGTGTTTTTGTTCAGCCACAGTTACGGTTCGTTCCTCGGGCAGAGATACATACAGGAAAGCGCGGATATACTTTCCGGCGCAATTCTGGGCGGAAGTTCGTATATGAAAATATTTACCACGAGGCTGGGCGCTTTTTTGTCGGGTTTTGCGTGCGCGATAGGCAGGGGCAAAAAGCCGTCTAACACGTTAAAAAAGGCGTCTTTCGACGCGTACGACAAAAAATTCGGCGGGCAGTCGTTTATTTCCTCCGTCCCGGAAGAATGTGAAAGATATTTTAACGATAAAGACTGCGGATTTATATGCAGCAACAATTTTTACAATAATTTTTTCAAGGGAGTGCTGAAATCTTACAAGAAGGAAAACCTGGCAAATATTGACAAAAATATGCCTATACTCCTTATGTCCGGCGCGTGCGATCCCGTGGGAGAAATGGGCAAAGGCGTGGAAAAACTTGAAAAAATGTACGATTCTATCGGGACAAACGTTAAAAAAGTCCTTTACGACGGCGCTCGCCACGAATATTTGAACGATATCTGCCGCGAGGAGGCGTACAGAGACGTCGCCGCGTTCTTCGACGAGTGTCTCGAAAAAGCCCGCGGATAGTTTATTTATTATATCTCGGATAGATTTTTATCAAAGATAAAATTTTTAAGACCGCTCGTTTACACGCAGAGCGGTCTATATTATTACTAAATGGTGGATAATATATAAACGAGGCTTGAAGTATTTGACATTTCCGCCAAAAAAGTGTATTCTATACGTGAAATTTTTTAAAGGAGAATTCCCATGAATAAACTTACCGTAAAAGACGTAGACGTAAAAGGTAAAAGATGTTTGGTACGCGTTGACTTCAACGTACCTATGAAAGACGGTGTCATCACCGACGAAACTCGTATCAACGGCGCATTGCCCACGATAAAATATCTTATGGATAACGGCGCAAAGGTTATACTTTGCTCGCACATGGGCAAGCCGCACAACGTGTTAACTCCCGGTTTCGGCTTGACCAAGAAGGAAAAGAAGACTATCGACGCTCTGCCCGAAGAAGAAAGGGCTGCGGCAAAAGAGGCCGCGCTTAAAAAGGCAGAGGGAGATCTTAAGAAATTCAGCCTTAAACCCGTTGCCGAAAAACTTTCCGAAAAACTCGGCAAAGAGGTTAAATTCGCTACCGACGTAGTAGGCGAAAGCGCGGACGCGGTAGTAGCTTCCTTGAAAGATGGCGAAGTAGCCCTGCTTGAAAACACCCGCTTTATGGCAGGCGAAGAAGGTCGCGACGAAGAACTTTGCAAAAAACTCGCTTCGTACTGCGATATTTACGTTAACGACGCATTCGGCACGGCTCACCGCTCTCATGCGACGACTGCCGCTATCGTTGAGTACGGCTTCGTTAAAACCGCCGTGTGCGGCTTCCTTATCGAAAAAGAGCTTTCGGTAATGGCAGACGCGCTCGAAAACCCCGTTCGCCCGTTCGTTGCAATTCTCGGCGGCGCTAAGGTTGCGGATAAATTGAACGTTATAAACAATTTGCTTGAAAAATGCGATACGCTCATCATAGGCGGCGGCATGGCTTACACGTTCCTTAAAGCTAAGGGATACGAGGTAGGCACTTCTTTGGTGGACGACGAAAAGCTCGGCTACTGCAAAGAAATGCTCGAAAAGGCAAACTCCCTCGGCAAAAAGATTTTGCTCCCCATCGATACCGTCGTCGCAAAAGAATTCCCCAACCCGATAGACGC
>CAJOMS010000089.1 GCA_905235795.1 uncultured Clostridia bacterium | reverse complement strand
TGCTCAGCGTCTTGTCCTTCAGCAGCGCGGCGACGTCATCCGCGTGAACCAGCAGGAACAGGCCGTTTTCATACCGCATGGAGAAGCACCGCAGCGCGGCGTCCTGCAACAGCGCGGACAGATAGCCGTACATGGCGTCGGCGCGATCCCGGGCCTCGAAGCCGGCGCGCATGACGACGACGCGCCAGGGGCCGGGATACCTCTCCTGCACCAGCTGGGTGAGTACGGCGTCCACGGGCTTTCCCTGTGCGATGAGCGCGTTTATTATCAAAAGGTCGTTCCAAACTACACGAGCGGAACTAAAAATTGGTTTTCTCTTTCCGTAGATTGGCTCAAAGACAGGAGATTTATTTTAAAAGATTTAAAATAACGACAAATATAAACTCAATAAAATTGTTTTAAACAACAAGCCGTGCTTTTTAAAGCGCGGCTTTTTAGCGTAAAAATTTTATTAAAAATTTGCAAAAAACGGTTGACAATATTTTTCAAAGTGGTATAATATTAGCAGTTGAACAAATAGAGTGCTAACAATTAATGCGTTTAATTGCTAACGCAAAGGAGATTGAAATGAAAAGTTTTAAAACGGAATCAAAAAAAGTTCTCGATATGATGATAAATTCCATTTATACGCATAAAGAGATTTTTTTAAGAGAGTTATTGAGCAATTGCAGCGACGCTATCGACAAGCTGTACTATAAAAGTTTAACGGAAAATCTCGGCGATATAAATCGCGGCGATTTTAAGATAGAGATAGTTGCCGACAAAGCCGCCCGCACGCTTAAAATTACCGATAACGGTATCGGCATGACCAAGGAAGAGCTTGAAAACAACCTCGGCGTTATCGCAAAGAGCGGCTCGCAGGATTTTAAGGCTAATACCGAAAAGAACGACGACGTAAATATCATAGGTCAATTCGGCGTGGGCTTTTATTCGTCGTTTATGGTAAGCGACAAGGTCGAAGTAGTATCTAAGGCGTACGGTTCGGACGAGGCGTTTAAGTGGGTTTCCAAAGGCGTGGAAGGCTACGATATTAAGCCCGCCCAAAAGGATAGCTACGGCACGGAAATCACCCTGTATATCAAGGCGGATACGGACGGCGAAGATTATTCGACCTTCCTTGAAGAATACAAGATACGCTCACTCGTAAAGAAGTATTCCGACTATATCCGTTACCCCATAAAAATGGAAGTTACCAAATACAAACCCGCAGAGGAGGAGGGCGCGCCGTCAGAGCCGTACAAGGAAGTTGAAACGCTCAATTCCATGATCCCACTTTGGAAGAAGAATAAGACCGAAATAACCAAAGAGGAGTACGACGAGTTCTATTCCAATACGTTCTTCGACGGAGATACCCCGCTTAAAGTTATTCACTATTCTACCGAAGGCTCCGTGGATTACCGCGCAATGCTGTTTATTCCGGCATACGCGCCGTACAATTATTACACAAAGAGCTACGAAAAAGGCTTAAAACTCTACACTAACGGCGTTTTGATTACCGACCGTTGCGCAGATCTCCTGCCCGACTATTTCGGCTTCGTAAAGGGCGTTGTGGATAGCGAGTTGACGTTGAACGTCTCCCGCGAGACCGTCCAGCAAGACAGACAGCTCAAAGCCATAGGCAAGAGTATCGAAAAGAAGATTAAGAGCGAACTAGCGTCTATGCTTGCAAACGAAAGGGAAACTTACGAAAAGTTCTGGGATAGTTTCGGTTTGCAGATAAAATACGGCGTTTACAGCGACTGGGGCAGCCATGCCGACGGTTTGAAAGAGTTGCTTATGTTCTATTCCGCAAAAGAGAACAAGAAGGTAACTCTCGCCGAATACTTAAGCAATATGCACGAAGATCAAAAGTATATCTATTACGGTATGGCTAAAACGGCGGACGGCGTAAAAGCTCTGCCGCAAACCGAAGCCGTTCTCGACGCGGGGTACGACGTTCTTTGCTTTACCGACGAGATAGACGAATTTTGCATAAAAATGGTCGGTAATTTTGAAGAAAAAGAATTCCGCAACGCGGCAGGCGACGATACGGGCATAGAAGTTCCCGCAGATAACGCAGAGGAGAACAAAGAACTTACCGATTACCTCAAAGATTGCCTCGGTGAAAAGGTCGCCGAAGTAAAGATAACCACGAGGCTCAAAAATCACCCCGTATGTTTAAGCAGCAAGGGTGAAGTTTCCATAGAGATGGAAAAAGTCCTCAATGCGATGCCCGGTAACGAAGACAATCAGATTTCCGCGCAAAAAGTGCTTGAAATAAACGCTTCTCACCCGATTTTCGAGAAAGTTAAGACGCTTTTCGAGACGGATAAAGAAAAGCTGAAAGACCTTGCGGATATCCTTTTGGTACAGGCGAGGTTGATAGAGGGATTGCCGATAGAAGATCCCACCGACTACGCCGACAAAGTCTGCAAATTTATCAGCTGATAAATCGTTTTATAATTGCCCGCCTTTCGGCGGGCTTTTTTATTGTTTGGCGTATATTATTTCGGTTGCGGGCAATAATTGAGCCGTACGGTTACGTAAAGACCGCCGAAATACATATAATGTAGCAGGGGCATATACGGAAACCGAAAAAGGGAGAACGTCAAATGATTAAAAGAGGCGAATTGTATTATGCCGATCTCAGCCCCGTGGTCGGCAGCGAACAGGGCGGGGTAAGGCCCGTGTTGGTAGTTCAAAACGACGTGGGCAATAAATACAGCCCCACTATCATCGCGGCGGCGGTTACCAGCCAAATAAATAAAGCGAGGTTGCCTACTCATATAGAGCTGCGCGCCGAGCAGTACGGCCTTTCCAAAGATTCCGTGGTATTGTTGGAACAGATACGCACTTTGGATAAGCGCAGACTGAAAGAGCGCATAGGCGAACTGCCTTCCGGCACGATGAACAGGATAAACAACGCCTTGCTCATAAGCCTCGGCTTCGGCGGAACGCAAGCCGACGCGTCACAAGTCGGCGCCTCGACCGAACGCGAAACGTTAAATTGAATTACGGCGTCGGCAAAACGCCGTTGCGCGGCGTCTTAAAATTGAGATCACGGCATAAAAAAGTTACCCATCGCAAAGTAAAGCGAAGGGTAACTTTTTGCAAAATTTTAATTTGTTATCGCCGCGTTACTTATACTCCAACAAAACTGCTTTATGCGACAAAATTTTCACAAATTGATTTCAAAAAAGCCCCATTTGTGATATAATACTTAGATACATTTAATGTATCAAACTTATTTATATTATACATAAAGTGTATCATAGGGTCAAGTAAAATAGGAAGGTAAAAATTAAAAAGTGGAAAAAATTTAAAAGAGGACCTCGGCAAAAAGTTAAATGAAAGATGGACGCAACTAAAAATGACGCAAAGGGACGTAGCCGCCAAACTCGGGGTAGCTCAGCCCGTGTATCAGAGATTTGAAAAAGGAATATTCGAGTGCAGTTACGAACAGCTTGCGGCTATATGCAGGTTGTACGATATTTCCGCCGATTACTTGCTTGGGCTTACCGATTATTAGTATTGCGCGTGGCTCTCAAAGGCGGATTTTTTGTAAAATAGCGTTTTTTAACGTAAATTCGCATAAACGCTTGCAAATAAGGATAAAAACACTTATAATTATATTAACGACTATTAACGGCAGTAAGGAGGGGTACAAATGCAGAACCTTTTGTTTTTGATTCCCGATTATATCGACAAGTCGCATAACTATTTGCAAATTTTCGGCTTTAAGATATATTATTATGCTTTGGCTATCACTTTCGGTATGCTTTTGTGCGTGCTGGCGGCAATTCCGCTGTTTAAAAAACGCGGCGAACAACCTGATTTTTTGCTTGACCTTATGATAGGCGTAATACCGTGTTCGATAATAATGGCAAGATTGGTTTACGTCCTTTTCGATATAAACAGTTTTCACTCGTTTCTCGAAGTAATAGATATCCGCAGCGGCGGGCTCGCCATTTACGGCGGCGTTGCCGGCGGCGCTTTGGGCATATTTATAGTTTGTAAAATACATAAAAAACCCGTTTTAAAGTTCTTTGATTTCGGCGCGGTAATGCTTCCGCTCGGTCAAGCTATAGGCAGATGGGGCAATTATTTCAATCAGGAAGTTTACGGCGCTGTCGATCCCAAAGGCATAGGACTGCCCGTAAGCGTGTACATTCAAAGTACGGGCAACTACCACTACGCCCTGTTTTTGTGGGAATCGTTGGCAAATTTGGTTTTATTTGCGCTTTTATACTGGTTTTTATACAGGTATCAAGGAAAGCGCAACGGCTACGCAACGGGGCTTTATTTTATCGGTTACGGCGTAATAAGGGCTATTATGGAACCGATGAGAGACGCTCAATTCAATCTTCCGCTTTTCGGTATAGAGGCGTTGAAGGGTATGGAATGGGTAGCAATAATTATGATTATTGCGGGAACTGCGATTTTGCTTGTCAACTATTTCAGAGATCTTAAAGATCACGGTTGGGCAATGAACGGCAAGGATATGAGGGCTTACTTCGATTATATGTTCGAAAAGCCCAAAAAGAAGAAGAAAAATGCGGAGGAGGTACAGGAAGAAGAAAGCACTTCCGTCCCCGTAAAAAAGATTTCCGCAAAAAAAGACGAAAATAAAGAAGAAACCAAGGACGAAAAATAATTATATCATAAAGTTATAAAGGCATCAGAATGTACGAAGAAAAAAGGAATTTGACGTTACTTACGGATCTGTATGAGCTGACGATGATGAACGGTTACTTTAAAGAGGGGTATCGCGACCAAATAGCGATATTCGACGTTTTCTTTCGCCAGCACGATCTGATAACCTACTCCCTTGCGGCAGGGCTCGAACAGGCGATAGATTACGTAAAGAATCTGCATTTCGATCAAGACGATATCGCCTATTTGAAAAGCTTAAATATTTTCAGCGAAGAATTTTTGAAATACCTTGCAGATTTTCGCTTCACAGGCGATATTTACGCCGTTCCCGAAGGGACGATGGTTTTTCCGGGGGAGCCTATTTTAACTATTAAAGCGCCGATTATAGAGGCACAGCTGATAGAAACGGCGGTTTTGAACATCATAAATCATCAAACCCTCATAGCGAGCAAGGCTGCAAAGATTTGCAACGCGGCGCGCGGGCAATCCGTAATGGAATTCGGTTTGCGCAGGGCGCAGGGGCCGGACGCAGGCATTTACGGCGCGCGCGCGGCAATAATAGGCGGGTGCGGTTCGACATCCAACGTCTTGGCAGGGCAAATGTTCAACGTTAAGGTATCCGGAACGCACGCGCATAGCTGGGTGATGAATTTCCCGTCGGAGCTGGACGCTTTCAGGGCTTATGCCGAAATGTATCCCGATGCGGTGTTGTTACTGTGCGACACTTACGATACGCTTAAAAGCGGCGTTCCCAACGCGATTAAGGT